>JBOGKW010000061.1:0-17860 GCA_050746205.1 Terriglobales bacterium | reverse complement strand
GCTGCGCCCGGTGCCGCCGTTGGAGACCGCTCTTGCGCTGATGGATTTGGTCAAGAGCACGGTCTCGCTCAAGCTCCTGGGCATGCACGAAAATCGCTTCGATCTAGAGCAGTTCATCTTCGATTTGTTTTGGCGCGGAGTGCGGGCGGAGGGCGCCACTGCCCAAGGAGAGCGATGAAAGGCACGGCCACAAAGAGCCCGTTTCCGTGCGTCGCCCCGCGGTGGCGCCGGCGCCACCCGAGCCGCCTGGCGCTGGCCGTGCTGGCCTGCGCGCCGCTGGCGGCGGCGCCGCTCCTGGCCCAAGGCCCACCTTCGCCGGCGGCGCCAGCCTATACCCCGACCACGGCGCCGACCGTGTACGCGCCGCCACAGCCGGAGTCGAATGTGATGGGCGGCGTCGCGCGGGGAGAGGCGCATCCGGGAACGGTTGCGCTCACCCTGAACGCCTCCATCCAAATGGGCCTGCGCAATAACCTAGCGGTGCTGCTGTCTTCCACCGCCTCGGAGCAGGCCCGCGCCCAGCGCTGGCAGGCGCTGGCCGGGGTGCTGCCCAAAGTGCAGGCCAGCGTGGGCGACGAGGAGACCAAGGAGAACCTGGCGGCCTTCGGCTTCAGTTTTCCCGGATTTCCGCAAATCGTCGGGCCCTTCCGGGTTTTTGACGCGCGGGGGTACCTCGATGTGCCGGTGCTGAATGTGAGCGACATTGAAACCCTCCGCTCCTCCGGCGCCAGCCAGGCCGCCGCCGCCTACAGCTACCAGCAGGCGCGGAACCTGGTGGTCATGGCGGTGGCGGACCAGTATCTGCTGACGAGTGCCGACGCCAGCCGCGTCGCCGCCGCCCAGGCGCAACTGCGGACGGCACGACAGGCGCTGGCCCAGTCCGAAGATATGTATCGCGCCGGCACCGTCTCCATTTTGGACGTGGTGCGGGCCAAGGTGCAGCGCGACCGGGAACGGCAGAGCGTCATCGTCCAGCAGGATGACTGGGCGAAGCAGAAGCTGGCGCTGGCCCGGGCTATCGGGCTGCCGCTGGGTCAGGTGTTCCGCCTGGCGCAGCCCATCCCCTTGGCCCCGGCGCCCGCCTTCACTGTGGATCAGGCGCTGCAGGAGGCGTTGCGCACGCGCCCGGACTACCGGGCGGCGCACGAGACGGTACGGGCGGCCCGGCTGGCGGTGGCCTCGGCCCGGGACCAGCGGCTTCCGACGCTAGATTTCAGCGGCAACTGGGGCACGATCGGCAACCGGATCAACAGCAATCACCCGACTTTTACGATTGCCGGGCAGTTGAACCTGCCGGTCTTCCAAGGCGGCGCCATTCATGCCGCCGAGATCGCCGCCCGTGCCCGCTTGCAGCGGGCGCGGGACCAGGCCTCCGATCTGCGCGCCGCGATCGGCCAGCAGGTGCGCTCGGCCCTGTTGGATGTCCGCGCCGCCGGCGAGCAGGTACACGTGGCCGAGCAGGCCCGCGGCCTGGCGCGGCAGGAGCTGACGCTGGCCCGCGATCGTTTCCGCGCCGGGGTGGGCGACAACCTCGAGGAAGTGGAAGCGGAGCAGGAGGTGGCGGTGGCTGAGGAGAACTACATCACCAGTTTGTACAGCTTTAACGCCGCCAAGATCGAAATGGCGCAGGCGCTGGGCGTGGCGCAGGCCGCCTACCCCAGCTTCTTGGAAGGAGCCAAGTAATGCCCACGCACGTTGAACCCTCGCAGCAGCCGGCCGCCGCCCCCCCCAACGCCGCGCCGGCGGGCCAGCCCGCCGCGACCCCAGCCGCGCCGGCGGCCAAGCGCGGCATCAGTCCCGGGACCAAGCGGCGGATTCTCATTGTCGTCCTCGTGATCGTCGCGGCGGTGATCGCCGGCTGGTTCTTCTTCCTGCGCGGGCGCGCCAGCACGGACGACGCGGAGATCCAAGCGCACGTGGATCCGATCTCGCCGCGGGTAGCCGGCACCGTCACCCAGGTGGATGTCGAAAACAACCAGTACGTGCAGGCGGGCCAGGTGCTCTTCTCCCTGGACCCCAGCGACTACCGGTTGGCGCTGCAGCACGCCCAGGCGGATTTGGCCTCGGCGGAGGCCGGCGCGGCGGGCGCCAACGTCGGCGTGCCGGTGCAAGCGACCTCCAGCCGCAGCACCATTAGCTCCGCGCAGGCGGGATTGATCACCGCCCGCGCGGCGGAGGATCAGGCGGAGCAGAACCTGGCCCTGGCGCAGGCCCGCGCCCAGGCGGCCCAGGCGGCGGTAGCCGAGGCCCAAGCCAATGCCGTGCGCGCGATTAGTGATGCCCGCCGCTACCGGACCTTGGTGGCCAAGAACGAGGTCAGCCGTCAGCGCTACACCCAAGCGGCGACCGGGGCCATCGCGGCGCGGGCCGCAGTGCGAGCGGCGCAAGCGGACCAGGCGGCGGCCCAGCATACGGTAGCGGCGGCCAGCGCCGGGGTCTCGGTGGCCCAGGGGAAGGTCGAGCAGGCGCTGGCGGAGCTACGGCGCGCCGCCTCCGGCCCGCAGCAGGTGCGGATCAGCCGCTCCCGCGCCTCCCAGGCCCAGGCGCAGGTCGCGCTGCGGGAAGCGGCGGTGGCGCAGGCGGAACTGAACCTCAAGTGGACTACGGTCCGGGCACCGGTGTCGGGGTTGATCGGCGATCGCCACGTTGAGGTCGGCCAGGCCATCGCTCCGGGCCAGCCGGGCCTGGATATCGTCGAGAGCGGCAACCCGAGGCTGGACCGCTGGGTCGTCGCCAACTACAAGGAGACTGTCCTGCAAGGCATGGGCCCCGGCGAACGCGCCAGCGTTCACGTAGATGCCTACAACGAGGACCTGAAGGCGACAGTGAACTCGATCGGCTCGGCCACCGGAAGCAGTTTCAGCCTGCTGCCGCCGGAAAACGCTACGGGCAATTATGTCAAGGTGGTGCAGCGCGTGCCGGTGAAGCTGTACTTCGACAAGGGCCAGAGGGCCAAGTTAACCCTGCTGCGCCCCGGCATGTCGGTGGAAGTGACGGTCTTCACGCGCTAAAGGGGAAATAGGAAGACCGGGAGCGCAAAAGGCGAGGTAACCCGCGCTCACTAGTCTTCCGTCCGCCGACGGCGGTTTCCGGCTCACTGTCTAGCACTCATGGCCTCCAGCGCCCAGTCCCGACCGATGGTGAACCCGTGGCTGATCGCCACCACGGTCATGCTCAGCACCATCCTCGAGGTGCTGGACACCTCAATCGTCAACGTCAGCCTGCCGCACATCGCCGGGAGCCTGGCGGCGACCATTGATCAGTCCACCTGGGTGTTGACCTCGTATTTGGTGGCCAATGCCATCGTCCTGCCGATCACCGGCTGGCTAGGAAACTATTTCGGCCGCAAGCGCCTGCTGATGGTCGCCGTGAGCGGTTTCACCATTTCCAGCATGCTTTGCGGCTTGGCGCCAACGCTGCCGCTTCTGGTGCTGTTCCGCGTGCTGCAAGGCGCCTTTGGGGGCTCGCTCCAGCCCATTTCCCAAGCGGTGTTGCTGGAGACCTTTCCGCCCGAGAAGCGCGGCCAAGCCATGGCCGTGTGGGGCATGGGGATCGTCGTCGCCCCCATCCTGGGGCCGATGCTGGGCGGCTACCTGACGGACACGCTCAGCTGGCGCTGGGACTTCTTCATCAACGTGCCGATCGGCATCGTGGCCGTGGCGATGACGTACATGTTCATTTTTGATCCCCCCTACATCCGCCGTCTCAGCAGCAAGGTGGACGCGTGGGGGCTGGGCTTGCTCGCCGTCGGCATCGCCGCGCTGCAGATCGTGCTGGACAAAGGCCAGGAGTTGGATTGGTTCGGCTCGCACTTTATTGTGGCCTTGACCGCCGTTGCGCTCATCGGTCTGGCGGTTTTCATCGTTCGTGAGCTGCTGACGGACCATCCGATCGTCAACCTCCGCGTGTTCCAGAACCGGACCTATTCCACTGGCGTGCTGCTCATGACGGTGCTGGGCTTCGTGCTCTACGGCAGCCTGGTGCTGCTGCCGCTGTTTTTGCAGACGCTGCTCGGCTACACCGCCTTTCAGGCTGGGCTGTGGACCGGCGCCCGCGGCATCGGTTCGCTGATCTTCATGCCCCTGTGCGGCATCCTGCTCGGCCGCCGCTGGTCCACCCGCGGCCTGCTGATGGCGGGGCTGCTGGTGGGCAGCATGGCGCTATTCGTGCTTTCCAGCTTCAACCTGGCGATCAACCCGTGGGACGTCTTCTGGCAGCAAATCATGCAGGGCAGCGGCCTAGCCTTTATCTTCGTGCCTCTGACCACGGCGACCATGGATCCCATTCCGAACCAGGACATGGGCAACGCCACCAGCCTGTTCAATCTCCTGCGCAACGTCGGCGGCAGCGTCGGCATCGCGGTGACGGATTTTCTGGTCGCACAGCGTGAGCAGTTTCATCAGGAGCGCCTCGGCTCCCGCCTCACCGCCAACACGCCAGCCGTGCAGCAGATGCTGGCGGCCCTTAAGGCCCGCTTCATGGCCCAGGGCGTGGACGCGTATACCGCCACGCGGCAGGCGATGGCCATGCTGTACGGGACACTGCGGCAGCAAGCCGCACTGCTTAGCTACCGAGACGAGTTCTACCTGCTGGCGATCCTGTTCCTGTTGATCTCGCCGCTGGTGTGGATCATGCGCAAGCCGCGCACCGGCGGCGGGCCCGCGGGAATGCACTAGGGGAGGGCGCGGCAGGGGCGCGGCGCGCCGGCCCGACTGCGCCCTGCGCCGCCGCGCCCGGCGCTGTGGCCCCTTTACTCCTTCGGCACAAACAACGGCGGAATATGTGCCGCCTTGATCTGCCGGTTCAGCGCCGCCAGTTCCTGCATCTGGAGCTGCTTCCAGCGCGCCAGCGCCTGCTGCAAATGCCCGAGCAGCACCTTGGCGTAGGCTTGCTGTTGGGCCGTCGGCGCCGTCTCGGCGCTGTCCACGGCATTTTCCAAATAGCCCAGCTTGCTGTTGAGTTCGATGGGGTAGTTCAGCATGGCCTCGCCAGCCGTGGCCTGGTACTGGTACAAGCGCTGCTCCAAGTGGAGCGCCTGAGCGTCTAGCCGCTGGGCCGCGGCGGAGACCGGCGCCGCCGCCGCATCGCCCTGCAGATGCCGCTGCAAAGCGGTGAGTTGTTGGCGCAACGCCTGGAGGCCGAAGACCGCCTGGTGATCGGCGGCGACGCCGGCCCGCAACTGCTCCATCAATCGGTGCTGCGCCGTTAGCGCCGCCAGCGTTGCGGGATGCCGCGGATCGGGCTCTACCGTCAACGGTTGGCTGTAGTCGTGGCCCGCGACCGTGAGCACTGCCCTGTACTGGCCCGGCAAGATCGAGATGCCCAAGGAGTTGCCCTCATCATAGATCGCGTCGCGGATCGCCTTGGGCCGGGGCCCGCGCAGGTTCCAGACGAAGCGGTTCATGCCGGCCTTCACCGGCAAAACCGGCGATGGCCTGGCGCGCTCGGCGTAGAAGTCCTTGGGGGGCGGCGGTACCTTGTGCTTGACGCTGCTGAAGCGCCGCACCAGCTTGCCCCGCGCGTCGTACACCGCCAGCCGGACCGGCGCCGTCGGCGCCGCCTGCAGGTAATAGTCCAGCACTGCGCCGGAGGGCGGGTTCTGCCCGGCCGCCATCCCCGGCCGGACATGCTCGCTCGGCAAGTGCATCAAATACGCCGTTTCCGGCCGGTAAAGGAACACGGCGCGCGCCGCCATGCCCGGCTGGATCTGCCGCAGTGGGCTCAGGTCGTCGAGAATCCAGAACGATCGCCCGTGCGTCGCCGCCACCAACTCGCCGTTTTGAATCGCCAGGTCACGGATGGGCACATGCGGCAGGTTCAGCTGCAACGGCTGCCAGTTGCCGCCATCGTTAAAGGAAACGAAAACGCCGGATTCGGTGCCGCAGTACAGCAGGCCGCGGCGCACCGGATCCTCCCGCACCACACGCACCGGTCCGACCCGGGGCAACCCTTCGACGTCCTTGGTCCAGGTGCGACCGTAGTCGTGGGTGATGAAGATCATCGGTTGCTTGTCGCCGTTCTTGTACCCGTTCACCGCTGCGTAGGCGCTGGCGGGGTCAAAGGGCGAGGCGTCAATCAGGCTGACGTTGCTCCAGGCGGGCAGCGCCGGTGGGGTGACGTTGCGCCAGGTCCGGCCGCCGTCCAGAGTCAGTTGAATGAACCCGTCATCGGTGCCGATCCAGATTTCTCCAGCGCGCCGCGGGGAGGGCGCAATCGTGTAAATCAGGTCGTAATACTCGGCGCTGGCCTGGTCCTTGGTGATCGGCCCGCCCGACGGTCCCTGCTTGCTCTTGTCATTGCGCGTCAGGTCCGGGCTGATTTGCCGCCAGCTCATACCGCCGTCGGCGCTCTCGAAGAGGTACTGCGCCGCGGTGTAGAGCACGTGCGGGTTTTCGGGGGAAAAGATCAGGGGCGCGGTCCAGGTGAAACGCAGCTTCTGTTCCGCCGCCGGCCGGCCGTCCGGATCATCGGGCCAGACGGAGATGTCCTGCGCCAGGCCGGTGCGCAGGTTGAAGCGCGTGAGAATGCCAAAGTAGGCGCCGGCATAGACGATGTGATAATCCAGCGGGTCCGGGGCGATGTAGCCGCTTTCCCCGCCGCCCACCGGATACCAGTCGCGGGCGGTGATCGCGCCCCACTTGCTGGCACTGGCGATGGCCACCGAGGAGTTGTCCTGCTGCGCGCCGTAGGCGTAGAAGGGCACTCGGCGGTCGAGCGCCACGTGGTAAAACTGGGCCGTCGGCTGGTTATCCAGCGTACTCCAGGTCTGACCGCCGGTCAGCGAGATGGTGGCGCCGCCGTCGTTGCCGACGATCATCCGGTTGGGGTGGTGCGGAGCGATCCACATGGCGTGGTTGTCGCCGTGCGGCACGTGCATGCGGTGAAAGATCTCCCCGCCGTCAGTGGAGCGGAAGAAATTCACGTTCATCTCGTAGACCGTGTTGGGGTCCACGGGATCGGCCAGGATGTGGGTAAAGTACCAGGCCCGCTGGCGGAAGCTCTCGGAGGAGTTGACCAGCTTCCAATGGTGGCCCAAATCCTCGGAGGCATAGAGGCCGCCCTCCTGGGCCTCGACTTGGGCGTAGACGCGCCGCCCATTGGCGGCGACCGCGACACTGATCTTGCCCAGTACGCCGGCGGGAAAGCCATGGCCCGCGATTCGCGTCCATGTCGCGCCGCCATCCATGGAGCGGAACAGGCCGCTGCCCGGGCCGCCGCTGACCAGCTTCCAGGGCCAGCGCCGGACCTGCCACAGGGCGGCAAACAGAATGCGCGGATTGCGCGGGTCCATTGCGACGTCGGTGGCGCCGCTCTGGTCATTCACGTAGAGCACGCGCTGCCAGGTCCGGCCGCCGTCCTCGGAGCGGTAGACGCCACGCTCGCTGCTGGCGCCATAGACCCGTCCCAGCGCCGCCACCCAGAGGCGGTTGGGGTTCCGCGGATCCACCACGATGGCGGCGATGTGCCGGGTGCGCTCCAGCCCGATGGGGGTCCAGGTCTGCCCGGCGTCCACCGACTTGTACATCCCATCGCCGTAAGTGCTGTCGCCGCGGGGGTCGGATTCGCCCGTGCCCACATAAATGACGTTGGGATCGGACGGAGCCACGGCAATGGCGCCGATGGCTTGGGTGGGCTCGTGATCGAACAGGGGCCGCCAGGTGGCGCCCGCGTCAGTGGTTTTCCAGACGCCGCCGGCGACAGCGCCAAAGTAGTAGGTGTCGGCCTGCCCGGGCACGCCCGTCACGGCCTCTACCCGGCCCCCGCGGAAGGGGCCGATCAGCCGCCACTTCATGCCTTTGTAGAGGCTGGGGCTGACGCCGCCGCTGGGCGCCGCCGCGCCCACTGCCGCCGCCAATGCAGCAACTGCCGCCACCGCGGCCGCCGCCTGCCCACACCGCCGCCACATGCTCGCCATTCGCTATCTCCCGTTGCAGTCACACCATGGGAACCCCAAAGCATACCTTAGGTGCCTTCGCCCCGGGTGCGGCCGCACCCGCCTGATCCGGTCTAAACGGTTCGGGGTTCCCGCGCGGTGGGGTGGAGCGACACGCCTTGGGGTGGAGCGGCGGGGCCGTCCAGAATCGGGCGGCTGAGCCGCATTTTGGCTTGCGCTGAGCAGGCGGTCAGGCGTGTTATGATCAATCCCATGGGCGCCTCGCGGATGTGTTGTTGTCCGAATCCATTCCGCTCCCGGTGTGCCTGACTCGTTTCTCGCATCTTCCGCTCCGGCGGAAGCCAATCGCCAACAGGCCCACCACCCGGTGGGCTTTTTCATTTTAAGAAGGAGATTTCTCATGAGCATTGAAAATGGCGCCGCTCCCAAAACGCTGCCGCGCATCAATGAGCCGGCCCCGGACTTCGAGGCCAAGTCCACGCAGGGCGTCATCCACCTCAGCGATTACAAGGGCAAATGGGTGATGCTGTTCTCCCATCCCGCCGACTTCACCCCGGTCTGCAGCACCGAGTTCATTCAGTTCGCCCGCCGCTACCCAGATTTTCAAGCCCTCGGCGTGCAGCCCATCGGCGTCAGCGTGGACAGCGTGTATTCTCACATCGCCTGGGTGCGCAACATCGAGCAGAACGCCGGCGTCAAGGTGGCGTTTCCCGTGATCGCCGACCTGGACACCCGCGTCGCCCAGGCCTATGGCATGATCCATCCGGGCGCCAGCGACACCGCCCCGGTGCGGGCCGTTTTCTTCATTGATCCCAAACAGGTGATCCGCGCCATCCTCTACTACCCGCAATCTACGGGCCGCAGCGTGGATGAGATTCTGCGCGTTTTCGAGGCCTTGCAAACCACCGACGCGCATGGCGTCTCGACGCCGGCGGACTGGAAGCGCGGGCAGAATATCGTGCTGCCCCCGCCGCAGACCCAGGCCGACGCGGAAAAACGCGCGGCCGACGCCAGCCTGAAAAAGCATGACTGGTACTTGGCGGAGAAGGAGCTAGCGCGGAAGTAACGTTGCCGTTGGACTCATCCCGGCGATGGCTGCCCGCCGATGCCTGTCGCGACGGCCATCGCCGCCGGCCCCGCCGCCGGCCCCATTGAGAGGCTGGGGCTGAGGATCACCCGGGACGAGCGCCCGATTGGGACCGTCGCGGCAACTTGGAGACGCCCCGAGCGCCAGCGGGGGTCCGTTGTCGGCCGTCCCACCCCAGCCTGCGCCGCTGCATGCTGGGAACCCCGGCGAAGCCCGGCCGCAGAGGCTCGGCGGCAGGCCCCGCTAGCGGCGGGGCCGTCCAGAATCGGGCAGCTGAACCGCCAGCAGTTGCGCGATGATCGCCTGCGTCTGACGCCGCGCGTCGGCGAGATCTGTCGCGTTCTCAACCACCCAATCCGCGCGCCGGACCTTTTCCGCGTCCGGCAGTTGCGCCGCCAACCGCGCCTCGGCGTCGGCGCGGTTGCCGCCGGCACGCAGCCAACGCGCGAGCTTCTGCTCCGGCGGACAGACTACCGCGATGACGCGGTCGAAGCGGTGGGCCGTGCCGGCTTCGAAAATCAGCGCGGCCTCAACCACGGCGGTGGCATGGCCCTGCCGTTCCATCTCGTCCAGCCATTGGTTCGTTGCGGCAATGATCCGGGGGTGGAGAATCGCCTCCAGACGGCGGCGTTCGCCGGGGTCGGCAAAGACGCGGGCAGCCAGCTTGGCTCGGTCCACATGGCCGGCGGCGTCGAGCATCTCCGGGCCGAACGCGGCTACCACCGGGGCCACGCCGGCGGCGCCCGGCGTGAGCAACTGATGTGCCACCTGGTCGGCATCGAGCACCGGAATGCCGGCTTCGCTTAACCAACCGGCCACGGTGCTTTTGCCCGCTCCCAGCCCGCCGGTGAGGCCGACACGCAGCATGGCGGGGCGCATCCTAGACTGGCCGCCGTCGCTGGCTATGGCGCTCGGCCGCGGCGACGGTGTTGGCCATCAACATGGCAATCGTAAGCGGTCCGACGCCGCCCGGCACTGGAGTGAATGCGCCCGCCACCGCCGCCGCCGCCACCGGATCCACATCGCCGATCAGCGTCGAGCCGGTACGCGAAAAGACCGCCCGCCGGCGTTCGTCGCCGGGATAGAAGCGCTCGAGCGCGGCGGCATCGGTGAGGCGGTTCATGCCCACGTCCACGACGATGGCGCCGGGGCGGATGGCCTCGCGTCCCAGAAATCCCGGCTGACCCACCGCGGCGACCAGGATCTCCGCCCGCCGGCACACGTCGGCCAGATCGCGGGTGCGGGAGTGGGCAATGGTGACCGTGGCGTTTTCCTGCAGGAGCAGTAGCGCCATGGGCTTGCCGACAATGTCGCTCCGGCCCACGACCACCGCCTCCCTGCCGGCGATTTCAATACGGTTGCGGCGCAGCAACTCGATAATGCCCGCCGGCGTGCAGGGGCGCGGACCCGGCCGCCCGGCCACCAGGTTGCCGACGTTCATGGGATGGAAGCCATCCACATCCTTGTCCGGGTCCACTGCCAACAGAATCTGCCGCGTGTCCACTTGCACCGGCAACGGCAACTGCACCAGAATGCCATCCACGGCGGGATTGGCGTTCAAGCCGGCGATGATCGCCAGCAGCCCGCTGGTGCTAATGTCCGCAGTCGGCAAGACCTGTTCGGAAGCGATGCCCAACTCGGCGCAGGCCTTCACCTTCCCGCGGACATAGACGGCCGAGGCGGGATGATCCCCGACCAGCACCACCGCAAGCCGCGGTTGGTGCCCAGCATGGCGCAGGGCTTGGGCCCGCTCGCCAGCCTCGGCTTGAATTTCCGCCGCGATGCGGCGCCCGTCCAAGAGTGTCGCGCTCATGCGGGGTCGCAGCGGGTGGCCTGACCCGTGGACTCAATCGGGGCGCTTCGGTGAGCCTCGCGGCGGGTCGGGAGTGCGGCCGGCCACCGCGCGAGTGCATGCCCCGCGAACTGCATCGTGGGTTCCGCCTGCATGGCCAAAGCATACCTCAGGGGCGCTCGGTGACGCGCCTTCGCGCCACCTGCCCTTGGGGTGCGACGGGGTGGGCCCGCAGTTGGCGACGGAGACTCAGGCCGCCTGGCGACGGGCGGCTTTGGCGCGCCTGCGGCCGCTGGCTTGCGGAGCCCGGGAGCGCGCAGTGGCGCGGCCCTTGGCCAGATCCTGCTGGGCTTTTTTTCGCGTCCGTGAGCTGGCCTTAGCGGCCTTGGGCGGCGCTATGGCCACCCCCGCCCGCCGCGCCTTGGAGAGACCGATGGCGATGGCCTGTTGGCGGGATTTGGCGCCATGCTTGCCCCGGCGCACGTGGTCGAACTCTTCGCGCACAAACTCGCCCGCTTGGGTGGTGCCCGGCTTGCCCTCGCGGCGGTCCTTGCGCACGCGATCCAACGTTCGTTTCTCCGGCATGGGCCATGAGATGCCGGCGTGGAGCCCCCTGTTGTGCCGGCCGCTTACGGCAACAGGGCCTCGGCTTCGGACCAGATGCGGCGCAGGGCTAGCGCGGCCGGTTCTGCGCGGGCCAATGCCGCCGCCTGGCCGGCCCAGGCCTGCATCCGTTGCAGGTCGCCCGCTTGGATGGCGGCGCGGCGCATGGCCGCGGTCAGGCTGCGCTGGACGGGGTAGGGAGCAGGCACAGGCGCGCCGGGGGCGTGGGCGGCGCGAAGGTATGCGGTGCGGACCGCCCGTCCCGGGCGGCCGCTAAATGCCCGCGTGAGTTGCGTCTGCTCCGGCTCCAGCCCCTCAAGCCCGTCGGCCCACGCGGCCGGGATGCCCGCTTCTGGACAGCGCAGCAGCGCGGTTCCCAGCTCCACTGCGCTCGCGCCCAGCACGAGGGCGGCCGCCACGCCGCGACCGTCGCCGATCCCGCCGGCGGCAATGACCGGCACGCGCAGCCGGTCGGCGAGCCGCGGAACCAGCGCGAGTGTGCCCACTCCTTGCGCCTCGGCGGCGGTGGCGTCAAATGCGCCGCGGTGGCCGCCCGCCTCCCAACCCTGTGCGATGACCGCCTCGGCCCCTGCTGCCTCGGCCGCCAAGCCCTCGGCGACGGTGGTGGCGGTGGCGAGCCAAGCGATGCCGGCGGCCTTCAGCTGGGCGACGAAAGGCTTGGGGAACAGTCCCATGATTGAGGAGACTGCGGTGGGCCGCGCCGCCAGCAGTGCCTGACATTGCGACGCGAAATCCGGCAGCGCCGCTTCGTCCGCCTCCGCGGCGATCGCCGGGCCCCAGGAGGCGAGAAACGCCCGTAGCCGAGCCTCTTCGGCCGCGTCCCGTTGCGGCGGCGGGTCGCGAATCCAAAGATTGAGCTGGAACGGGCCCGAACTCGCGGCACGAAACCGCGCGACCCAGGCGGCAATGCCATCCGCCGGCGTCAGCAGCGCCCCCATCGCGCCCATGCCCCCAGCGTTGGCGATTGCGGCGGCCAGGGCCGGCGGGCAGGCCCCCGCCATCGGCGCTTCCAGGATCGGCAGCGCCAGGCCAAACCGCCGGGCGAACTCCATCGCCCGCGCCCGCGGGCTTGCGGCCTTGGCCACTTGCTGGCTCTCGACGGCGGATTTAGCGGGCGGAGACGCCGAGCGCCTCAAGCTCTTCCCGGGCCTGGTGGGCCTCTTGCGAACGCGGGAAATGGCGGATCAGGTTGCGCAACTCGCGGATGCCGGCGCTGCGTTCCCGCAGGGCGATGAGGGAATAGGCCTTCTTGAGCTGCGCCCCGGCGGCGACTTTTTGATCCGGGAAATTGTTCAGTACGGAATCAAACGTCTTCACGGCGGCCTGGTAATGCCGCTCCTTCATCTGGATGTCGCCCAGGTAGTAGGCCGCTTCCGGCGCATGGCCGTCATTGGCATAGCTCTTCAGGAATTCTTCAAATTCATTGGCGGCCAGCGGGTAGGACCCGGCCACGTAATCGGAGATGGCGTTTTGGTACAGCTGCGCCGCGGGCAGCGTCGGGGACGCCGCGGCGGCGGACCCCGATCCGGAGGGCGGCGCCGTCCCTGACGCTGCCCCGTTGCCGGGCGTCGCGGGATTGGTCCCACCCGTAGGGGCCGTCGTGGGCTGCGATTGCGGCGCGGGCAGGTTTTGCTGCGCTTGTTGAATCTGTTGCAGGGCCTCGTTGGCCTTGTTGATCTGTGCTTGCAGATCATTGAGCGTCTGAGTGATCGCCTGGAACTGCTGATTGGCTTGCTGCCAATTCTGGCCGTTGTCGGCGCCACGCGCATCCACCGCGTGCTGCAGCGTGTTGAGCGCCAACTGCAGTTTGTTGATGTTGTCGGCGTTCTGGCCCATCAGCGTCTTCAGCGTGGCCACATTGGCGGTGAAGCTGTGCTGGAGATTCTGTATTTCCGTCATCAGCAGCGAGACTTGCTGTTGGAGAGCCAGGATTTGCCGGTTGACGGGCCAGGCGGGAGCGGCCAGCACCACTAGAAACAGGAGCGTGGCCAACATCTTCTTGGTCATAAGCCGAATTGTACTGGGCTTTTCCGCCGCCGACCAGCGGCGAGGCGGGTGGCCAGCCTGGTTCCGAGCGCCAGGACCACGGCCCTCGGGGCGCAAAAAAAAGGGGCGGCCGAAGCCGCCCCGGGAATTGGCGCAAAGCGCGATGGCGCTCTATTGGTTGCCGTTATTTGCCATGACGACGTGGTCGCGGCGGTTGGACTGCCAGCAGGACTCCGTGTTGTCGGTGCAGAACGGCTGTTCCTTACCGTAGCTGACGGTCTGGATGCGGTTGGCAGCCACGCCCAACTGGATCAGGTAGCTGCGGCCGGAATTAGCGCGCCGGTCGCCCAGGCCCATGTTGTATTCCGCGCTGCCGCGGTCATCGCAGTGGCCCTGGATGATGATGTCCACGCTGGGGTGGGCGTTCAGCCAGGTAGCGTCCTGCTGCAGCGTTTCCTGAGCGTCGGCCCGGACGTCGGACTTGTTGAAGTCGAAGTACGCATCCCCGACGTTCTGGGCGAACTGCTGGGACAGTGGCACAACGGCGGGCGCAGGGGCTGGGGCCGGTGCGGGCGCCGGCGTCACCGTCACCGTGGCGCTGGCGTTGGCCGTCTGGTTGTTGGCGCCGGTGGCCACGACCTCATAGGTGGTGGTTTGGGCAGGTGAGACCGTCTCCGAGCCGTTATTGTCCACCGTCGAGCCGTTGAGCTGGACCTGCTGGGCGTTGGTCGAACTCCAGGTCAGGGTCGAGCTTTGGCCGGCTTGCACGGTGTCCGGATTGGCATTGAGCGTTACGGTCGGGGCCGGCGCGACAGGCGCAGGCGGTACGGGCGGCGTCGGCGCGGGTTTGTGTTTGCAGCCGGCGAGGGCGATCATCATTGCGAGCGCCCCTACCAGAGTCAGTAGGTAGCGTGAGCGGGCATGGGACATCGGATTCCTCCGTGGTGAACCAGTTGGATGGCGGTGTGTCGCCATTGGGTGAGTGTGAGACGTATGAACCTGAATGTACGTTTCAAAACCTCGCCGCCCGGCCCACGCCGGTCCGGCGAAACCTCTAGTGCCAAGACCAGTTCGGCATGCTGTTGCTGCCGGCAAAAGTCAACTGGGTGGGGTCGGAACCGTCCGCCAGTACGGTGAACAGTTGCCAGTGCCGTCCGCCGCCGGTGGCAAAGACCACGTGGCGACCGTCCGGCGCCCAGCTAGGGAAATCATTGCGTTGACCATTATGGGTCAACTGAGTATAGGACCCGTCGGCCAGATTGAAAATATAGATGTCATAGCCGCCCGTGTTGTTCTCGCCGCCCCCGTTGCGCCGCCAGGAAAAGGCCAGCGCCTCCCCGTTGGGCGACCAGGACGGGCTGACCGCGTAGCCAGAGGGGGTAATGTCCCGCTGGTTGGTTCCGTCGGCGTCCATGGTGTAGATCTGCGGCAGGCCGGTGCGGTCGCTCTCGAAGGCCAGTTGCGCCCCGGTTTTCGGGTTCCAGACCGGAGCGATGTTGACAGAATGCGAAAAGGTCAATTGCCGCAAATGCGTGCCGTTGGCGCGGATCGTGTAGATCTCCATATAGCCTCCGTGCATGGACGATGAAAAGGCCAGGAGGGATCCGTCCGGCGACCAGGCGGGCGTAGCGTTGGTGCCGCCGTAATGGGGAAAATACGGGTAGCGGTGCGTCAGCAGCGAGTAGATCTTGATCTCCGGCCGCCCGCTGGCAAAGCTCATGAACGCCAGCTTGGTGCCGTCCGGCGATAACCGCGGCGAATAGGCGATGCTCCCCAAATGCGTGATCTGATGCTGGCCGTAGCCGTCATAGTCCATCATCCACACCTCTTTGTGGCCGGTGCGGTTGCTGATGAACGCGATCTTGCTCTGCGCGATTCCCGGCCCGCCGCCCAGGGCCTGAATGATGGCGTCGGCGAACTCGTGGGCGATCTCGCGGGCGGCGGCCGGCGTTGCTTGGTCGGTATAACGCTTGCCGATCATGAACGGTTGGGCCGAAGCCGTGATGTTGTACAGATAGCCGTCAATGCGCAGGAGGTGATTGGCCACTTGAATGTTGCCAAACACCAGGCGTTGCGCGGTGGTGGGCTGCTGGCCCCAAACCGCCAACTGCGGCGCGGGCAGGTCCGTGGGCGTGGACGGCTGCTGCAGCGGGTAAAAGCTGCGGCTGACCATGGAGACCAGCCCGGACTGATATAGATCGTTCCACAGCACCGAATCGAAGGTCTGTTGCAGCGCGGGGTTGGCGCCGGTGGCCGGCGACAGCAGCCGGAAGTCCGGCTGCGCCAAGCGCAGCTTCTTGGCCCCGGTAATGGCGATCGTGACCTGTTGCGGAGGCGCGGCCGCTGAGCCGAGCACCAGCGCCAGGGTGGCGAGCGCCGCTAGAACGGGATGAAGACTGGGCCGCAGGCACAGCCCGCGTCGGAGGCAGGGATGGGAGCTCATTGCAAGGCGAAAGAGACGCGAACGTCCAAACTGGAATGGGGATAGGCCGGCGGCAAGGGATCGGTCTCGGCCGCGGCCATTTGCTGCACCGCGTGTAGGGCCATGGCGTCAAGCGCCGGGACCCCGCTGCGCCGGCCGAAGCTGATGTCGGAGATCTGTCCGGCACGGTTGACGGAGAACTGGACATAGACGAGCCGGCCCACCGGCACGGAGGGGTCTCGGTATTGCATGCCCCAGTAATAGGCCAGCCGGTCGCGGAGATGATTGATCCAAGCGGTATAGAGGTGGCCGAAGCTGGCATCGCCGAAGGCCATGCCTCCGCCCCCGCCCACTCCGGCGCTCCGGCTGTAGCTGAACGAAGCCGCGCCGCTGGCGCCATACGCAATCCGGGTCTGCGGCCGCTTGGGCTGATCGGCGCGAGCCAACGCGTGCAACTGCTGCTCCGCCATCTGCAGGGCCAGATCCTTCGGCTGGAACCTCCGGCGGCGCACCGGAATGGGGATGGAATGCGGCGCCGGTTCGGGGCGTGGCCGCGGCCGGCTCACGGTGACGCCGGGGTTGTTGTTGGCGAGGCGGTTCTTGGTGACCACATTGGTGGGCGAGGGCATGGGAATCACTCCCCCGGGCACCTTGGTGACCATGTTGGCCACGATGGTTCCCTCGCCCGCGCCGCCCGGATGGTGCCCCCCCAGGTCCAGGGTCGGAAACAGGCGCGCGCCAAACAGCACCAGTGCCGCCAAGGCCGCATGCCCCAGCACTGAGAGCCAAAGTCCGCCGCGCAGGGAGTCTCCGCCGGGTTTTTCATCGCGCGCGCGCATGGCCGGTCGAAGGCATTAGCGGGTGTACGGCTGGGTCACCAGGCTGACCTGCTTGAGCCCGCCTTCTTTAATCGCGTCCATTACCTGCGCCAGCGCTCCCCAGGCGACATGGCGGTCGGCGCGGACGTAAATCATCCGCCCCGCCGCGCCTTTGGGCAGCTTCGCTTTCAATTCCGCGGCGAGCGCGTGGATATTGACCAGTTGGTCATTGATATAGACGTTCTGCGCCCGGTCCACCGTGACCACCAACCGGTCCTGGTGCAGGATGCGGGTGTTGTGGGTAAACGGCACGGACACCTGAATGCCGGACTGGATGACCGGGGCTGTGATCATGAAGATCACCAGCAGGACCAGCATCACATCCACAAGCGGCGTAACGTTGATATCCGCCAGCGCGGTGCGCGTGCGGCCTTCGGGAGTGGTGAACGCCATGTCGGCCCCTAGCCGCGCAGCGCGGTCTCCTGCCGGGCCCCTGAGCTCGCGGCCTGGCTCTCGGCCTGATTTTGGAACTCCAGGGCGAATTCGTCCGTCCGCGCCGCCATCTCCTTGACCTGGTTGACGTAGGCGTTATAGGCGATCAACGCGGGAATCGCCGCCGCCAGTCCGGCGGCGGTAGTGATCAGTGCCTCGGCGATGCCCGGGGCCACCGCCCGCAGCGTGGCGGCGCCCTCGGTCCCGAGGGCCTGAAACGCATCAATGATGCCCCACACCGTGCCGAACAGGCCGATAAACGGGCAGGCGCCGGCGGTGGTGGCCAGCCAGCCCAGGCGCCGCTCCAGCAGGGTCACCTGCTCGGTGCTCTCGGCCTTCAACGCGCGGGTGACCGCCTCGATGTTGCGCGGCCCCCCTCCGGTGAACTGGCGGGCGAACTCCTCGTAGCCGGATTCGAACACTTCCACAAGCGGGCATGGGCGGAAGCTGTCCGCCGCCGCGCTGACCTCGGGTAGGGCGCGGGCTTTGCGGAAGGCCCGCAAAAACCGCCGCATCTGTTTGCGGGCGTGGCGAAACGCCGCCCATTTCTGGAGAATGATCGCCCAGCTGAGCAGCGAAAAGATCAGCAGGATCACCAGCACCACGCGAACCGTGAGGCCCGAGGTGGCGACCATTTGCCAGACCACCCCTTCTCCCACGACGCTGATCATCACCCCGGCTAGCAGCGGCAAGTCGGCTCCTAAATTCCTGAGATATAACCAATTACGCTAGCACAACCTGCGCC
>JBOGKW010000060.1:0-18093 GCA_050746205.1 Terriglobales bacterium | reverse complement strand
GCGTGGGACAGGCGTCCTCGCCTGTCTGCCGCCGGCGGCGCTATTTCCCTGCCCGGCAGCCGAGACGGCTGCCCTATGGGCGCGGCCGCGTAGGACAGGCGTCCTCGCCTGTTTGTCGGCAACCGCTTGGGGCAGGCGCCCTCGGCCGTCTGCCTGCAACCGACCGGCTGCCCTACGGGCGCGGCAGTCGGCAGGAGATGGCGCCCGCGTCTCGGCCGCCAATCCCCGCTCAATACGCCATGGCGGTGCCGTCGGCGCGGGGATCGGTGACGGCGCGATAGGCGCCGGTTTTGGGATTCACCCAAACGGCCTCGACGTCGCACCAGCTGCCGCCGATCTTGAGGTGATAGCCCATCTTCCGCAGCAGCGCCTCCGTGTCGGGGGAAAATCCCACCCCTTCCAAATCCAACACCGGCGGCAGCCATTGCTGGTGAAACCGCGGCGCCGCGACCGCCTGCTGCAGGTTGAGGTGGAAGTCCACCATGTCGGTGATCACCTCGAACACGGTGGTGATAATGCGCGGCCCGCCGGGGCTGCCGACCACGAGATTGAGCTTGCCGTCTTTGGCCAGCATGGTCGGCACCATGCAGCTCAGCGGCCGCTTGTAGGGCTGGATCTCGTTGGCCTTGCTCTGCACCAGGCCGTACATGTTGGGATGGCCGGGCTTGGAGGTAAAGTCGTCCATCTCGTCGTTCAGCACAAAGCCCAGCTTGCCGGCGGTGACGCCGGAGCCGAACCAATTGTTCAGCGTATAGGTCACCGCCACCGCGTTGCCCGCCGCGTCCACGATGGAATAATGCGTCGTCTCGCTGGATTCCTTTGGCACCGGCCCGCCGGCGATGTCTCGGCTGGGTGTGGCGGCATCGGGCCGCACCGACTGCCAGCGCTCGCGGGCATAGGCGCGGCTCAGCAGCGTTGTCAGGGGAAGGTGGTTGAAGTCCGGGTCGCCCAGGTAGGCGGCTCGGTCGGCGAAGGCGCGGCGCATGGCCTCGGCCTCATCATGAATGGCGTGGGCCGACAACATGCCGGCCTGCCAGTAATGCGTCAGCGCCAGCATGTGGAACATCTCCAGCAGCACCACGCCGCCCGAGGAGGGTGGCGGCGAGGTGAGGATGGTGTAGCCGTGATAGTGGCCCGTCATTGGCTGGCGCCAAATCGCCCGGTAATGGGCCAAATCCCGCGCCGTGATCAGCCCGCCGTGGCGCTGCAAGAACGCGGCCAGCCCTTCAGCCATCGGGCCGTCGTAGAACGCGCGCGCGCCACCCCGGGCGATGGCGCGCAGCGTCGCCGCCAACTCTGGCTGGCGGAAAAGCTCCCCCGGACGGTAATAGTCGCCATCGCGCTGAAACAGCCGGCGGCTGACGGGAAACAAGGACAGGTTGTGGGAGTGCAACGAAGCCGCCTCGGCCGGATCCAGGCGGTAGCCCTGGGCCGCCAAGCGGATCGCCGGGGCCATCACTCGCGCCAGGCCCAGCTTGCCCAGCCGGCGCTCGGCGCTCACCAGCCCGGCTACGGTGCCGGGAATGCCGATGGCGCGGAAGCCGGTGATGCTGGACCCGGGAATGTAGTTCCCTTGGGCGTCCAGGTACATGTCGGCCGTCGCCGCGCCGGGGGCTTCCTCCCGGAAGTCCACGAAGTAGCTGCGCGCCGCCCGCCCCTGGTGTGCCGCCATCCGCACCAGCATGAAGCCGCCGCCGCCGATGTTGCCCGCCGCCGGATGCGTCACGGCTAAGGCAAAACCCACCGCCACAGCCGCGTCCACGGCGTTGCCGCCCTGGCGCAGAATCTGGATCCCGGCGCGGGAGGCGTTGGCCTCCGCGCTGGCCACCGCCCCGTGCCGCCCTGATACGCCCCCCGGCGCGGTATGGGCGGTAAACACCCGTGCGGTGCTGCCCGACTGGGGCGGGGCGGGGTTGGCCGCGAGCATCACTGCCGCCAACGCGCAGGCGGCAACGACGACGCGACAGGAAGCAGCCAAGACCGAGCGCATGCCGCCAGCATACCTGAAACCCCGCACCGCCTCGCTAGCGGGCGCCGCCGGACCAAAGTGGGCTATAGATTGTAGGGTGAGCTGACGATTATACCTTGCCTTGGGCCCCGTTTTCGCGTTATCACATCTTTGGTAGCCCGCATCCATGAAGGCACAACTGCCCAGCTCCGCCGCCCTCCGGGAGTTTCCACGCCTGCAGGTCTTGCGGCTGCTGGGCCTGTCCGCCCAACGGCTGCGCCGCTGGGAGCGTCAGGGGCTAATGCCTGCAAAGCGCGCCTACGGCTATGCCGACCTGGTGAAACTGCAAAAGCTGCGGCAGCTTAGCCCGCAGGTTGGGGCGCGCGATCTCCGTGCCGGGCTGAAGGCGTTGCGGCAATGGGTGCCCGACCAAGGCGATCCGCTGGCCCGTCTGGGGCTGTTTGCCGACCGCCGGCGGCTCGTGGCCCACATTGCCGGTCAGCCCATGGAGGCGCTGTCGGGCCAGTTGCGCCTGCCGCTGCTGCCTCCCGCGCCGGCCCCGGTCACGGTGTTGCGTCCCCGCGACGCTAACCCCAGCGCCGCCGCGGAGGATTGGTTTACCTACGCCGTGTCCCTGGAAGAGCGGCCGGAGAACCGCGATCTGGCCGCCGAGGCCTATCTGCGCTGCCTGGAGTTGGATTCCCGCCATGCCAGCGCCATGATCAACCTGGGCACACTGCGCTATCACCAGGGCCAGTTCGCCGCCGCGGAGGCCTGCTACCGCCGCGCCCTGGCGACGGACCCGGCGTACGCCCTGGCGCAGTTCGATCTGGGCAATGTGCTGGATGAGACGGGCCGCCTCGCGGAAGCCATCGCCGCCTACACCGCCGCCTGCCGCCTGGCGCCGGAATACGCCGACGCCCACTACAATTTGGCGCTGGCCTATGAAAAGGCCGGCCAGCGGCGCCGCGCCATTCCCCATTGGCGGCGCTACCTGCGGCTGGATGGAAACAGCGCCTGGGCACAGCACGCCCGCAACCAGCTGCAGCGGGCCTTGGCGCAGGAGCGCCTGCAACTGGTTGCCGCCGGGCGATAATTTGGCGTGCCGCCCTCGCCGATCTTGGGCCCGCCCCCAGCGGCGGCGCCGCAGTGGGGCCTGAAGCGCCGTGCCGTCATCGTCACGGCCAAATACCTGGCGCCGCTGCTCATCAACGGGTTGGGCGCGACGCTGCGGGTCGAGCTCCCCGCCGGGCTGCCGCCGGAACTCAGCGCCCAGCCGCCGCGCCCCGCCATCTACGCCTTCTGGCACTGCGACCTGCTGCCGATCGCCTGGTACATGCGCCGGCGCGGCATCGGCATCCTGGTCAGCCAGCATTTTGACGGCGAGTGGATCGCGCAAGCCGCCCGCCGCATGGGCTATGTCATTTTTCGCGGCTCCAGCACCCGTGGCGGCCTCGGCGCCCTGACGGAGATGGCCCGAGCGGTGCGCGCCGGCACGCCCGTGGCCTTCACCGCCGACGGACCGCGCGGGCCGCGTTTTGTGGCCAAGCCTGGGCCGGCACTGCTGGCCCAGCTGACCGGCGCGCCGCTCTACGCCATCCACGCGCGGATGCCCAACGCCTACCAGCTGCATAGCTGGGACCGGCTGCAAATTCCCCATCCCTTTAGCCGCGCCATCGGCAGCTGGGCCGGGCCCTTCCATGTCCCCGCGCAGGCCGATCGCCAAGAGATCGAAGCCCAGCGCCTTCGCTTGGAGGCCGCGCTCAATGGCCTGCGCGCCCAGTGAGTGTGGGGCAGGCTGCCCGCCTGCCGTGTCCGCCAGCGCCACGGCGGCGGGCGCAGAATGGAGACAGGAGGAAGGCAGCCAGTGAAACTTGGAATGATTGGTCTCGGCCGTATGGGGGGCAACATGACCCAGCGGCTGATCGAGGGCGGGCATGCCGTGGTGGCCTATGATCCGGCGCCGGCGGCGGTGGCCGCGGCCCGCCAGCATGGCGCCAGCGGCGCCGCCAGCCTGGCCGACTTGGCCGCCCAATTGCCCGTGCCGCGCGTGGTCTGGACAATGGTGCCGGCGGGTAAGATCACCGATGCCACCATTACTGAGTTGGTTGGCCTCCTGTCGCCGGGAGACATTCTGATTGACGGCGGCAATTCCCGCTTCACCGATTCCATCCGCCATGCCCAGGAAGCGGAAGCGAAAAAGATCCAGTTCCTCGACGCCGGCACCAGTGGCGGCGTTTGGGGCCTCCAGGTCGGCTACTGCCTGATGGTGGGCGGGCCGAAAGCCGCCTTTGACCAAGCCGAACCCATTTTTAAAACCCTGGCGCCGCCCGACGGCTACTTGTACGCCGGCCCCGCCGGCGCCGGACACTTCGTCAAAATGGTGCATAACGGCATTGAATATGGCCTGCTCCAGGCCTATGGCGAGGGCTTCGAGATCCTGGAAAAATCCGCCTACGATCTCGACCTGCGGGCCATTGCTCACCTTTGGAACCAAGGCAGCGTCATCCGCTCCTGGCTGTGCGAGTTGGCCGAGTTGGCGTTTGGCCGCGATGGCCACTTGGAGAACATCAAGGGATATGTGGATGACTCGGGCGAAGGTCGCTGGACGGTGGAGCAGGCGATTGAGGAAAACGTGCCCGCACCGGTTTTGACCCTCTCTCTGCTGGCGCGGCTGCGCTCCCGCCAACCGGAATCGTTTTCCGCCAAGGTCATCGCCGCCCTGCGCAATGAGTTCGGCGGCCACGCGGTGCAAAAGGCGGATGCGCGCTCCGGCGGCGGACCTGGCGCTGCTAAGGCATAGCCGTGACCGCCCCGCCTCACGCGCCGGTGGCCGGCGAATGGGTCATTCGCGCCACCGCGGGCGCCGCTAGTGAGGAGTTCTGCCGCCGTTTGGACACTCGCCGGGACCTGCGCCAGGCCGCCGGCGGCCCGCTGACCCTGGCCCTGACCGGCGGCCACTCCGCCCAGGTCTTCTATGCCGCCATGGCGGCCCGGTTCCTTGCCCCGTCAGCGGCCGAGCCCTGGCGGCCCGAAGCGTTTCACTTCTACTGGAGTGACGAGCGCCTGGTCCCGCCGGACCATCCCGACAGCAACTACCGCCTGGCGCGGGACACTCTGTTGGCGCCCGCCCGCATTCCCGACTCACAGATTCATCGCGTGCCCACCGAAGCCGCCGACCCTCCCGCCCGGTACGCCGACCTCCTGCGGCGCCAACTCTCTCCCGGCCCCGCCGGCGTACCCCGGTTTGACGTGCTCATTCTCGGCCTGGGCGAGGACGGCCATACCGCTTCGCTTTTCCCCCACACGGATTTGTGGCGCGAAGATCAGCGCCTGGTGCGCCACGCCGCCGCCACCCCGGAGCATCCCCATGATCGCGCCACGTTCACGCCCTTGCTGTTGAACGCCGCCGCGGAGGTTTGGTTCGTGATCACCGGGGAAGCCAAGGCCGACGCAGTCGCGCGGCTGTACGCTCGCAACTCGCCGCCGGAGGAAACGCCGGCGCTGTTGGTGGACCCGGCGCGAACGCGGGTGGTGTACTTTGTAGACGGCGCCGCAGCGCAACAGCTGCCCGCCACATCGCGACCTTAGCCGATCGTATGGCCATACTGCTGTTGAGCGATATCCATGGCAATTGGGAGGCGCTGGCCGCCGTGGCCGCCCAGGCGGAAGCGCTGGGCGCGATGGACTGCTATTGCCTGGGCGATGTGGTCGGCTACGGCGCCGATCCCAACGCCTGCACCGCTTGGGTCCAAGCCCACGCCGCCCTCACCATCCGCGGCAACCATGATCGCGTCTGCGTGGCGCCGGCGCTGGCCAGCGACTTCAACCCCATCGCGCGTGCCGCCGTGGAATGGACCGCCAGCCAGCTCCGCCCGGAGGCGCGCGACTTTCTCGCCGCGCTGCCCAGCGGCCCCATCGCGGCCGCGGAGATGACCTTGGCGCACGGCTCGCCGCTGGACGAAGACGAATACCTGATCCTGCCGCAGCAAGCCGCCGCCCCGCTGGTGGCGGTCACGACCGTCCTCACCTGGATCGGCCACACCCACATCCAGGGCGGCTTCGTCGCCGCCGGCGGCCGAGCTCCGGCGGCGCTGATGGCCAGCCCGTCCTCGGTCACCGCGGTCGCGACCCCGCAGGGCCCCGGCATCAGCTGGCGGCTGGCGCTGCAGCCGGAGACTCGATATCTGCTGAATCCCGGCTCGGTCGGTCAGCCGCGCGACGGCGACCCGCGCGCCGCCTTCGCCGTCTATGAGCCCAGTCGCAATGGTGGGAACGGCGCGGGCGGCGGCCCAAGCGGCGGAGAGGTCTGCTTTTACCGCATCCCCTATGACCACCTCCGCGCAGCGGAAAAGATTCTCGCCGCCGGCCTGCCGCCGCAGTTGGCTCACCGCTTGGCCCGCGGCCGCTAGCGGCCGCCGCCGGCCTTCGCGCCATGGCGCGCACTAGGGTGGAGCGCCACGTCTTGGGGTGGCGCGGCGGTGCCGTCCATAATCCGGCGGCTGAGCCGCCGCCTGGCGATATCGGGTACAATCGCCGCCAGTGCCATGCGCATTTTGGTCGCCGAAGACGATGCCTCGCTGGCCAGCTTCCTCCGCAGCGGCCTGGAGGCCGAGCAGTATGCCGTAGACCTGGTCGGCGAAGGCACCGGGGCGGCCCAGATGGCCCGCGAGCAGGGTTACGACCTGCTCATTCTGGACCTGAACCTGCCCGGCAGCAGCGGCGTCGAGGTTCTCGAAGAACTCCGCCGGCATAAGCCGGCGCTGCCGGTGCTGGTGCTCACCGCGCGCAGCAGCGTGGGAGACCGCGTGCAGGTGCTGGACCTAGGCGCGGACGATTACCTCACCAAGCCGTTTTCCTTCTCTGAGCTCTCCGCCCGGGTGCGGGCCCTGCTGCGCCGCCGCCAGCCGCCCGCCGACTCTGTGCTGCGCGTCGGAGCCTTGGAGTTGGACCGCATCGAACACAAGACCCGGCGCGACGGCCAGTTGATCGAGCTCACGCCCAAGGAGTTTGCCCTGCTTGAGTACCTCATGCTCAACGCCCCGCGCCGCGTCACTCGAGCCATGATCATTGAGCACGTCTGGAACCTCAGCTTCGATACCATGACCAACGTGGTGGACGTGTACATCAACTATCTGCGCAAGAAGGTGGATGGCGGCCACCCGGAGAAGCTCATCCGCACCATCCGCGGCGTCGGCTACGCGATTGGCGCCGACCCGCAGGCATGAGAGATCTGACCGCCGCCGCGCTGCACCGCATGAGCCAGCCGCTGACGGTTCTGCGCGGCACGGCCGAGTTGGCGCTGATCCGTCCGCTTACGGCCGAGGAATATCGCCAAGCGATGCTCACCATGGCGCGGGAAACCGAGCGGCTGGTGGCGCTGGCCCAAGCGCTGCGTGCCCTGCACGCCCCCGCCGCCGCGCCCTCTCCCGTCCCCGATCCTCACGCCCGGCTCCAGGGGGAACTGCAGCCGCTGGCGGCCGCGAAGGGAGTGCAATTGGCCCTCGCCGCCGCCGACCTCCCGCCCGCCTGGTGCGAGCCGGTGCTGCAACTCGGCTACGGCGCGCTGGAACGGGCGCGCCAGCGGCTCCATCTCCGCGCCGACGGCAGCGGCGGCACGGTCATCGAGGATGATGGCGCGCCGCTGGACGCCACCGCCTGGGAACAAGCCTTCGATCCTTTCGCCGCCGGCGCCGATATCGCCGGGGCCTTGCGCGCCGCGCTCGCGCGGCGGCAACTGGAGGCGCTGGGCGCCGCCCTGGCGACCGGCCCCAGCCCGGAGGGCGGCAACCAACTCCGGGTCACCGGCCCTAAGCCGTAGGGCCTATCCCTTGCCCTTGGGCAGCCGCCACACGTACAACGTCCCGCTGGTCTGGTGATGATTGGCGCTGCCCACCGGCAGCGCGATCATCCCATCCACCACGATCGGGCTGTTCCAGTGGCCGCTGGCGGCGGCCAGGTTGCCCACCTGTTGGCCGCTCCCAGGCTGATACACATAGAGCGCGCCGCCCCGCGGATCATACACGTAAAGCAACCCCCCAGCCACCACCGGGCTGGTGCCGGGCTGCTGATTCTCCCAGACCTTCGTCAGCCGGCCGCGGGCAAAGCGGAAGGCCTCGGTCCCGCGGTTGTCGGCCACGAACAGCCATTCACCGTGCCGCCCCTTCACCAGCGCCGGCGCGGTGAACAGGTCCGTGGTCCCCGGCGTGTCCACCGTCTGCGCCGCCGCGCCGCGGTGCGGCGACGTGCCAGCGATGGCGGAAAGCTGGAGGACCCGAACGTGGCCGTCCTTGCCGCCCTGCGCGATGTAGCCGCCGCCCAGCAGCACCGGCGAGGTCGAGCCTTCATCCAAATCGTCGTCGCTCAGCTGCTCGGTGTTGGTGGGGGTGTAGTTGGCCAGCATCCGCGTCGCGGAGGAGTTCAGTTCGACCACCGCGTCACCCCAGGCCGTCCGGCCGTTCCACGGGCCGTTGCCGGTGGCCACGAAGAGGTCGCCCGTGCCGGGCTGGATGACCGCCCCCGCCCGGCCCCAAATCGCCGCCCGCTGGTCCGTGCAGGACGCGGGATCAAGCAACCCCGTCCGGTTCGAGCACAGCGCGTTCCAAACGTGCAGCAGCCGCCCGCTGCCGGCGTCGAGAATCGCCACATGCCCCTGGTACGGCGTCCGGTCGCCTACATAACCGCCGACGGTCGCCACCACGTGCCCGTGCCAAAGATTCAGCGAGGAGGCGATCTTTTCCCGCTCCGGCAACCGCGTGATCGCCGTCCGCCACAGGGCATGACCATTGGCCACCGCCAGCTTTTGAATGCGCCCGTCCGGCGAGGCGGCGTACACGTAGCGCCCGTGCGGGCCCGCCACCGGAGTGGCGTTGGTGATCCGGTATGTCCCCGTCCAGCCGTCATAGCCCGGTGGCGTGTAGCGCCACAAGAGCGTGCCGGAATGGGCGTCCAGCGCTTCGGTTTGGCCGTAGGTGGTAGTGAGGATGAAGGCGTCGTGCCGCGCGCCGTTGATGCGTGCCCCGTGCAGGAAGATCACCGAGGCGTCCACGGTGCCATCGAGTGCAATTTCCTGCCGCTGCAGCCGGTTCAGATTCTTCGCCGTGATGCCGGTGGGGGCGGTGGAGTGGCTGGTGCGCTGCGCGTTCCAGCCAAATCGCGCCCAACTCGCCGCCCGCCCGGCCGCCCCCTGCGCCGCCAGACCCACCACCGTGAGGCACACCGTGAGCGTTGCCCCAAGAATCAGCCGCCTTGCCCGCATGGTCCGCAACCTCCAGCCCCGTAGGGCCACACTTCTCCATCCTACGTCTACGCTAGCTGGATCCGGTACTGTCAGCGCTCCGCCGCGGCGAAGCTGGCTTAGGTGGAACCGGCCTTAGCCGGTGTGGCGCCGGCTTAAGCCGGTCGCACCACTCCGCGGCCTTCCCGCTTGATCGGGGCGTCCTCCGGGAACACGGTGAACTCGCGGGCCGCCGCAACCGGCGCGCCCTCTAGCTTCCGCTCGCTTCCTTGCCGGTTTCCTTCCCCTTTCGCCGCGGCCAGAAGCCCCAGGTAAAGGCGGCGCCGAAGATGGTCAGACCCAATCCGCCCCAAAAGCTGGCATGGTCCTTCGCCAGCACGGTGTGCGGCAGGTGGGAAAACTGATAGATGCCTGCGCCGAGAATAATCAACCCGTAGAGCAGCAGCAGGGCGCCCACAAAGAACCAGATCGGCGGCGGCTCGTCCGGGGCCTTGGCCGCCGGCGCGCCGGCCGGCGCCGAATTCTGCGCGGGTGATGGTGGCTTCGTCGCCATGCGTTTTCTCGTCCTCCTTCCGCTCCCCTGTTGCCCGCCGGCTTACCGCATCACCCAATTCAGCCAAATCAAGATGACGATCGCCGCCACGCCCCAGAACGCGGGCCGCTGCACCCAAGGATAATGCCCTTCGTTGGGCAGTTCCGTGCATCCGTACACCAAACCGGTCAATTCCTTTTCCGCCCTCGGCTCGGTCCACACGGTCACCGCCAGCGTCACGATCACGCAGATAATCCAGGACCACAACGCCTGGTACATGTCCTGCGCCATCGGCTTGGCGTCCGGGCTCATGGCGATGACGGCCAGCGCGTGGGGATTGACCTTGACCCAGGTCCACATGCCGACCGACGCCACCGTCCCGCAGAGCAGGCCCCAAAACGCTCCGGCATTGGTCACGCGCTTCCAAAGCATGCCTAGGATCACGGTGCCGAACAGCGGCGCCACGAAAAAGCTGAATAGCGCCTGCACGTAGTCCATAATGCTGGCCGCGTGCATGACGATGTAAGCGGTGCCGATGCTGACCAGCACGCCCACGATCGTGCTCCAGCGGCCCATTTGCAAATAGTGCTTGTCGCTCGCGTCCCGCTTCATCAGGGGCCGGTAAATGTCGTAGGTCCACACCGTGGCGAAGGCGCTGACGTTGCCGGCCATGCCGGACATGAAGCCGGCGATCAGCGCCGTCACCCCCAAGCCGAGCAGGCCCGCCGGAGCGTAACGCACCAGCAGCAGCGGCAACACCTGGTTATAGGTGGGCTGCCCGGGCTTGGCCAGCGCCTGCGAAACCAGATGGATGGGATGCGCCCCGGTGGCCAGCACCCCCAGCCCGATCAGCCCCGGCAAGATCACGATGAGCGGGATGGCCATCTTGAAGAAGGCCCCGATAATCGGCGCCATCTTCGCCGCCCGCACGTCTTTGGCGGCCAGCAAACGCTGCACCACCAAAAAGTCCGTCGTCCAGTAGCCGAAGCTGATGATGAACCCCAGCCCGAAGACGATGCCAGTCCACTGAATGCCCATGGGGTTGGAGCTGAAGTGGCCCAGGGTGGTCCAGGCGTGCAGGTACGTGACGCCGTGGGCGACGTTGTGGATGATGCGCTCCTTCAGCGGGCCCCAGCCGCCGGTCTCCATCAAACCCAGGATCGGAATCACCAGAGCGCCGCACCAGATGAGGAAGAACTGCAGGACCTCATTCAAAATGGCCGAGGTCAAGCCGCCCAAGCCGACATAGACCGCCACCGTGATCGAGGAGACCCAAATGGAGAAATGCAGATTCCAGCCCAGCACCACCTGCATCACCGCCGCCATGGCGAACATGTTCACGCCGGACATCAGCACGGTCATGACGGCGAAGCTGAAGGCGCTGAGCAAGCGGGTGCTCTCGCCGAAGCGCAATTTCAAATAGCCGGGCACCGAGTGCGTGCGGCTGATGTAATAGAACGGCATCATCACCAGGGCCAAAAACACCATCGCCGGGATGGCCCCGATCCAGTACCAATGAATCGCCAGGATGCCGTACTCGTACGCGCTGGCGGCCCAGCCCATCAGCTCAAGGGCGCCGAGGTTGGCGGCCAAGAAGCTGAGCCCGGCTATCCAAGCGCCCATGCTGCGGCCGGCTAGGAAGAAGTCCTCGCTGCTGTCGGTGCGCCGCTTCAGATAGAAGCCGAGCCCCAGCACCGCCACGAAGTACAGAATGATGATGGCCATGTCCACCGGGGCAAGGCGAACCAGGCCACTGGCCAGCAATGGGAGCGGTGACATTGGCTATGATCGTAAGCGGAATCGGCCGCGGAACAAAGCACTTCTTGGCCCGGGTTTTCCGATCCCTCCGATCACCGCCACCATGCCTTTGCCCCTCAGCCGCCGCCGCTTTTTGCAGTGGCTAGCCGCGGGCCCAGGGCTGGCCCCGGCGTTGGCCCCGGCTTGGGTCGAGGCTCTGCCGCCGCCCCGCGACCCGGCGTCCCTCGCCCCGGCGTTCACCTTAATCTCCCCCGCCGCCAGCGGCATCCACTGGCGGCATACGGCCGGCATCTCGGCGCACAAGTTCGAGCCGGAGACCAACGGCCCCGGCTGCGCCTTCGTGGACTATGACAACGACGGCTGGCCCGACATTTATCTCGTCAACAGCGGCCCGTGCTCCTTCTATCGGCCGGCGCGGCCGTTACGTAACGCGCTCTACCACAACAACCGCGACGGCACGTTCACCGATGTCACCGCCCGCGCCGGCGTCGCCGGCGGCGGCTATGGCATGGGCGTGGCGGTGGGCGACTATGACGGCGACGGGTTTCCCGACCTCTATGTGACCCAGGTCGGCCGCGCCATCCTGTACCACAACAACGGCAACGGCACCTTTACCGATGTCACCCAGCGGGCCGGGGTCGCCGCCCCCGGCTGGAGCACCAGCGCCGTCTGGTTCGACTACGATCAGGACGGTCGCCTGGATTTGTTCGTCTGCCAATTCGCCCGCTTCGGACCGGAGCAGCAAACAATTGCCTGCGGCAACGCCGAGGCGGGCCGCCTGTACTGCCGCCCCAACGTCTACCCCGCGGCCCCCTGCTGGCTGTTTCACAACAACGGTGACGGCACCTTCACCGACGTCAGCCGCCCATCGGGCATCGCCGCCGTCCCGGGCAAGGCCTGGGGCGTGGTCGCCGCGGACGTGGACGGCGACGGTTGGCTGGATCTGTTTGTGGCCAACGACACGGTGCGCAATTTCCTCTTCCTCAACCGCGCCGCCCCCAGCGGCGGCCGCCGCTTTGTTGAAGCGGGCGCGCTGGCTGGCGTGGGCTACAGCGCCTTCGGGCTGGCGCGGTCCGGGATGGGCGTGGACGCCGCCGACTATAACCAGGACGGGCGGGTGGATCTGTTCGTGGCCAACCTGGACCATGAGAACTTTTCGCTCTACCGCAACGATGGCGGCGATGTCTTCACCGACGTGGCCCCTAGCGACGGCATCGCCACGGCCACGTTCCTGCTCAGCGGCTGGGGCGCGAAGTTCCTGGATTACGACAACGATGGCGTGCTCGATCTGCTCTTGGTCAATGGCCATCCGGAGACCAGCGTGGCCAAGATTGACCCGGGCGTGACCTATCGTGAGCCGATGCTGCTGTTGCGCGGCAGCGCCGCCGCCGGCCATCCCTTCACGTCCCTGGGCGCGGCCGCCGGCCCGGCCTTCGGCCGCCGCTATGCCGCCCGCGGCCTGGCGTTGGGCGACTACGACAACGACGGCGCGGTGGATGCGCTGGTGGCGGTCAACAATGGCCCGCCATTGCTTCTGCGCAACCAGGCGGCGCGCGGCCACCACTGGCTGGGGCTGCGGTTGCACGGTCCCAAGGGCAACCCGGACGCTATCGGCGCCAAGGTCACGGTGCGCGCCGGCGCGTGGCGGTTCCATCGCTATCAGGTTGGCGGCGGGAGCTTCATGTCCAGTTGCGATCCGCGCATCCTCCTGGGCCTCGGCTCCCGCGCCCATGTGGAGGAGCTGGAGATCCGCTGGCCCGGCCCCCGCGGCCCGGTGCAGCGCCTCGTCCATCCCCCCGTGGATCGCTACATCACCGTCACGCATGGCGAGCCGGGCTGGCGCTAGCGCAGCTCCCGGACTGTCGCGAGTGGAACGCGCTCGCGGAACAGGGCCGCGTGGACCGTACCTCGTGGAATCCCCTTCGTGGAACACGCCTCAGGTTGTGTCGGCGCCGGCCGGTTCCCCGCCGGCCGGTTCCCCGGCGGCCTTCCCCGGTGGCCCATGCCACGGTGGCCTGTGCCAGGGCCCCGCCCTGCTCGCCTTTCCCGTTGCCGCGAAGCGCTACAATGGCTGGCGACCTCATGCCGTTCCGGATATGCATGCGCGCCGCCCTCGCGGCGAGCCTGGGTCTGTTGTCGGCCCTGGCGGCCCCGCCTTCTGGGCCCGCTTCCCCGCCCACGAAATTGTCCATCGCCCTGCAGCAAGCCGGCCGCGGCGACTGCGCTCCCGCTGTCCCGGTGCTGCGTCACGCTTTGGCGCGAATGCCCCCGGACGAACAGTTGAGCGCCGCCCGCCTGTTGGCGGACTGCGGGATGAGCTTGCACAACGACGCCATCACCGACCAGGCGCTCAACTTTCTCAACCAACATTTTCCCGACAACCCGCGGGTGCTCTATATCACCAGCCATTTCTATTCGCAGATGGCCAACCGCGCCGCCCATCGGCTGCTGGGCACCGCGCCGCATTCCGCCCCGGCCCAGGAGATGCTGGCCGAGGCGATGGAAGCGCGTGGGCAGTGGCCCCAGGCCGAAGCGGCGTACCGCCGCCTCTTGCGGGATCATCCCGCGGAGCCCGGCATCCACTACCAGTTAGGCCGGATTATCCTCACCCGTCCGTTTAGCGCCCAAGTGGCCGCCGCCGCTAAACATCAGTTCGAGGCCGAGCTGAAGCTGGACCCGCACAGCAGCTCGACCTATTTCATGCTGGGCGAACTGGCGTTGCGCACGCGCGCCTGGCCGGAGGCGATCCAAGACTTCCAGCGCTCGGTGGGCGACAACGCGGCCTTCACCGAGGCCGATCTCGGGCTGGGCATGGCGCTGAACGGCGCAGGCCGATACCGGGCGGCCGTGGCGCCGCTCCGGCGCTACGTCGCCGCCACCCCGAAGGACGCTGCCGGTCACTACCAGCTGGCGCTGGCGCTCGGCCGCTCCGGCCACCTGGCGGCGGCCCAACGCGAAATGGCGGAGGTCCGCCGACTGGCCGCCGCCGGCCGCCGCCCCGGCGCCAACGCCGCCGAAAACCAGGCCCAACCGCATTAGCGGCACGCGCCGCCAACTGATAGGATGGAACTGGGTCGCGGGTGTCGCGCAAGTTCCGCCCGCAAACCCCGCCAGGTCCGGAAGGAAGCAACGGTAGCGGGAGGGGAGCTGTGCAGCGAAGTCCCCGCGGCCCATTCTCGATCCGCGGCCCGCGCGTTGCGCCGGCCCGGACATCTCCCCATGAACCCTGTGTTGGCCCGCCGCTATCGGCCGCAGACGTTTGCTGAGGTGATCGGCCAGGAGGCCGCGGTGCAGACCCTGCGCAACGCCCTGACCGCCGGCCGGGTGGCGCACGGGTTCATCTTTTCCGGCCCCCGCGGCGTGGGCAAGACCACCGTGGCCCGCATTTTGGCCAAGGCCATGAACTGCCGCGCCGCCGCCGGCCCCACCCCAGAGCCCTGCGGCGGGTGCGAGGCTTGTCGCGAGATCCGTGACGGCAACTGCGTGGACGTGGTGGAAATCGACGCCGCCTCCAACCGCGGCATTGACGAGATGCGCGCCCTGCGCGACAACATCCGCTATCGCCCCGCCCGGGACCGCGCGAAAATCTACATCTTGGATGAGGCGCACCAGTTGACGACGGACGCCTTCAATGCCCTGCTGAAGACCTTGGAGGAGCCGCCGGAGTGGGCGGTTTTCGTCCTGGCCACGACGGAGCCGGACGCGCTGCCGGCCACCATCCGCTCGCGCTGCCAGCACTTCGCCTTCCGGCCGGTGGCCACGGCGCGCATTCGCGCCCGCCTGGAAGAAATCTGCGCCCGCGAGGGCGTCGCCGCCGAAGGCGAGGCGCTGGCGGCGCTGGCGGAGGCCGGCGAGGGCTCGATCCGCGACGCGCTGTCGTTGCTCGACCAGGCGATCGCCTATGGCGGCGGCGAGGTGCGGGCGGAGGAAACGCGCGCCCTGCTGGGCCGCGTGAGCGATCGTGCCCTGGCCGGGCTGATGGCAGCGGCCGCAGCCGCGGACAGCGCCGGCCTGCTGGCCGGAGTGGGGGAACTGCTGGCGACCGGCGCCGCGCCGGAGCAGCTCTGCCGGCAATGGGCCTGGTTCGTGCGGGAGATGCTGCGGGCCAAAGTCGGCGCCTCCGCCCCGGAGGCGGCCGCCGCGGCCGCCGCGCCATTCAGCGAGGAGGATTTGACCCGCTGCCTGCAAATTCTATTGCGCGCCAATGGCGAGCTGCGCTGGGCGCCGGAGCCGCGGCTGCATTTGGAGCTGGCGGCGGTGAAGATGGCCCAGGCCCGGCGCCTGGCCTCGGTCGAGGAGCTGCTCGCCGCGCTGGGCGGCGGCACGGCGGAGGGCGGCACGCCGCCGCCCCTCGCGGGCGGCGGCGCCCCCGTGACCGGGCGCCGATCCACGGCCGCGACCTCCGGCCCGGGCACGGCGCCGGCTCCCACGCCGCAGCCAAGCGTCCCGGACGCAGGCCCATCCGCAGCGCCCGCGGATGCGCGGTCGGCGGTACTGGCGGTGTTGGCGGCGCGGGGAAAGACTTCGGCCGCCACCATTCTGGAGAGTGCCGCGTGGACCTGGGAGCGCGGAACGCTGCGGTTGACCTTTTCCGGCCCAGCCGCGCCGCTGGCCCAGTTGGCCGACCAGGAGGACGTACGCAAGGCGCTGCGGGAGGCCTGCCGCGCCGCCACCGGCGCCGCCACTGAGATTGTGGTGCGCGGCGATGCCGCGGCCCCAGCCGCGGTCAACGGCGCCGCCACCCCGCCGGCCGAGAATAGCCCCCAGGCGCGGGCCGAGCGCCACCCCGGCCTGCGGCAACTGCGCGCGCAACTACCCCCGCATCATGTGATCCGCACGGTGGACTGGCGAGGCTAAGCTGGAAAGGGCGGCTTCAGGAGAGAATCGGCGATGGGCATGAACTTCGAACAGATGCAGCAAATGCTCGGCCAGGCCAAACAGCAGTTCGAGGCGCTGCGCCAGAAGCTGGCGCAGATCAGCGTCGAGGGCACCGCCGGCGGCGGCATGGTCACCGTGCACATGAACGGGGAAAAGCAGGTGCTCGAGGTCAAACTGGATCCGGCGGTGGTACGGGACGATCCGGACATGTTGCCCGACCTCATCCGCGCCGCTTTTAACGACGCCGGCCGCCGCGTCGAGGAACGGCTGCAAAGCGAGGCCGGCGGCCTGGCGGGCCTGGCGGGCCTGGCGAATCTGGGCGGGTTGTTTTAGCCGTTCTGCTACCCATGGATGAGATCGCCGCGCCCCTGCGCCAACTCGTCGAGGAACTCAAGCGCCTGCCCGGCATCGGCCAGAAGTCCGCCGAGCGCATTGCCTTCCATCTGCTCCGCGCCGACCGCGAGCGCTGCCAGGCGCTGGCCCAGGCGCTGCTGGCCATGCGCGACGGCCTGCGCCTGTGCCGCATCTGCCAAAACATTAGCGGGGCCGAGGTCTGCGGCTTCTGCGCCAACCCGCGTCGCAACCGCGCCTTGCTGTGCGTCGTGGAGCAGCCCCGGGACGTGTGGGCGGTGGAGAAAACCCGCCAGTTCGACGGCCTCTACCATGTCCTGCACGGCGCGCTTTCGCCGGTCGAAGGCATCGGCCCGGAGCAGATCCGCTTGCCCTCCCTGCTCGAACGCCTGCGCGAGAGCACGCCCGCCGGCACGCCGGTGATCGAGGAAATCATCATCGCCACCGATCCCGACGCCGAGGGCGAGGCCACCGCCGCCTATCTCGCCCAACTGCTCAAGCCGCTGGTGCCGCGCGTCAGCCGCATCGGCATGGGCGTGCCGGTGGGCGGCGAACTCGACTACGCCGACGAGGTCACCGTCAGCCAGGCCCTGCGCAGCCGCCGGCCGCTGTGAGCGCCCCCCCGGCGGAGGCGTAGCCCACTGGGGCGAGCCGGCTACAGTGGGATGTTGCCGTGCTTTTTCGCGGGATTGGCGGCCCGCTTGTTCCGCAACATGGCCAGGGAAGTGATCAGCTTGGCCCGCGTCTCGCGCGGCGCGATGACCGCGTCCACATAGCCGCGCGCCAGCGCCGTGAAGGGATTGGCGACGCGGTCGCGGAACTCCGCGGTGCGTTGCCGGCGCAACGCTTCGGCATCGGCGGCCTGCTCCAGCTCGCGGCGATACACGATGTTCACCGCTCCCTCCGGCCCCATCACCGCCAGTTCCGCCGTGGGCCAGGCGTAATTGACATCTGTACGCAGGTGTTTGGAGGCCATGACGCAGTAGGCGCCGCCGTAGGCTTTGCGCGTGACCACGGTGATCTTGGGCACGGTGGCCTCGGCAAAGGCATAGAGCAGCTTGGCGCCGTGGCGGATGATGCCGCCGAACTCCTGCTGCGTGCCGGGCAAAAACCCCGGCACATCCTCGAAGGTGATCAGGGGAATGTGGAAGGCGTCGCAGAAGCGGACAAAGCGCGCCCCCTTGGTGCTGGCGGCGATGTCCAGCACGCCCGCCAAATGCGCCGGCTGGTTGGCGACAATGCCCACGGTCTGTCCGGCCAGGCGGGCGAAGCCGACCATCAAGTTGGGGGCATAGCGCTCCTGCACCTCGAGAAAGTTGCGGTCGTCGGCGATGGCATGGATCACCTGCCGCATGTCATAGGGCTGGTTCGACGCCTCCGGAACCAGCG
>JBOGKW010000059.1:0-18159 GCA_050746205.1 Terriglobales bacterium | reverse complement strand
GGGCCGCGGCGGCGCCGCCCACGCCGCGAGGGCCACGGCGCAGGCGAGCAGCACGGCGGCGCCGGCGCGTCGCCCGCAGCGCGGCTCAGCCGCCCTATTCTGGACGCTCCCGCTGGTCCCCGCGGATGGGCTTCGACGGGGTCCCCAGCAGGCAGCGGCGACCGGAAGGCTGGCCCTCACGGCCGACCTCCGGCCACCGCCGTGATCGGCTGATCCAAATGCGTGTCCACGCTGGCCCAAAACGCGCGGAAGGCGGCGTATTCGGAGACGGGAATTTCCGATTGCAGAATCTTCACGCGCGTGACCATCTTCAGCACGCCGCCGCTGACCTGCGCGGTCGCCAGCACTTGGGCAAACGGCGCTGTGGCCTGGAATGGCCCCGGCACCTGCGCCTCAAAACCTGGCGGCAATTGCAACTCCAGCACGCTGCTGCGTTCCCGCGGCGGTCCCAACAGCACCGGATAGGAGCGTTGCGCCAATGGCGCCAGGCGGGGCAGCCAAGGCCGACCCGTCATTTGCCGGGGAATCAACAGCTGGGCGGATGATGCGGGTCCGGCGCCGGCGTCCAGCGTGGCGAAGCTGGGCACCTCGCCTAGGAACTGAGCCTGCAGCGGCCGGTTCCAGTGGTTGGCCCCGCGCACCGTCACGTCGTCAATGCTGATGCCCGGGAGCCGGTCGCGCAGCATCATTTGTAGCGCCCCCGCCTGGCGCGGCGGCATTTGCAGGGCCGCACGCAACTCCGGCGCCGGCTCTCCGCTGACCGTCCACTGGGCGGTGAAGCGCAAATCCCCCTGGCTATCCAAACTGCCCTGCACCTCGCTGGCGCGGACATTGGCGCTGGCCGGCAACTCCGGCGTGACACTAGGCGCCAGCTTGCGGTGCAGGTTCGGCGGGTCCGCGAGCAGGATGGGGATGCGGAACACGAACGCCCGTTGGTCGGCGCCCGGCAGCTCTTCAGCCCCGTTGTACTCCGCCGTGCCGTCCAAATACACGTGCAGCGCCGGCACGTACACGATGGCGTGATCGAAGTCGCCCACCGCCGGCACCGCCGGGCTCACCAACCCCAAATCCCGCGTCCGAACCAGCACGATATCGGCGGGCACTTTGGCCAGAGCCAGCATCTCCGCCAGCAGCGAGGCCTTGTCCTTGCAATCCCCGAAGCGGCGATTGAAGACCTCCGTGACCGGATATGGCCGGTAGCCATGAATGCCAAACTCCAGGGCCACGTAATGGGTGTTACGGATGACGTAGTTGTAGATGGCTTCCACCTTGGCGAGCGTTCCGGCCCGGCCCTGGATGAGCTGGGCGGTCGTCTTGCGCAAGGCCTGATCGGGCACGAACACATCGCGGATCAGGCCGCGATACCAGTTGGCGAACTGATTCCAGGTTTGAAACGCCGACACTTCGACGTACGGCTCCTGCTCAATGTCCGGCGGGGCGTCCGGCTCCGCGGTGAAGGCCGGTTGATCGCGCAGGGTCCACTGGTAAATGGCCTCTCCGTCTTGATGGCGAACCTGCTGCTGGCCGTGAAATCGGACATCGTGCCAATACAGCGGCACGGAACTGGGCGCGATCACCACCAACTGCTGGAACCGCTCGGGCGCCTCGCTCTGGAAGGGCACCAAATCCCCGTAGTACTGCCCGTAGAGCGATTCCAGCGTAATGGGCAGAATGCGGTAGGCGATCTGCACGTAATCGCCCGGCCGGATCTCCGGCATCTGCACCCATTTGTCGCGCACGTCGTAAAAAGTCTCATAGCCGACCGACTGCGTGATCGGGGTGTCGTAGGCCTGCGGCGCCTCGGCAATGCTGCCATCGGCGTGCCGCACGCGCGCCGCAATGAAGCGCACCTGCTGGCTGGCCGGATCATAGGTCACCGCGTATTGCCGCAGCTGGGCCGCGCCCGCCCGGTTATTGACGCGGAAGATCCGCTCCACGTAGCGGCCGACGTTGCCGGAGGGAAAGATGCGCACCACGGTTGAGTCCACCAGCACCGTGACCGGCCCCAGCGCGCCGCCGGGGTGCGAATGATCGGCGGCGACCGCAGCCGCCAAGGTCACGTGATAAGGCTGCTCGAAGCTGGCCTCGGTGCCCGCGCCTCCCTGCGCCAAGCGGAGCCGGTCACGCAGGTTGGCGTCCTGGGGATTGAGCGCCAACGCGGTGCGCCAGTCCTGCAGGGCGGCACCCTCGCCGCCGAATTGTGCCGCCACCGAGCCGGCGTCCACCCGCAAGGTGGCGCTCTCCGGATTCAGCGCCACGGCGCCTCGCGCGGCGGCAAGGGCCTCCGCCCGGTGCCCCTCGCCGGCCAGCGCCTGCGCCAGCACCCGCTGCAACATCGGCACCTCGGGCATGGCCTGGGCCGCGGCACGCACGGTGGCCAGCGCGGCGGCGAAGTCGCCCTGCTGGCGCTCCGTGTTGGCCAGCGCGAAAACCGCCGCCAGATCGCCGCGATCGGAGACGGCATAGGCTTGCGCCCAGGGCAGGGCGCGGCGAAAGGCCTCCATGCGCTCCAGCGTCGGCACCACCAGCCCGGCAATCCCGGGCGCGTTCCGGTAGCCGGCCTGATCGAGTAGGTCAAGGTAGTGGAAAGCCACGGGGCGAATGCCGAAGCCCGCATAGGTGGCGAACAGGCCCACCCAGGCTTGCGGCAAATCGCTGGGCCGGACCACATGCGCCAAGGCCGCGAGAAAGTCCTGCCGCGCCGGCCAATACTCGTGCCGCCCCAGCTCGACGAAGGCGCGGTCAGCCAGCGCCCGCGGATCGCCCGGATCGAGCTGCAGCGCCCGCTGCAGCGTGCGATAACGCCGGCTGCCGTCGTTGTCATGCTCGGCAAAGTTCAACCGCAACCGCTCCGAGGACGGGTTCAGTGCCTCCGCGGCATCAAAGGCGTTGGCCAGCACCCGCTGCCCGGCGGGATAGTTACCTTTCTTCGCTAGAATCCAGGCATAGTCCCAGGCGCCTTGCGCCGTCTTCGCCCCCGCCTGGGCCGCGGCAGTCAAATCCTGCACCGCCGGCGCGCCGCCAACGGCGACAATGGCCGCGTGCGGCTCGGCCGAGGCGGCCAGCATCAGTGGCTGCCCATCGGGCGTCGTCAGCCGCAGCCCAAAGCGCCAGGGATACTTCTCGGTGCTGCCGGTCTTGACCAAGATCTCGTTCCAGCCCGCCCCCAGGTTCACCCCCACCGCGTGCATATCGAACCCCGCACGGGGATGACTGGCTTGCTCGGAGAACGCGACCGCGCCGTTCACCCAAACCCGGGTGTAGCCGCTGTCCACTAAACGCAACGCCACGGCCTGGCGCCGCGGGCTATTGACCCAGGTGACGAAGTAGGCGGACGCCCCATGTGCGGGGGTGAAATATTGATCCAGATCGTAGACGCCTTGGCTGGCGGGAAACGGCAGGCGCCGCCAGCGCACCGGACGTTGCTTGCCGGGATAGCTGGCGGCCAGGTTAATGCCCTTCTCCGGCCCCTCGGCCTGAGCGAAGGCGCCATCGCCAGCGTTGTCGAACGGGCCCACCGCCCGCCACTGCTCGACCTCCCCCAGCGCCCGCCACGTGGACGCCGCGGCCGCGGCCTGCCCTTGGCGCAACTGCTGGGCCGCGATCTCGGCCTCGACTTCCCCCCGCAGCAAGGCTGGCAAACCGGGGGCGGCAGCCATCTTCTCCAGCGTGGGCAATACCTCTGCCTGTTGCGGCATTTGCGTCGCCGCTTCGGTCAGCCGGTATAAGGCGACCAGCCGGGCGGGCGCCGGCGCATGGCGGAAAAAGCCTTGCTCGGCGCGCAGGAAGCGGGCCGCGGGCGAGGGATCGGCGCCGGCGGGCACGCCGGGCGCTGGGGTGGCCAGGCCGGCGGCGGCCAGCGTCATCGCCAAGATGCCGGCGAGGACGCCCGTCCAGCGGCAGGCGAAAGGCGGCACGGAAAAAGTGGGCAAAGCGGGTCCGAGAAAGCGGGGCGGCTAGTCACAGTATACGGCTCGGACCCCGTTGCGGTTACCCTGCCATCCGCACCGTTGCCGCGCCCCGTGGTGGTTTCCAGCGGGCAGCCGGTTTCCGTCTTTCGACCGCCTGCGTGACAGGGCGCGGAGCGGCATACTCGGACCTGTGTTGGGCCTGTGGCCTCGCTGCCGCCACCGCCATCTGACCTTCCCCCTGCGACTCCAGGCGGATTCCGGCCGCGCCCACGTCACGTGCTTAGATTGCGGCCGCGAGTTCTGGTATGACTGGGAGCGCATGAGGCGCGGACCCGAGCGCCCGCTACAGACTCAATGGGCCGAGGCGCCGCCCGCCCCGCGCCAGCGCGTCGCCTGATCGCGCTGGGCGGCATCGCCTCCGCGGGGTCGCCAGGTGGGACGCCTCCAAAACGGTCGCGGCGCCGATGCGGTCGCCGTCTCGGCAGACCGGCAGCACCGTCATCTGGACCCCCGTCCCGCGCCCCGAAATGGGCGGTGGAGCGGCCTCGCAACTGACCCCACCGTTCGCCGGCGGACATTGGCGGAAATTGCTTGCAACTTTTTCCACTTAGGTCCGTCATAGCAATTGTATGGCCTGGATCGCACCGGGCGGTTGCGCCGCTTCGGCTTTCGGTTGCCCTCAGTCCATCTCAATCCGCAGGGGAGTCCAGTGAACGCAATCCATACTCAACCAATCATGCTGTTGCAGGAAATCGCCGGGGATTTGCCTCCGGCGTTGCGGCAATTGCCGGCGGTGCGGCACGCCTATCGCCGCGGGGCGCCAATCTATCGCGTGGAAGAGAGCGCGGATGTAGTGTGCCTGGTGTTGTCCGGGCGGGTGCGGCTGACCCGGGTCGCCGGGGACGGCCGGGAAAGCGTGTTGCACGTCCTCAAGAGCGGGGAGGTCTTTGGCGAGTTCGCGGCCCTCGGCGTGGGCAAGCGCTTGGAGCAGGCCACCGCGCTCGACGACATGGTCGCCGCCGCCTGGCCGGCCGCCGAGGTCCACCGCCGTGTCCTCCAGACGCCGCAGTTGGCCGCCTGGTTTTCCACGTTGCTGGCCGAGCGGCTGGAGGAAGCGCATGACCGCATTGAAACGCTTTCCTTCGATCCCATCCCCAAGCGCCTGGCCCGCGTCATCCTGCGCCATGCCTCGCGTTTCGGCACCAGGCTGGCGGACGGACGGGTGCGGGCGCTGCCGCTGACGCATGAAGCCTTGGCGCAGGAGGTGGCCACTTCGCGGGAAATCATCACCCACCACATGAACCATTTCCGCGCCAACGGCCTGCTCAACTACTCGCGGCGCGAGATTGAGGTTCTGCCGGAGCGTCTGGCCAGCGTCCTGGCCTAGCAGGCGGCCGCCATAGGCGCGGGGTCAGCGGGCGGGCGGGATGCCTGACCCGCGGTCGAACGGCGTGCCGGCCGGCGGCCCGCGCTCGCAGAAGGCGCGGCCACGTTACACTAAGCGCATGAGCGGTTCCATTTTGGCGGTGGAATGCCCCCGCTGCGGGCGCATCTACAACATCTATCCCGGCCCGGAAGAGATGGTCAGCGCCCTGGTCAAGCGGCAGTACGTCATGGAGTGCGACCACTGCGAAGAGGAACTGACCTTCAAAGTCCTCTCGGCCGCCAAACCGAACTTCAGCACCGGCGGCGCGTAATCCGGTGGCGGGCGCCGGCCGCAAGCCGTTGGTTCACGTCGTCGGCGGCGGATTGGCCGGACCCGAGGCCGCGCACCAGATCGCCCGGACGGGATGCCGGGTGGTGCTGTATGAGATGCGGCCGCGGATCTCCACCCCGGCCCACCGCACCGGCGCCTTGGGCGAGCTGGTCTGCTCCAACTCCCTCAAGTCGGAGGCGCCGCATTCGGCGCCCTGGCTGCTAAAACAAGAGTTGCGCGCCGGCGGTTCGCTGCTGCTGGCCTGCGCCGATCAGGCGGCCGTGCCGGGCGGGCAGGCGTTGGCGGTGGATCGCGTGGCCTTTTCCGCCGCCATCGAGGCGGCCCTCGGCGCCGATCCCGACATCGAAATCCGCCGCGAGGAGGTCACCGCGCTGGCCCCCCTGGCCCCCGGCCCCGTGGTGGTAGCCTCCGGCCCGTTGACCTCGGCGCCGTTGGCCGCCGAGCTTGGCCGCCACAGCGGTGCCGCCGGACTTTTTTTTTACGACGCCATCAGCCCCATCGTTGAAGCCGACTCCGTGGATCGCGCACAGGCCTTTGCCGCCAGCCGCTATGGCCGCGGCGGGGACGATTACCTGAACTGCCCCATGGATCGCCCCCAGTTCGAGCACTTCTGCGCCGCCCTGCGGGCCGCCGAGAGCTATCCCCTGCACGCCGGCGAGGCGCCGCGCTACTTTGAGGCTTGCCTGCCGCTGGAGGAACTGGCGCGCCGCGGGCCGGAGACGCTGCGCTTTGGCCCGTTCAAACCCGTGGGCTTGGTGGACCCGCGCACCGGCCGCCGCCCCTATGCCGCGGTCCAGCTGCGGCGGGAAAACCGCCGCGCCGATTCCTTCAACTTGGTCGGCTGCCAAAATCACCTCCGCACCGGCGAGCAGGCGCGCATCCTGCGCCTCATCCCCGGTCTGGAAAACGCCCGCTTTTTGCGCTTTGGCCAAGTGCACCGCAATACCTACTTGGACGCACCGCGCGTGTTGAACGGCCAGCTGCAACTGGCCGCCGCCCCGAGCGGCGATCCCGAGCGCCCGGTCTTCGCAGCCGGCCAACTCTGCGGAACCGAGGGCTACATCGAGGCCATGGCCACCGGCTGGCTGGCCGGTCGTTTCGCCGCCGCCGTCGCCCTTGGCCGCCGCTTGCCGCCGCCCCCTCGCGCCAGCGCGCTGGGCTCGCTGCTGCACTACATGGCGCCCCATGCCGCCGGAGCGGACGCGCCGCCGCCGGACGCCTACGTTCCCGCGAACATGACCTTCGATTTGCTGCCGCGCGAGAGCGCCGAGAACGCCATCCGCGACCGCTCCGCGCGCCATCAGGCGCAGTGCGCGCGGGCGCTCACGGCATTCACGGCTTGGCACGCCGCGCTCTGACCCGCCGGCCGCGCACGCCGCTTGTGCACGCCGCCGGCGCGCTTCCGTGGCCGCTGAAACGCCCAGCGCCCGCCTTAGGTTAAGGCTCCCGCCCTCCCTGGGGCAGGCGTGTTCCGATGGACGGCGGGCCGATAAGCTTCGCATCGCTTCGTTCTCGGCCGCTCGGGCCGGATCGGGTACGTCCGTGTACTCCTCCCGGCCCTCGCGGCCTGCGGCCTCGCGCTGCTGGCTTCTCGGCCCGCTCCGGCGTCGCTGGTCGGCAGCGGGCCGCCCTGCGGAATTTCGCGACCCTCCCGCTCGGCGCGGCTTCTCCCTTCCGGCGGATAACTCGCGGGCTGGCGCGGAGTGCCACGATCTTAGTGACGAACTCGGTTCACGGCGATCGAAGCGAAAGAACTTAGGTGCCCTCAGGTGCACGGGCCGAAGGGCGTGCCGGGTGACCAGCGGCCCCCGTGGGCGGTGCACTCGCGTTTCCAGATCGGCACCGTGCGTTTCAGCTCGGCAATAGCCCAGGCGCAAGCCTCGAACGCCGGGCCGCGATGCGCCGCGCCCACCGCGATCACGACGCTGGTCTCGCCCACCGGCACCCGCCCCAGCCGATGCGCCATGGCGATCGCCCCGAGGGCATAGCGGCGGCGCGCCTCCGCCGCCAATGCCGCCATTTGCCGCAGGGCCATCGGCTCATAGGCCTCGTAATCCAGATAGGCCACGGCCTGGCCCTCGATCGGGTCGGCCCGCGTCACGCCCTCGAACACCACCACCCCGCCGTGTCCCGGCGCCGCCACCGCCGCCCGCAGCGGCGCCAGGGCAATCGGCCCACGCACCAGCGCGACCGTGGGGCCGGCGTCCGTGCCGGGCCCGGCCCCCTCCACGCCCCCATCCGATCCCCCGCTCATGGGCGGCAACAGCGCGACCTCGTCGTCCTCTGCCAGGGGCGTCTCCGCCGTAGTGAACTCCGCATTCACCGCCAGCTGCACGTCCCGGCCCAACGTACCCAAGCCGGGATCGTCGGCCGCGTAATGGCGAAAAACATCGCCCGCGGTGGCGCCAACGGGCAGGTCCAAAATCTCCTCCCGACGGTTCAGCCGCGCCGCTAGCGGCCCAAACAGCCGCACCCGCACCTGCATGGGGCCATGCTAGCAGGCAACCGGCAGAGGCGGTGGATGGGAGGCGATGGGCCGGGGACGAGGGGCGACGGGCGAGAGGCGACGGTACTATTCCCCGCCGCCTCGCGCCGCCCGCCTAGGCCTCCTCTTGCCGCCGCCGTTATTGGCCCGGCAGCAAATCCTGCTGGAAGGACAGCGCATTTACATCGGTAAAGCGCGGCGTGCCCGGCGGCAGCGTGGTGATGCTGTCGAAATCCGTGTCGAACTGATAAGCACGGGTTGGTGGCGAATACACGTCGGCGTCGCTGGTGAAAGCCCCGGTGGCCTGCACCGAGTCGAACATCTCCACCAGTGAGCCGTCGTAGGCCAGCGTGCCGCCCCAGCTCTCCAAATAGCGCAGGAAGTTGTGCACGCCGCCATCGGTGCCGAAGTCATGTCCGGTGGTGCTGTTGGTGCGCAGGAAGCTGCCGCTGATGCCGGCCAAGACGGCCATGCGGTAGGCCGTGTTGGAGGCGTTTCGGCCACCGGAGTTGCCGGGCGAGTTGAAGCTTTCCGCGTCATTCCAGTTGTCCGACAGCAGCGTCACCGCATCCGCCATCACCGAGGCCGGCACGTGGCAGGCGCCACCGGCGTCCTGGAAGGTGGCCGGCGTGGTGCCGAAGTTGACGTCGTTGTACAGCGCGTTGTAGTCACCCCAGATGTACACCGGGTTTTCACTAGCCACGCTGAAACCGCCGGCGGTGGCCGAGCTGCAGTCGGCGGTGGCCAGCGGCGGCAAGCTGCCAAGCGCCCCATTCACCAGCCGCAGCGCCCGGCGGAAAAAGATCGGCGGATTGTCCTCGGCGGTCGTGGGGTCCACCTGCGTCCAGGGCGTCAGACTGCTGCTCGGTGTTTGCAGCCACGCGCCCCAGTTCTGGTTGTTGCTCCCCCCCGGCGGGGTGTAGTCGAAGAGTTCTTCGCTCGGCGTTGCGTCCCCGACGGTCGTGCATCCCGTGGCGCAATAGGCGGTGTCGGGAATGCCGTTCACCACGTCGGCATCAATGTTGCCGTCGTCGCCGTAGAACGCGCAGTTGCCGTTCGAGGCGCAGGTCTGGTTTTGCCCCACGCCGCCGCTGCCGCCCAGCCGCAGGCCCCGTTCGTCGGAAAAATAGACGATATAGCCGCCGTTATCCAGGGCGTTGACGCCGCTGTCGCCAAACACACTATCGCTACCGATCTGGCCGGCGAACCATTTCTGTAGATTTTGCACGTTCAGCTGCACAATGCCCATCACGCCATTGAGCGGCACATTCGTCGAGAGCGTGACGCCCTGCTGTTCGCCTTCCCGCGAGTCGTACATCGAGAGCGGCACGTAGTCCGTCGGCGTCGTATCCCCCAGCGTGTCGCAGCTGTAGGTGGTTGTGGTCGTTGTCGTCCGGTGCCGTCCGGAACCGGTGGTCGTGGTCGTCGTGGTGGTCTGGCAGGCCTGATCGGCGTCGGCAATCGGCAGGCTCTCCATCTCCAGGATGGGGTAATAGGTCTGGCCGTTGAAGGCGCAGCTGTTCGCGCCGCTGTAGATTCCGTCGCTGCCCGACTGCCAGGTCTCCGGCAAGGCGATGCCCTGGTCCACGATCTCCTGCGTCACGTTGTGCAGCGTGCCGCTGGCATCTTGCATCAGGACTTCCAAATAGCCGCCCAGCAGCGGCGCGCCCTGGGGCAATAGGTCCGGCGAAGACCCGCCCTGCCAGTTGCGGTAGCCATAGGTTCCCAAATACCCGGGGGCGGTGCTGGGGCCGGAGGATTCCGCCACCGGGGCATGGCAAAGGTCCGGCGTGTTGGGCGTGGTGCTGGCCGGCTGGTCGAGGATCAGGCTGGCATCCAGGGCCACCGGCCCATCCGGTCCGCCGTCGGCTTCCTGGATCTGCGGCAGCTCATCCGGATTGTCGGAGAGCAACACGATCAGGCTGGCCTGGTTGTACAGCCGCGCCTGGCTCACCGTGGACGAATCGGTCGCCTGGGGCCGCTCGATAATCTCGATCGGCGAGACGCCGGAGAACGCCAGCGCCATGTTCAGCGTTTTGCCGCCGGTGGTGGCGCTGACGATGTTGCCGTTGTAGTCGGTCAGCGAGATGGTCTGCCAGTTGGGGTTGGTGCTGCTGCCCGGCCCGCCGGTCACGCTGCCTTCAGTCATGGCCATGGCGCGGTAGGTGCTCGGGGCGGTATCCACGTCCACCGTGCTGGTGTACGTTTGGCAGCCGGTTTGGGTGGCTCCGGCTTCGCCGCTGCCGCCATCGGTCGAGCAGCCGTTTTCCAGCACCGTCCGGAACACCTGCCCCGCCGTGCTGACCTTCTCGCCCAGATAGAGCGTGCCGGTCTGCTGGTCCAGGTACAGATTGCCGTTGGCGTGGACGCGGCCGCCGAAGTTAAAGTCCGCTCCAGCAAAGAACGATAGATCGGTGTTGGAGAAGATGCCGAACTCGAAGACCGGAACCGCCACCTCCTGCACCATGCGGGACATCTTCACTTCGCTCTGGCCCACCCCTTGCGCTACCACGCTGAGCGTGAGCGGCGTGATCACCCCCTGCAGTCCCGCCAGCGGCCCGGTGCCGCCGATGGTGCCCGGGCAGGAGGTCAGCCCGCCGGAGGTCACGCAGCCGGGCGTGTTGGCCGGTGCCGCCGCGGCGGTGATGCTGTAGCCGCCGTCGGGAAAGTCCCCGCCCGCCGCCGGATAGCTGATGCCGGGGAGGACCGGCTCATCGGCCGGCTGGGCCAGGCTCTGCTGCAGCTCGTCCAGCGTCGGCGAGGTGTGCTTTTGGAAGTACGCCGCCAGCGCCGAGGACATGTTTTCCAAGCCGGCTTCGGCGCCGTAGTAGGTCTGGGTGTGGTTCCGGTCGCTGGCGCCCATCAGCTGCTCGCCGTTCACCACCAGGAAAAAACCCGCCAGCATCAAGCTGAACAGCGCCACGATCATCACCACCGTGATCAGCGCAATGCCGGCTTGGGAGCGGCGGTTAGCGCCCGGGCCGGCCAGCCGGAAGGCTGGCCCTGCCGCCGGCGAGACGGCCGCATTCCCTGCATGGCTCCAGGCCCGGCGAGCGATCTTGTATCCCGTGCGCATAAATCCTCCTAGTCCGCGGGCTCGGTGGCGTAATGGTTGGTGAACTCCAGGTTTCGGATGGCCACCGCCGTGGCAATGCTGTTGGTGTAGTACTGGTTCGTCTTGTGCGACGGCTGCTCCGAACGGCCGGAGATGACGATATTCACCTGGCGGATCTGGTTGGCGTTGGCCGGATTTCGGTCGTCCACCGTCACGCCGTCGGAGAGGTTGTAGCTGAACTGCAACCCGGTGATGCCGGTCGCCACGGGCTGCGCCGCGTCGTCATCCAGCTGCCGCATCAGTCGCGGCCGGCTGGGCACGGAGAAATCGAGGTAATAGGTGATCATCAACACCCGGTAGGCCGTGGTGGAGGGGTACGTACCGCCGGTGGCCAGGCTGGCGATGTTGCCGGCGGTCGCGGTCGGTTGGTTCAGGTTCAGCGGATCGCCGAGCGCCAACTGCGCCACATCGCCGCTGAAACCGGTAATCATGCCCAGCGCCGAGCCGTTGACGTTCTCCAGCAGCAGGACATCCCCTTTCGCCAGTTGCTCCGACCCCGCGCCGAAGTTGGTGTTGACGTTGAAGGTGACCTGGGTGCCGGCGGTGTTGATGCTGGCCAGCGGATAGGCGCTGATCTGCGACTGGTCATCCACCTGCAACAGGGTGATCTCATCGCTGTCGGTCAGCGCCCCCGTGCCATAGGCGTCGTCCACGGTAGCGCCGGCCTGCGATGGACCCAGGCCAAAGCCCGGCGTGATCGCCGAGATTTCCAGATTGTTGGCGGGAAAAAGAATGCCCGTGACCCCCGGCCGGGTCACCGGCATGGGGCTGCTGTTCTTGCTCGGCAGCGGAATGCCGCCGATCGGAATCCCTGCCGCCGTCATCCCCAGGTCCTGGGCGATCAGGTTGGCGGCCGCCCGCAGATTCTGGTTCATTGCCGCCGTCTGCGTGGCTTCCGCGGCGACGGCAAACAACTGATTCATCAGAGTCACCGCTACCACCAGCATCAAAATGGTCAGCGTGGTGGCCAGCAGTAGCTCCAGCAGGCTGAAGCCGCGGTTGCGCGCGCCGCAGCGCCACGGCGTCCGGCCCCCGGCCGCTGACCGTTGCCGGCCGTGCGGCTGGCAGGATGCCAAGGCCCCTCGGCGGGCCTGCGACGCCCGCCCCAGGCCCCAGGCGGCAACGCCCCGGCTGGCTGGGCCCGACGGTTTAAGAGTAGGCCGAAACATAGGTCTCCAAGCTCACCGACCGCGTCGCTCCGTTGCCGGTCGTGTAGTCTACGGTCACCACCACCTGCCGCAGCGTCGGCGACAGATCGGTAATGGTGATCTCCCGTTGGAACTGATTCAGCGTCAGCTTGACGTCATCGGCGTCGCCCAGAATGCCGTCCGGGCCGGGCTCGACGATTTGCTCGACGGCGCCGTCGTCGGCAGTGTTGGGCAAGCCGTCCGGGCCAAAGGTGGTCAACTGCGTGAAGCCATCCACAAATATCCCGCCATCGCTCACGTTGGCGACCTGTGAGTACGTCACCTCCTGATCGTTGCGCGCCGTCAGCACCGCCTCGATCGCCTCCCGCGCCTTCTGCTGCGCGATGGCTTCGTCCTGGGTCGCCGACACCAGTTGCAGCCCCTGCCCATAGCCGTAGGCCAGCGTCAGCAGCCCGACCGTCAGCACCAGGCTGGCGATGATGACCTCCAGCAAGGAGAAGCCGGCGCTGCCGCGCCGCCGCCCCAGCGGGCGCGTGGTCCCACCCCAGGCGGCGGCCGACCGCCTATTGAAACGTGCCGGTTGCCGAGTCATAGCTATACCCGTGGAGAATGCCCGTGATGCCATACAGCGTCACCGCGCGGGCCGTCTGTGAGTTGCCAGTGAGGCCCAAGAACACCGTTCCATTGACGTCATTGCCCGCCAAATCCGTCACACTGCCATTGGCCAGGAACAGCAGCGTATCCCCGCCCGCGCCGCCATTGACGTCGGTAAAATCAATGGCGCTGGCGTCGCCGAACGCGTCGGGCGTATCCGGCAACCCGGCGAAGACCTGAAATGTCGAGGTATTGGGCAGGGTGTAGCCGGGTTCGGTCGTCAGCGTACCGCTGAGTTCGACCCTGGAGATGGTCATTTGATTCGGCGCGACAAAGCTCACCTCAAACGTCCGCCGCTGGGTCAGCGCGTCCTGGCGGGCTAGGCGCAACTGCGCCTCCAGCCCATCCAGCGCCGCGTTGGCCTCCACCCCCGGCCACATGTGCTGGTAGCCGACCACGGCCAGCGCCAGCATCACCACCAGAACCGTCATCGCAATCAAGAGTTCGGTGAAGCTGAACCCCGCCGCCCGATGCGGGCCGGGGCCGGGATGCCGAAGTTGGGTGACCGTGCTCATCCTGTCCTGCCGTCTAGGTAGGGGCATCTCGGGGGCCAAACGACCATCACTGAAAGCAAATGGTTTAGCAGGACCCCGCCCACCCTACCGCGCGGCCCCCAGCCGCCCGATGGCTCAAAATGAGGCAGCGCCGTCCGAGCCGGGAGCCCCGGCCTCGGGCCTGGAACCGGCGGTGGGCCCCCGCCGGCGCGGACCCTGCGCGGCCCACGCGACCGCCGTGGAAGGCGACGCGGCCCTAAGCCGGGAGCCCTGCACCGGCTGAGGCCTGTTCCCCCGAGGCACCGTGGAACCGGCTTTAGCCGGTGTCCCGCGGGCTGAAGCCCGCGGGCAACGGCCCCGGGCAAGGAATTCGCCCGCCGCGACGCGCGCGCGGCACGGTTCGCCTACCCTTAGGAGGCCGGGGCGGGTGGGTGCGCGGTGGGCGCCGGCGGCGCGATGCCCGGCGCGGGCAGATCGGCATGGCGGTAGGTGGCCAGCACCCCGGCCAACGTCACCGTCCCCAACAAATGATCATCGGCGCGATGCAGCACCGGCAGCAGCGGCGCGTCCCCGGCCTCGCGTAAAAACAGCTCCAGCGGTTCGTCCAGGTGCAGCACCGCCAGCCGCGACCCCGCCAAGACCTCTCCCAGCCGCTGCTGGCCCCGGCCGTCCTTCACTAGCGTCGCCAGCCGCGTGGTGGGAATGCCCGCCCAGTGCGCGCCGTTTTCATGCACCAGCACGAAGGCATGGTCTCCCGCCGCGGACAGCGCCGCCGTCACCGTGTCCGGCCAATGCAGCACCGGCGCCGCCACGGGCTGCATCGCGTCCTCCACGTGCAGCACCTCTTCCTCACGCCGCTCCTCCATTGAGGGCAGATCCATGCCGTCCTGGCGCGTCAGCATATCGAAGATGGGCGTGCGCTGGAAGTGGCGGGAGATGAAAAACGCGATCGAGTTGGCGATCAGCAGCGGCAGCACCACGGTATAGCTGCCGCTGACCTCAATGATCATGAACACCGACGTCATCGGCGCCCGCAAGATCCCGGCGAACGCCACCCCCATGCCGACCATCACGTAGGCGCTGACCCCAGCCGCGATGTGCGGAAACAGCAGGTGCTCGAATCCTCCCACCGCTCCCCCCACCATCGCGCCGATCACCAGCGTCGGCGCGAACATCCCGCCCGGCGTCCCGCTGGTGAATGAGATCAGCGTCGCCAGGATCTTCATCACCGCCAAAATCGCCAGCGTGGTCCACAGAAACTGCGCGTGCAGGGCCTGGTCAATGATGATGTAACCGGCGCCCAGCACCTGCGGATACCACAGCGCGATGACCCCCACCAGCAGTCCCGCCACCGCCGGCTGCACCCATTGCGTCCACCCCGGCAGCGCCTTCAGCCGCGGCCGCAGCCAGACCACCGATTTCACGAAGGCGACCGAGGCGAATCCGCCCACCACGCCCAGTCCGGCGTAGGCCGCCAGCTCCACCGGATTTCGCAGTTCGAAAGGCGGCACCGTGAACAGCGAGTGCGCCCCCAAAAACCACCGCGCCACTACGGTGCCGGACACCGCCGCCAGCACGACCGCGCTGAGGATGCCCACGCTCCACTGGCCGATGATCTCTTCAATGATGAAGAGGATGGCGGCGATCGGCGCGTTGAATGCCGCCGCCAGCCCGGCGACCGCGCCCAGCGGCGCGATCAGGCGCATCCGCGCCCGGCTCAGCTTCAACCGGCGCCCCACCAGCGACGCCAGCCCGGCGCCCATCTGAATGGACGGGTCTTCCGGCCCCAGCGACTGGCCGCTGCCGATCGCCAGCGCCGAGGTGATGAATTTGCCGACCACGGTGCGGAAAGGGATGTGGCCATCGTAGATGTAGACCGCGGCCTTGGTCTGGTTCACCCCGCTGCCCCGCGCGCCGGCGAAGAACATCACCAGCAGCGCCCCGACCACCAAGCCCGCGATCGCCGGCGCCAGTGGCAGCCGGTGCGCCAGCGGCGTCAGTGGGCTGCCCAGCGCGTAGAGCTGGATCCAGCCGATCACCACCCGGAAGCAGACCACGGCCAGCCCGGCAAGGACGCCGATCACAATGGCCAGAAACAGAAACAGCCGCTCTTCCCGTACCGCCGCCCACTTCCGCGCCGTGCGTTGCTTGCTGGCGCCGGCGGCCGACGCCGCGCCCGGCCCCAAGCCCGCCCCCTGCATGTTGGAGACGCCGCTGCTCACTGGCCCCCGCGTTGCCGAGCGATGAGCAGCAGCGCCAAATCCGACCCGCTCGGCGCGCCGCAGGTGTTCGACCCCGCCTGCTCGGCCTGAAATACGAAGCTCATGGCCTTCGAAACGCCGTCCGGATCCTGAAACAGTTTCCGCCGCGCAATTCGCTGTTGCAGCTTCTGCCCGGTGGCCGCCAGTGCCGCCAGCGGCGCGGCGGCCGCGCTCGCCCCGGCCGCCCCGGCCCCGCCGCCCCCGGTGGGTTTCGCCGCCGCCGGAGCCCCGCTGCCGCCGGAGGCTGCCTCCGCGGCCGGCTGGCAGCGCCGCAGCCGCGCCCGCGCGATGCCCACGTCGCGCCGCACCCGCTGCTCCCGCTCCGGCCGCGACAGCCCGAACGCAAATGGATCCAGCGCCAGCACCTGTTCCGTGGTAGCCAGCAGCGGCCCGGCCACAATGTTATGCGGGCGCAGCCGCGCCGCCTGCCGCAAATACGCCTGCGCCCGCAGGTACTCGGCCAGCCGGAATGCCGCCCGCCCCGCCCCCACCAGCGCCGCAAAGCGGTGGGGATCCTGCCGCAGCGCCGCCTGAAACTCCTCCAGCGCGTGATGGTTGTCCCCCACCTCCAGGAGTTGCTGCCCGGTGGCGGCATGCGCCGCCGCCGTCGGCGGCAGCGTCGCCCCTAGCGCCAAGATCTCCGCGTCCGCTTGGGTGGCCTGGCCGTTGCGCAACAGCAACGCGATCAGTTCCCGCCGCGCCGTCTGCCGCTGGCCCCCGCCGCCTGCTGGCCAGATCCCGTAAATGGCGTTGTGATAGTACCGCACCGCCGCGTCCGTGTAGTTTTCCCGCGCCTCCAGTCGCGCCAGGCTCAAGTTCACCGGCCCGGACTGCGGCGCGCGCCGCCACAGCGCGAGGAAATAGCGGCTTGCCTGCGCCAGTTGGCCGCTCTGATAGAGCGCCGTTCCTAGGCCAAATTGATAGCCTGCGTTTTCGCCGTTATAGGCCAGCGCATTGCGGTAGGCCTCCGCCGCCTGGCGCGGATGTTTCTGGCGCAGCGCCGCTGCCCCGGATTTTTGCCAGTTCCAGGCGCGTGCCGCTCGCTCCGCGTCATAGCGCCGCACCAGCCACGCCGTCACGGCGAAGCCGACCACCACCACGGCGATCAGCACGCTCAACGCGATCGTGTCGTTGCGCGCCTGGCGTAGCTGGGATGTGGTGCCGGGTTCGAGCGGGGCCCCCATCGCTCTCCTAGGGCGCCACGATCAGTCCGCCGCCGTCCGGTCCGGCCGCGACTCCCGCCTCCGGCGCCATCCATTCCAAACACAGCCGCGAGCGCGGCCGCCCATTGGCGCGCAGACCCACCCACCGGGCCAGGTATACCACCGCCCACTCCAGTTCCCGCGTTCTTGGCGCCTCCGCCGCGGCCAATCCTCGGACGCGCGGCCGGTAGTCGCGTAGCGCCTGTTGCAAGCGCCGGAACAACCCCTCCCGCAGCGCCCCGGTGGGATGCGACTCAAACACCACCCCCGCCCGCTCCGCCGCCCAGGTCTCCGCCAAATGCCCCAGCACGTCCATTAAATCCGGGTCGCACAGCGCCCGCTGCGCCGCCCAATAGCCACCGATCACGGTACAGAGATGCTGCAATAGCTCTTCGTGCTCCGCGCCAAAATGCGCCGGAATCCGCAACTCCGGCGACACCTGCGCCGCCGCCAGCGGCCGCTCCTCCCGCGCCCCGTGCGCCCGGCTCGCCCGCAGGTGGGGGCAACTCAGGGGACAATCCAGCGTCACCTCGCGGTAACTGCCGCAGCACTGGGCGCAAATGGCTTCGCCTTGGGCGGGGCAAAAGCGCTTGGCCCGCCGTTTTTCGCACAAAGGACACATCGGAGGGAGCCGAACCGAACCGATTTCCACGAGTCGGATGCCACCCGGCCCGGGTTTCAGCGTAGCACGGTGGTTCGGGCCGGGCGACCGGTGTCTTTCTACCACCTCCAAGCCGCCGACGGCCTGGGGCACCCAGGGCTCGACCGCTCGGACCGGGCCGGGTACAACGGTGTAACCCGCCCCGCCGTCTTTCGGCGATTCACGTGCGGGCCGGCGCGGTTCGTGGTGCGGGCGTCCTCGCCTGCCGGTTCAGTGGGCGGCCGCCGGATGCGGCGCCAGCACCGCCGGTGGCGGCGGCTTCGGCAACAGGCACGCCGACAAGCTCTGGATCACCGCCAAGCTCGGCGACCCGGGCGCCAGCGGCACCCCCGGCGCTGGCGGCGTGATCATGGCCTGAAACACAGGCTCCGCCACCAACGGCCCAAACGCCCGGTCGTGGCACACCCGCGCGATGTGGCGATACTGCAACTCCAGCGACTGCCGGAACTGGTGCATGGCGTCGGCCAGATCGCCCACCTCGCAATAAAGCTTCGCCAAAAAATAGTGGAAC
>JBOGKW010000058.1:0-18242 GCA_050746205.1 Terriglobales bacterium | reverse complement strand
CCGCCGGAGGCGGAGATGACGATCAGCGGACAGCGTGCCGTGAGGGCGCGCTCAATCGCGCGCGTGATCTTTTCCCCCACCACTGCACCCAGGCTGCCGCCAATGAAGCCGTACTCCATGGCGCAAACGATGACCGGCTGACCGCCCAGCCGGCCCTCGGCGGTGATGAGAGCGTCCCGCTCCCCGGTTGCCGCCTGGGCTTTTTCCAACCGCTCACGATAGGACTTGACGTCGGTGAACTCCAGCGGATCGGTGGAGGCCAGGCCGGCATCCTGCTCGCTGAACCGGCCCTCGTCCAGCAGCAGTTCCAGGCGTCGGCGGGCGCCGATGCGGAAGTGATACCCACAGTGCGCGCACAACTCCTGGTTCTCGGCCAGGTCCTTTTTCCAGAGGATGCGGCGGCAGCCCTCGCACTTGACCCACAAGCCTTCGGTGCGGACGCGCTTGTCCTTCACGCTGGGCAGGGGTCTGTTTTCACGCCGGAACCAAGTCATGCGGGTGGGAGTCTAGGCTGGCCCGCAGGCACGAACGGGCGGCAGCAATCCTAATATTCTATGCCACGCTGCGCCAGAATGCCCTTTTGGTAGGCGTGCTTCACCTCGCGGAACTCCGTCACGGTGTCGGCCAACTCCACCAAGCTGGGGTGGGCATTCCTCCCGGTCAAGATCACATGCAGCGCTTCGGGCTTGTCCCGCAAGGCGGCCGCCACCGGCTCCGGCGCCAGCATGTGGTAGCTGATGGCGTAGTTGATCTCATCCAGGATGAGCAGGTCCCATTCCCCGCTGTTCATTGCGCGTACGGCTTCGGCCCAGGCCTCCTCGACCAGCCGCACATCCTCAGGGTCGGGCTTTTCGGCCCCGATCTTGACAAAGCCTCGGCCCATCTGCTTCATCAGGAAACGATCACCGAATGCCTGCACGGCGTCGAGCTCGCCGTAGTGCCAGGAGCCCTTAATAAACTGCAGCATCAGCACCCGCAGGCCCTGGCCCACGGCCCTCAGCCCAGTGCCCATGGCAGCGGTCGTCTTTCCCTTCCCGGGTCCGGTATGAACGATGATCAGGCCCCGCCGCGCCTCAGCCATGTAGTCAGGGTAACAGGGCGGGTCCGGGGCTTGGGGCCTAGGGCCGGGGCGGCGTGGCCGGGCAAAGGCGACGAGGGCGTCGCCTCGGGGCCCGGGCATTTTGAGATGGCCGCCAGGGGTGATTACCACGTACTGCCGGCCGTCGGCGCCGAGGTAGGTCATGGGGGTTGCGGGGGCGGTGAAGGGCAGGCGGGCGCGCCATAGCAGGCGGCCGGTGCGGGCGTCGAAGGCGCGGATGTAGGGGTCCAGGGTCGAAGGCGGTGCAAACGTACATGGCGCCGGCGGCGACGATAGGCGTGGCCTCGAAGCCGGATTTCCTCAGCCAACAGTGGCCGTTGAAAATGTGGGCGGGCGGTTCATCGCTTTCGCGGAAGGGGCAACGGCGTGGGGCGGATACCTTGGGGCGGATGGGCGCCGGGGGGCAGGAAGAAATCCCATTTGCTCATCTTTGGCGGTACCGCAACGAAGAAGAACCCGATCATCATCTCGGCCGTGCTCTGATCCCCCCAGCGCACGGTGAGGTTGGGATTCGGGTTCAAGGGATTCGAGGCGGAGTTGTTGTACCAGCCGACCGCTTGTAACTCGGAGCCGCGCCGCATCCAAATTGGACGGCGGAGGAAATAGTTGAGCTCGTGATAAAACCGCCAACGGATGTCCAGCAGGCGCTGGACCCGCCCATCCGCATGCACCCAGTTATAGACGAAGCGCCGCCCACGCAGGTGCATGTGGGGATAGAAGCCGAGCAGCAGCGCACCGTGCGGCATGTAGCCGTGCACCTCGACCCGGTAGTCCGAGGCGCGGGGCGGAATGGCGAAGCGATCCTGGGTCAACTGGAGCGTCAGTACCCGCAGCCGGGCCGGGCGGCGGGTAAACACCAGTTGCACGCCCACCCGTTCGTGCGCGGCGTGCCCATCCGGCATGAAGTGTAGTTGGAAGACCAGGTCGGCCCCGGCGGGCAGTAAGATACCCATGCCGGGCGGAAACCGCAGTGGTTGCGTGCCCGGGCCGGCGACCAAGAGCAACGGGCTGGTGGTCCATTCCGCGTCGCGCCGGTCCCGCAGGCGCGGCAGGCTATTGGCGGTAAAGGGCCGCGCGATCGGCGCTCCCTGGAGCCAGGGCGATCCCTGCCGGCGGATATAGACGACCGCGTGGTGAATCAGTTCCGGCCGCGATGCCCACAGGCGTGCCATCCGCACCCAGTGATCGCGGCGCAGATGGGTGGGCACGATCTCATAGGTGTAGGGCATCATTCCGCGCGCGACCACCGGAATGGGCACGGGCGCGCGGAAAGCCGCGCCGGGCGGAGGGAAGCGCCAAACCGTGGGCAGGATCCTGGGCTGGGAGGCGGCCCAGGCCGCGGACGCCATGGCCGCGCCAGCGACCAGCACGCAGGCCAGGGCGGAGAGGCGCGAGCTCAGGCCCGGCTTGGCCGGGCGGAGGCCGAAGCCGGCGGTTCCACCGATGGCAGCCGGCGCCGCGGGCAGGCGGGCCGGCAGGGACGCGGGCCCAAAGCGTGGGAACGCCGGCCCCACGGCCGACGGCCAGGGCCGGGTCCCGCTAGGCTTCGGTGTGGCGGGCCTCGAACGCACGGATGTCGACTTCGTGCCGCAGCGTCAGGGCGATGTCATCCAGGCCCTCGATCAGCCGCTGCTGGCGGTAGCGGTCCACGGCAAACTCCGTCGCCCAGCCGGCGTCATCGCTGAGGCGGCGAGCCGGCAGGTCAATGATCAGCTCCATGCCCGGCCGCCGGGCCACCGCTTGAAATAGCTGCTCCACCTGCGCGGCGGGCAACACCAAGGCCAGCATGCCGTTCTGGGCGCAGTTGTTGGCGAAAATGTCGGCAAAGCTGGGGGCGAGGATGGCGCGGATGCCAAAGTCCAGCAACGCCCAGGGCGCGTGTTCGCGTGAACTACCGCAGCCAAAATTCTCCCGGGCCAACAGCATCTTGGCGTGGGCAAAGGGCGGCTGATTCAGCGGGAAGGAGGGGTCGGGGCGCCCATCCGGCAGCCGCCGCCAGCCATAGAACAGGCCCGTGCCCAAGCCGGTCCGCCGCACGACTTTGAGGAATTGCTTGGGAATGATCTGATCGGTATCTACGTTGGCGCGGTCCAAGGGCGCCACCACGCCGCGGAGCTGAGTAAACGGCTGCATTAGCGGGCCTCCCCAGCCGAGCTCTGGGCGCCAGCGGGCCATTCCCGCACGTCCACAAAATGGCCGGCGATGGCGGCCGCCGCGGCCATCTCCGGGCTGACCAGGTGGGTCCGCCCGCCGGCGCCTTGCCGGCCCTCAAAGTTTCGATTGCTCGTGGAGGCGCAGCGTTCGCCCGGGCTCAGGGTATCGGGATTCATGCCCAGGCACATGCTGCAGCCCGGTTCGCGCCACTCGAAGCCCGCATCCCGGAAGATCCGGTCCAAGCCCAATTCCTCGGCCGCGGCTTTCACCTGGCGCGAGCCGGGCACCACCATGGCGCGCACCTTGGGAGAGGCGCGGCGGCCCTGGACGATGCGCGCCGCGGCTTGCAAATCCTCCAGTCGCGCGTTGGTGCAGGAACCGATAAAGACGCGGTCCAGGGCGATGGACTCGATGCGGGCACCGGGTTCCAGTCCCATATACGCCAGCGCCAACTCTACGGCCCGCCGCGCGGCGGCGTCGGCGAAGCTGGTGGGGTCGGGCACGCGGCCGGTGACTGGCGCCACCATGCCCGGATTGGTGCCCCAGGTCACTTGCGGCGGTATTTCCGACGCGTCGAAGACATCACGGCGGTCAAAGACGCCGCCGGGCTCGGTGGCGAGCGCCAGCCAACCCGCGGCGGCGCGTTCAAACTCCGCCGCCGATGGTGCAAACCGCCGTCCGCGCAGATAGGCGATGGTCGCCGCATCCGGCGAGATCATCCCGGCGCGCGCACCGGCTTCAATGGACATGTTGCAGACGGTCATGCGCTGCTCCAGGCTCAGCGCGCGGATGGCCGCGCCAGTGTACTCGATCACATGGCCCGTCGCACCGCCCGTGCCGATGCGGCCGATGATGTGCAAGATGAGATCCTTGGCCGCCACGCCGGCGGGCAGCTGCCCCTCGACGCGCAACTCCAGCGACCGCGGCCGCGCCTGCCAAAGGCACTGCGTGGCCAGCACGTGCTCCACCTCGCTGGTGCCAATGCCGAAGGCCAGCGCGCCGAGGGCGCCATGCGTTGAAGTGTGGCTGTCGCCGCAGACGATGGTGCGTCCCGGCTGCGTCAGGCCCAATTCCGGCCCGATGACATGGACGATGCCCTGTTCCGGGCGCTCGACGTCGAAGAGCTCAATTCCGAAATCGCGGCAATTGGCACGCAGCGCGTCGAGTTGTTCCCGCGCCTCGGGATCCAGCACGCGCAGCGGACCGGCGCCGCGTGGATCGGTCGGCACATCGTGGTCCATGGTGGCGAAGGTCCGGTCCGGGCGCCGCACGGGCCGGCGATTGGCCCGCAGGCCCTCGAAAGCCTGGGGCGAGGTGACTTCATGGATCAGGTGCAGGTCAACATACAGCAGCGCGGGGCCGCCGTCGGGCTGCGCCACCAGGTGCCGTTCCCAAATCTTGTCTAAGAGCGTGCGGGGCATGCTGGTTCCATTTTAGCTGCCACGCTGGCGGCCCAAGGCGCACCATGGGGAGCGGCAGGGACCAGAAAAAAATCCCGAGGGCGGGTAAAACTTCTCCCGAGCCGACCCTTCCGAAACCAGAAGACCCGCCGATCCATCTATTTGCAATGGTTGCCCAATTGCAACATGAGGGGTTTGTCAAAGGAGGACACGGCTTGATTCGCAAATCGCTATTGGCGGGCTTGATCTTGTTGGTGGGTTTGGCCTTCACGCGGCCGGCGGCCGCCCAGAATGTCCAATCCGTCACGTTTTTCGGCGGCGCCTTGCTGGGCTCGCCCAACGGTTTTGGCGCGGGCGCCGGCCTGGGCATTAGCGTCACCCACAACGTCAGCTTCCAGCCGACGTTTCTGGTGGGCCGCCAGGGCGGGGTCGGCATTTTTACGCTGGACGGCAGCTTCCTGTATCACTTCCACATCTCCAATTCCAGGCTGGTGCCCTACTTGCTTGGCGGCGTTGGGCTAGCCGAATATGGCAACAGCACGCACGGCTCCCCCATCGTTGGCGGCGGCATCGAGTTCCCGGTGCGCGATGGCTGGCAAATCCGGCCGGAGGTGCGCTTAGCCACGCACGGGTTGTCGCGCTTTTCGATTGGCTTGACGAAGACCTTTTAGGCCCGCGCGCGCGCGAGCCCAAAGTCCAGAGTTGCTGGTCCTGCAGCGGCGCGCCCAGCAGCGCGTGCTACGCTGGCCGCGTGTGGGGGCAGGCGCGTGGGCGGCGTGTGGGCGGCGTGGTGCTTTGCGCCGTGGCGTTGGTGCTGGCGGCGGGCGCGCAACTGCCCTGGCGGACGCCTACGCCCTGGTCGCTGACGCTATTCGGCGGCTGGCCGTACCAAGCGCAAGGTTCCGGCGGGAGCGGGGAGCTGGGACTCGCCGCTGCGCGGGATTTGAACCGTTGGTTCACCTTCTCCCCGCGCGTGACCTGGTATCGCGTCCAGAATGCAAACGTCTTCACCGCTTCGTGCATTGCCTCGCCGAGCCTGCCCTGCGCCAATCATGGCCCGGAGGCATGGAGCTTCGAAACTGACCTGTTGATCAACCTCCGCTTCGGCCAACGCTGGGTGGCGCCCTACGTCGGCGCCGGCGCCGGCCTGGCGGCGTTCACCGGCGTTTCCGCGGCGCGCCGGTACGATGGCTTGGGCGACTTTCTCGCGGGCGCGGCATTCCCCGTGGCCCAACGCTGGGCGCTGCGGCCGGAGTTGCGCCTGGGCAACGACGGCCTCAGTTCGCTGACGCTGGGCCTGTCCTATTCCTTCTGAGCCACCGGTTCCGATGGCGGCTCCGCCGCGCGATCTTGGACGGCCCCGGCGCTCCACCCCTAAGGTGCGCCGCTGCGCCTTCGGGACCCCGGCGCGAGCTGGGCCTGCGGCTGGGCTTCGACGGGGTTCCCAGCATGCAGTGGCGCATGCTGGGGTGGGACGGCCGGCAACGCCCGGCCGCTAGCGCTCGGGGCGTCTCCAAGTTGCCGCGATCTGGGGCTACTTCGAGACGCGGATCATGACGACGCCGTGCGCGGGCACCTCGGCGCTGTACTGATGCGCGTGCGAGCCGCGATCGGCATGCGCCCAGAGGTCGCGCACCTGGAGCGGCCCTTGCTGTCCGATGTCGCCCCAGCGCGCGGTCACTCGCGCCGGCTGGTTGCCCCGGTTGAATAGCGCCATCGCCCAGGCGCCGCCACTCAGCGGCTTAGCCCAGACCTCCGTATGGCCGTAGCGAGCCACGCGGTATCCCTGGTGTCCGGCGGGGTCTTGATCCACGGCGATCACGTCGCGGTTGGTGAGGATGGCGACCGTGGCCGGCGACATGTGCCGCAGGTCGTTGCCCGCGATCAGCGGCGCTGCCAGCATTGCCCACAGGCTGAAGTGGGTGCGGTATTCTGTGTCGGTCATGCCGCCGTTGCCCACCTCCAGCATGTCCGGGTCGTTCCAGTGGCCGGGTCCGGCATAATTCGCCAATTGGCCCTGGTTGAAGCCGATGGCCGACATCCGCGCCCACGAGTCATTGATATCCCCGGTGGTGCGCCACAAGTTGCCGCCGATGGCCGGCGCCCAGCGCCAGGGGTCCTGCCAGCCGTACTCGCACAGGCTGAAGACGATCGGCCGTCCAGTGGCGCGCAGTGCCTGCTCCATTTGGCTGTAGACCCACTTGAGTTGCTGCGGCGTGTAGACCTTGGTCGCGCTGCACCAGTCGTATTTCAGATAATCAATGCCCCACCGAGCGTAGGTCTCGGCGTCCTGGCGCACATGGCCATAGCTGCCGGTGTAGCCGGCGCAGGTCTTCGGTCCGGGCGAGGAATAGATTCCGATCTTCAAGCCCTTGGAATGGACGTAGTCGGCCAGCGCCTTCATGTTGGGGAACTTGGCGTTGGATTGAATCGTGCCGTCGGGCGCCCGCGGGCCCTCCCACGTGTCGTCAATGTTGATGTACTCATACCCCGCGGCCTTCATGCCGCTGGCCACCACGGCGTCGGCTTCCTCGCGCACGATGCGGGCATTGATCCGGGAGGCGAAGTGGTTCCAGCTGTTCCATCCCATGGGCGGCGTCGGCGCCAGGGTGCGGGCATAGGCTTCGGGGCTTTGCTGGCCCCGAGCGGGAAGGGCCGCCACCCCGACTCCGATGCAGACGATGGCGGCAGCGAGGGTCAGGGACGGTAGGCGAGGCGAGGAGAAAAGCGTCGGGCGCGGCGCTAGGCGCATGCGGGGGCTCCAGTCGGCACGTAGGTAGATGGGACGCGCCGATTGTACACCTGTCGGCATCGCCCCACATTCCGTGGCAGCCGCAACCGTGGCCCCACGCCGGGAAGCCGTCCAAGCGGCGGTGGTAGCCGCCGGTCCGGGCCTGCGGCCGTTCGTCACATTTCCGCCCGGGCGCGGCCGGGAGCCAGCCAATCTTGCGGCAGGAGGATTTAGCCATGTCGCCTACCCACAAGCTCGCTTCTTTCCGCGCCCCGGTCGCCGCCGCGCTGGCTCGGCTGGCGGCGGTTCTGGCCGTCGTCGCTCTGGCCGTGGCCGCGGCGCCGCTGCCCGAGCGCTGGGTTCACGCTCCGGCGTCGCACCCCGCGTTCATTGTCCGCGTCACTGGCCAGGGTCAGCCGATGATCTTGATCCCCGGCCTGGCTTCGTCCGGCACGACCTGGACCGGCACGGTGGCCCACTTTGATCATCAATACCGCTGCTACGTGCTCACGCTGGCGGGCTTTGCCGGCGTGGCGCCCATTTCCGAGCCGTTGCTGCCGACGGTGCGCCAGGAGTTGGTTGCCTACATCCGGCGCCATCATTTGGTGCGCCCGGTCATCGTGGGCCACAGCCTGGGCGGCAGCATCGCACTGGATTTGGCCGCGCGGTACCCACGGCTGGTGGGCCCGGTGGTCATTGTGGACTCACTCCCGTTTTTCGCCGGCGCGTGGTTCGGGGCGCCAAATCTGGCCGCGGCCCAGCCGACGATCGCCCGGATGCGGGCCGGCATGGACGGCATGAACCACCGGCAATGGCTAGCGTATAGCCGTTCCGGGGCTTCCACGCGGAGCCTCGCGAGCAAGCCCGCCGATCAGCGCCGCTTGGTACGGTGGAGTTTGGCCTCCGACCAGCGCACCGTCACCGACGCGCTTTTGGCGTTGGTGAGCACCGATCTGCGTCCAGAGTTGCCGCGCATCCAGTCCCGCGTGCTGGTGCTGGGGACCTGGATCGGCCTGGGACACGGCATCACCCGGGCGGAGGCCATGCAGGTGTTCCACCAGCAATATCGCGGCGTGCGGCGGCTCACGTTCCGGATGAACGATCAATCGCGGCATTTCATCATGTGGGACCAGCCGCAATGGTTCTATGGGCAACTGGCGCGCTTTTTGAGAGCGGCGCCGGCCCAGGACTAAACTCGGGGAAACGCCATGGCGAAGGAACGCAGCATGGGGCGGATCGGGCCCGGCGGGCGGGCGTATTGGCTTTGCCAGTTGCTTGGCTGGGGCGGCTACGGCGTGGTCTATTACGTGGCCGTCCTGGTGCCCTATCGCGCGACGGGGTGGCGTTCCGCGCTGGCGGACGCCATCTATTGCGGCGTCGGCGTACTGGGCAGCCATCTGCTCCGCGGCATATCGCGCCGGCGGCGTTGGGCGGATCTGCCCGTCGGACGGCTGCTGCCCCGCTTGGTGGCGGGCGCGGTGGTGCTGGCGATGGTGCTAGGCGCGGCGCTGATGGCCGCGATGCTGAGCCTGGCCATTATGCCCCCCATGGCGGTAGCCGTTGCCGCCAGCGTCGTCTTTTGGAGCGCCTGTCTGGTCGGGTTATGGCTGGCCATTTACTGGACGGTGTGGGGCGCCCGCCGCCGCCAAGCGGCGGAAACCGTGGCGCTGCGGGCGGAGTTGCTGGCCCGCGAGGCGGAGTTGCGCAGCCTGCACACGCAGCTGCATCCGCATTTTCTGTTCAATTGCCTCAACAGCCTGCGCGCACTTATCAGCGAGGATCCGGCGCGGGCTCAGGTGATGGTGACACGGCTGGCCGAGTTGCTGCGCTATGGGCTGCGCGCTAACCGCATGCCCACCGCGTCGCTGGAGCAGGAGTTGGCTGCGGTCGAGGACTATTTGGCGCTGGAGGGAATGCGCTACGAGGACCGCCTAGAGGTGCGCCGCGACATTGCGCCGGAGGCGCGGCGGGCGGCCGTGCCGGCGCTGCTGGTCCAGGGGCTGGTGGAAAACGCCCTCAAGCACGGCATCGCCCCGCGGCCCGAAGGTGGCTGGGTGGCGCTGAGCGCCATCATCGCCGGTGGGCAACTGCGGCTGACGGTGACCAACAGCGGCCGCCTCGGGCCGGACGCCGGCGCCGGCGTGGGGTTGGCCAACGCCCGCCAGCGCTTGCGCTTGCTGCACGGCGAGGCCGCCAGCTTGCGGTTGGACGACGATGGCGCCGGCGCCACCCGCGCCGTCTTGCACATGCCCTTTGTGCCGGCGGCCGAGGCCGCCCGGGCGTGACCAACCTCCGCGCCCTGATCGTGGACGACGAACGGCTGGCGCGGGCGGAGTTGCGCCGGTTGCTGGCGGCGCATCCCGATGTCACCGTGGTGGCCGAATCGCCGGATGCCGCCGACGCCGAACTGCGGCTGCAGGCGTTGCGCCCGGAGCTGGTGTTTTTGGACGTGGAGATGCCCGGCCGCAACGGACTGGAGATGCTGGAAGCCGCCCTGGAGGCAATGGACGATCCGCCCTGGGTGATCCTCACCACCGCCTTCGAGAACTACGCCTTGCGCGCCTTCGAGCTCGATGCCCTCGACTATCTGCTGAAGCCGATCGTGCCCGCGCGCCTGGCCCAGGCGCTGCAGCGCGCCCGGCAGCGCTTGGCGGCGCCGCCGGCCGGCGCCGGCGAGCGGGCAGCCCAGCCGATGCACCAGGTGTTTGTACGCGAGGGCGAGCAGTGTTGGCTGGTGCGGTTGGCGGACATTCGACTGCTGCAATCGGAGGGAAACTACACGCGCGTCTTCTTTGCCGCCCACCGCCCGTTGGTGCCCCGCTCGTTGGCGGCGCTGGAGCCGCGCCTAGATCCGGCCCTGTTCTTTCGCGCCAATCGTGGGGAAATCGTGGCCCTGCGCTGGATTGCGGGCATCGAGCCAGACCTCGACGGGGGATATCTCCTCACTCTGCGCGAGGGCCCTAGCGTCAAAGTGTCCCGGCGGCAAGCCCGCTTGCTGCGGGAGCGGTTGAGTCTTTAAGCGGGGCCACGGTTTTGGCTGCCTCACCGGCCGCGCCGCTCCCGGCAGCCCGCGGGTTAACCGCCAAGTGACAGCGCGCCGGGACGCCACCGGGTGCCACGCGGCGGCCCGCTGCCGGCCGGCGCGTCCTCCACACACTCCCCCGCCCGCCTTGAGCAAGGTTTAAGATGAAAGGTTGTGAAGGCGCCGTTATTGCTTCTGGCCGCCGCCGTGGCCCTGGTGGTGGTCGTGTTTTTCTCCGATCCGGGCCGGGCCAACATCGCGCCAACCGCCGCTGCGGCCGCCGTGGGCACGCCGGCCAGCGCCCAGGATGTTGCCGCCGGCCAGGTGGTGCTGGAGCGCTGCGGCACCTGCCACTCCCTAAACCGCCTGGCACAGCATCCGCAGGACCGCGCCGGCTGGCAGGCCACCATGCGTTCGATGGCGCAACTCGGCGCCGGTTGGTCGCCCAGCGAGCAGCCGGTGATCTTGGCATACCTGGTGCGGCACTTCGGCCCGCGCTAAACCGCCGGCCAGCAGGAGGAAAGGGTTGACGCAGGCCGAAAAAGCCCGCCAGTTTCGCCAGCTGCACCACGGGCCGGCGGCGTTTCTCATCCCCAATCCCTGGGACGCCGGCTCGGCGCGGCTGCTGGCGCATGCCGGCTTCGCGGCGCTGGCGACCACCAGCATGGGTAGCGCGTTCTCACAGGGGCGGGACGACGGCGCATTGGGCCGCGAACGGACCCTCGCCTACGCCGCCGCCATCGTCGCCGCCACCGAGCTGCCCGTCAGCGCCGATTTGGAGAACGGCTTCGGGGACGCGCCCGAAGCGGCGGCGGAGACCATTCGGCGAGCCGCGGCGGTGGGCCTGGTCGGCGGCTCGATCGAGGACGCGACCGGAAACCCAGCGGATCCCATCTACCCGCTCCCACAGGCCAGCGAGCGCGTCCGCGCCGCGGTGGAGGCGGCGCACCGCGTGCCCGGCGGCTTCGTCCTAACCGCCCGCGCAGAAAACTATCTCCACGGTCGGGCCGATCTCGGCGATACCATCCGACGGCTCCAGGCCTATCAGGAGGCCGGCGCCGATGTGCTCTATGCCCCTGGGCTCAAGACCAAAGAGGACATTCAGACCGTCGTGCGCGCCGTGGACCGGCCGGTCAATGTTCTCGTGGGGTTGGCCGGCTTGAATCTGAGCCGCGCTGATTTGTCGGCCCTTGGCGTCAAGCGCCTCAGCCTTGGCAGCTCTCTGTATCGCGTCGCGACCGGCGCCTTTTTGCGTGCCATCCGCGAGATGACCGATGACGGCACCTTCAACTTCGCCGCCGCCGCCGCTAACTCCCGCGACCTTGCCGCCATTTTCCGCGACGCGGAGGCCGGGCGCGCGTAGCCGGGCGCTCGCCGGGGAAGCCGCCGCGGGCAGCTACAGCTTGCGGCCGATGGATTTCGCCTGTGTGAACAACAGCAGGTAATCCGGCCCGCCGGCTTTGGAGTCGGTGCCGCTCATGTTGAAGCCGCCGAACGGGTGCGCCCCGACCATGGCCCCGGTGCACTTGCGATTCAGGTACAGATTGCCCACGAAATATTCGTTCGCCGCCCGCTCCAGCTTGGCCGTATCCCGCGAGTACACGGCTCCGGTCAGGCCGTATTCGGTGTTGTTGGCGATCGCCAGGCCCTCGTCGAAGTTCTTGCACTTGATCACCGCCAGCACCGGCCCGAAAACCTCCTCCTGCGCCAAGCGGCCGGTCGGCGGCACGTCGGCGATGATGGTGGGCGGAATGAAGTAGCCGCCGGCGGGCACCGGCTGGCCGCCCAGAACCATGCGGCCCTCTTTCTTGCCGATCTCGATATATTCCTGGATCTTCTTCATCGCGCGCTCGTTGATGACCGGGCCCATGTAGTTGGCCGGATCCTCGGCCGGGCCGACGGTGATCTGTTTGGACCGCGCGACCAGCTTGGCGAGGAATTGGTCATAGATCTGCTCGTGCACGATGGCGCGGGAGCAGGCGGAGCACTTCTGGCCCTGGTAGGCGAACGCGCTGACGGCCACGTCCTCGGCGGCGGCATCCACATCGCCGTCGGCATCCACCAGGATGGCATCCTTGCCTCCCATCTCCAGCACCGTCCGCTTGATCCACTTCTGGCCCGGTTGGGTCTTCGCGGCGCGCTCGTGCACCTCCAGGCCCACTGCCTTGGAGCCGGTGAAGGAGATGAACCGGACGCGAGGATCATCCACCAGCGCGGTGCCCACGATGGCGCCACCGCCGGTGACCAGGTTAACCACGCCATGGGGAAAGCCGGCGTCGTCCAGAATCTGGAGGAATTTTGCGGCCACGGTGGCGGAATCGCTGGAGGGCTTCAGTACCACGGTGTTGCCGCAAACGATGGCGGCAAAAGTCATGCCCGCCATCAGCGCGGAAGGAAAATTCCAGGGCGGGATGACGGCGCCCACGCCGAGCGGGATATAGCGCATTTCATCCCGCTCGCCGGGCAGTTGGGTCATCGCCGGCGGGTGCAGGAACAGGCGCACCGCCTGCCGCGCGTAATACTCGGCGAAGTCAATGGTCTCCTCCACGTCGGCGGCGGCCTCGGGGAAGGTCTTGCCCGTCTCCAGGGTCAGCCAGGCGGTGTAGTCTGCCTTGCGTTCACGCAACAGTTGCGCCGCGCGCCGCACCAGCTCAATGCGCTTTTCGGCTTGGGTCTGGGACCAGCACTCGAAGACTTTCAGTGCAACGGTCACCGCCTCACGGGCCATCTCCGGCGAGCTTTCCTGGTGCACGCCCACCACTTCGCTGGATTTGGACGGGTTCAGGGATTTGAATTTGCGCTCGGCACGGCGCTCGCGGTGCTCAAAGCCGATCAAGCAGGGATATTCCCGGCCCAGCTCGCGGCGCGCCGCGGCTACGGAGGCTAGGTAACGGTTGCGCACTTCTGGGCGGGAGAAGTCCTCGCTCGGCTCATTGCGGAACTCCGGCAACTGGGTCAGACCGGCGGCGGGGGGCTGGGTTACGGTAGCCATGTATTCATTATAGAATACGCTCCGTCCCGCTCGCGACAACCCAGGAGTTCACCGCCCGGCGCTCTCCGGGAGCGTGGGACTTTCCAGCAGTCCCGCTCGCCGGGTCCCGTCGCGGTGGGGCGGGCGTGCTCGCCGGCCCGGGCGCGGAACCGGCTCTCTTACGCCTGCTCCCGTACAATGGATGCCGTGCCCGAGCCTGAGCCCGGCCCCCGACGCTGGCGCGTGGCGGCGATCAGCTTTCTGAACACCGCTCCGCTGCTGTGGGGCCTGGAGACCGAACCCAAGCTCCAACTCAGCTACACCGCTCCCTCCGGATGCGCCGAGCAGTTGCGCCGCGAGGAGGCCGAGATCGGCATTATTCCGGTCATCGAGATGGCGCGCATTGCCGGCTTGGCCGCCCTGCCGGGCATCGCCGTGGCGGCGCGGGCCGAGGTGCGCAGCATCTTGCTCATCACCAAGACGCCCTGGCCGGACATCCGCCGTCTGGCGCTGGACCGCTCCTCCCGCACTTCCGCGGCGCTGGCGCAGATCCTGCTGCGCCGCCGCTACGGGGCCAAGTTCGACCTCGCCGAACGCGCGCCGGAATGGCGCGAAATGCTGGACGAGGCTGATGCCGCCTTGATCATCGGCGACCCCGCGCTGCGCCTCGCGGTGACCGGCGAAGCCGAGGCGGCGGGCTATCGCGCCCACGACTTGGCCGCCGAGTGGCACCAATGGACCGGTCTGCCGTTCATCTTTGCCCTGTGGGCGGTACGGCGCGCGGCGGTCCCGGCGGGCGAGGAGGCGTGGCTGACAGAGCGCTTTCAGCGCGCCAAGCGGGAAGGCTTGGCCCATGCTGACGCATTGGTCCAGCGCTGGGCCCGGAGGTTGGATCTACCCGCCGAGGAGATCCGCCGCTATTTGGCCCACGACGTGGAATACGATATTACGCCCCAGCATTGGGCGGGGCTGTCGCGGTTTTTTGAGTGGGCGGCCGAGTTAGGCCTGATCGCCACGCCCCAGCCGCCCGCTCTGCTGGCGTGAGGCAGCTATGATCGCATTCTTGCGCGGAGTGCTGTTGGAGCGGACGCCGAACCGGGCCGTGGTGGATGTCCACGGCGTCGGCTATGAGTTGCTGATTCCACTCTCGACGTTCCAGCTCCTGCCCGCCGCCGGCGCCGAAGTGCGGCTGCATGTGCACACCCAACTGCGCGAGGACGCGCTGCAGCTGTTCGGCTTCGCCACGGCGCGGGAGAAGGCCATCTTCGAGCACCTGCTCGGCGTCAGCGGCGTGGGGCCCAAGATGGCCCTGGCGGCGCTGTCCGGTTTGGCCGTCAACGAGCTGGCGGCGGCGATCGCGGCCAGCGACGTGGCCCGCCTGACCGCCGTGCCCGGCATCGGCAAAAAAACCGCCGAGCGTATCTGCGTCGAACTGCGGGACAAGCTCGCTGAGTGGGCCGCTCCCGCCGTTGCGGCCACCGCGCTGCCCGCCGCCGCCGAGGAGGTGCTGTCGGCGCTGGTGAACCTGGGCTATGCTCGCCCGCTGGCGGAAAAGGCCGTCCGCCGCGCCGCCGAGCGCCAGCCCGCTCCGGCCGGCTTCGAGGAACTGTTCAAGCGCAGCCTGCAGGTCATCGGCTAAACGCACCGCGCCCGGGCAGGCGCCGGCAGCCGAACCGGCTACCCCACGCGCGTCGGCTGAACCACCGACGCCGTGACGGGGCAGGCGTCTCGCCTGCCTACCTCAGGTGGCGGAGGTGGTGACGGTGTGCGCCGCCTGCTCTTGCTGGCGCAGTTCCTGGCGCAGTTGTTTCCGCAGCTCCCGCATCTGGCGTTCGATCTGCGGCCGGATTTTCTCCAGTTGCTGCGCTAGGCTGCGGCTCTCCGCCTGTGCCTTGGCCGCGTCCCGCTGGTATTGCCGCCATTCACCGGCATGGGCCCGCAAGTCCTGCCGCAAGGCTTCGGCTTCCTGCTGGGCAACCTTTCCCTCCGCCGCGGCCCAAGCAGCCCACTGCGCGTTGTAGGCGGCGGGTCGGAGATCGGCGGGCAACGGCGGCAGCCGCAGCCGCACTTTGCGGCCCTGGCGCAGCACGATGACCGTGACCGGCTGTGTGCTCTGGCGATCAAGTGCGGCGGCCAAGGTATGGTCGTCACGCACCGGCGCGCCGGCCACGGACAGGATCACATCGCCGGCTTGCAGGCCGGCCCGGCTGGCCACGCTCTCCGCGGTGACCTGACGCACCAGCACCGCTTGGCTGGCGGCGTCGCCGAAATAGTGGGCCAACTGCGCGGGAATCGTCTCCACCGACAACCCCATCCGTGCCGCCACGGCAGGCGTGAAGGCGAAGTGGAAGTCCATCGGTGGCATCACCGGCATCACCGGCATCGGCGCGATGTGCAGCTGGACCCTGGGCATAGGCGGCATGGGGGGCATGTGGAAGTAAAACGCATTGCCGTCACCGGCGAAGGCGTTCTGGCCGTGAGCGGCGAGGGTGACCTGCACGGTCCGCGGCTGGCGCGCCCGGATGATGCGCACGCTGACGGTGCGGTGCACTGGCGTGTCGCGCACCAGGCGGCTGAGCTGGCGCACGCCGATCACGGCGCGGCCCCGAAACGAAACGATCACGTCGCCCGCCTGGAGGCCCGCTTTCGCCGCCGGGCTGTTGGGCACCACCATCTTCACCAGCGCGCCGTTGGGGCCGGTCAGGCCCAGCGACTGCGCCTGCGCGGCGCTGAGGTCGGAGATCGAGACGCCCAGCCAGCTGCTTTGCCCGTAATACACCATCGCGGCGGGCGGCGGGGGTGGCGGGGTTTGGGCCGTCAGCGGTAGGTAAAGGACCGGCAAGGCGCAAGCGAGCCAGCCGCAGCGGCGCAAGGAGAGAAAGGAGAAACGCATGGGGTTACCTCGAGGTGATTTGCTGGATCCGGATGCCGCCGTTGCTGGTTTCAATCCGCAGCACCGGCCCGCCGCCGTTCAAGCTGACCTGGGCGGAGGCGCCCTGGTTGCGCGCGGCGGCGGAGGCGATTTGCGGAATGTCGCTGCTCAGCTGTTGGCCGCCAGTGGTGGCGGCGTCCACCGTGACCGGCAGCCGCCGCGGCAGATAGACCACGATGTCGCCGCTGGAAGACTGCAGCAGCGATGCTGCGAACTCGCCGGCGGCGGCGGTAATGACGGCGTGGATCGAACCCGCGCCGGTGACGGCCCGCACCGGGCCCCTCACGTCACCAAGGTCGAGGTCGCCGGCGCCGGTTTGGCAGCGCAGGCCCCGCGCCGCGGCCACGCGAATGTTGCCGCCGCCGCTTTCCGCCCGCACCGTACCCGCCACCGGGCCCAGGCGGATATTGCCGCCGGCCGTTTCCGCCACCACGTCGCCGCCGGCCCGGCCCACGACGATGGCGCCGCCCGCGGTGGCGATACGCAGCGGGCCCGCGGCCTCGCCCACGGAGATGTTGCCACCTTGCGATTGCAGATCCACCGATCCGGCAGCCGCGGCCAGGGTGATATCGCCGCCGGCGGTGGAGGCATGGATGCTGCCGCCCAGATGGCCGAGGGAGATATTGCCGCCGGCGGTCTCCACCCGCACCGGCCCGCTCACTTCATCCACGGCGATGTTCCCCGCCGCCGTCACCGCGCGTAGACTGCCGGCGAGGTGGCTGGCCGACAAATTGCCCACCGCCGAATGCAGTTGAATGGCGCGCACCTGTGGCGGCGCGGTCACGAGGATCTGAACCTGCGTGTGCCCCTCGGCCGGCCCACGGCCGGTGGCGATCAGGATGGTATCGCCTTCCTGTCGCACGCTAACGGGCCAGGCATCGAGCCCTGCGCTGGCGTCCGCCGCCGCTCGCGTGCGCAGCAGGATGGTATAGGTCAGCTCGTTGCCTCGGGCGCCGCTGACGCGCACGTTGCCGAGTTCGGCGGCGATGTGCAGTTGCATCGGCCCGCGCACCGGGATACTGCCGGCGACGGTCCGCGTGATCTCGGGCCCGCGATTCTGCGCCGCCAGCGGGACGGCGGCGACAGCCAACCAGGCGCCCAGCCCGGCCGCCACGAGGCTAGTGAGCCGATGGCAAATACGAAGAGGAAATGACCGAGGCATCATGGCCGTCCTTTATTGCTGTTGTATGCCCGGCGCGGTCGCGCCCTGACCGGGCGCGCCGCCCAGGCTGCGCCACGCCGCCGCCGGCGGCGCCATGCCCAGTTGGCGCATCGCGGCAACACAGTTGAGCCGGATGTAGGGGTCAGGGGATTGCACCGACAACTGCCGCAGCCAGTGGCCGGCATCGGAGCGCGGCGCCTGGGCCAGCGCCGCCACCGCCTGCATGCGCAGCCCCGGATTGGGATCGCGTAGAACCACTTGGGCCAGCGCGGCGCGCACGCCGGCATCGGTAGCCATCAGCGGACGCAGGGCATTCAGCGCCTCCAGGCGCACACCCGGGTTAGGATCTGCGGCCAACGCCGTGAGCAGCGTTTGCCGCACCGCATCCTCGCCGGCGGCCGGGCGGAGGGCGGCGATGGATTCCAGCTGCGTGCCGGCGTTGGCGGGCTGCGCCGCGGCCTGCAGCAACAGGCGGCGCAGTTGCGGGTTGCTGGCGGTACCGCTGATCTGTTGCCGCCGCACCAGGTCGTAGACCACCCGCACCTGGCCATCGGCGCCGGGCTCGACCGTTTGCACCCGGACCTGGGCAGCGGCCGCGGCCGGCGCCGCGCCGCCGCTCGGCCCCGTCCCATGCCGTGCCCACCAGCCGCCGCCAAAGCCCACCGCCACCAACAGCGCCGCCGGGCCGCAGCACCCGGAACGCCTCGGCCAGGATCCGGTCCTGCAGCGCCCGGGTCGGCACGTGGTGCAGCATCGTGCAGGTCGCCACCG
>JBOGKW010000057.1:0-18516 GCA_050746205.1 Terriglobales bacterium | reverse complement strand
CAGCTCATGCACGCCCCGTTGGTAAAAATATCCCGTCATCAGCCGGAACCCGCCGGCGATCGGGCGGGACACCATGACCGAGCCCTGCTCGCGATAGGGCAGCAAGAGATTGGGCGCCAAGGCAATGATGCTGGGGGGCAGGATGCGGGGCGTGCCGCTGGTCTCCGGGTTGGGATAGCCGGGATCAAGCACGGTCACGTCGTATTGCTGCACGCCGTTGTCCAGCAGGGTGTCGCTGTAGCTGCCGGCGCCGAGCCAATCATTGAATATGCCGGCGCCGACACGGACCAACGTTTGGCCTCCGAAGGGCGCCCAAGTCAACATCAGGCGCGGCGCCCAAGCGTGATTGTCGGCCACGTCGGACTGGCCCTCGTATCGGGTGCCCAGGCTGAAGGAGAGGCGGCTGTCGATCTGCCAATCGTCCTCGATATAGCCGGCCCATTCCGTAAAGGGGAAGCCTATCCAGGGATTGCCGACCCGCTGGGTGAAGAGGTTCGGCAGGCCGGCTGCATATGCTGCCAGGGTCGGGAACGTGAAGGAGCCGAGAGAGTTCGAGGCGTCTTGAAACTGGTACACGCCCTGATTGACCCGGAAGCCGACATGCAGCACATTGGCGCCCAGGGAATCGCTGAAATCATCGTCCAGTTGCCAATCGCTGGAATTCTCCGTCGTCTGCATCTGGGCGCCGCCGGACTGGAAGGCGCCGGCGACAGTGATGGCTGGCGCATTGGTGGCCGACTGCGAGCCGGTGCTCTGCCAATCCGCCTGGAAGCGCATTTGGTTCACGGCGTGCGGGCCCAGCGAGCCGGTGATGGACAGGCGCAGCAGGTTTTCAAGGGTATCCGTCGAGTATGCGCGGGAGGCAAGCGACAGGCCGCCGACGCCTTGTTCGTCGGCGCTGTGGTAATTGCGCTGATACTCCACCCGCAGCACTTGCGTGGCGCTCAGGGCTTGATTCACCTGAACCCTGCCAAAGACCTCCTTCGCCGGCTGGATTTGCAAGCCCTGCTCCAGCCCAGTAGGTGTGGTCGCCAGAATCGTGCTCGAGGCGAAGGTGGGCAGCGAGCGGAGTGAGATGAAGACCGAACTCTGGTTGGCCTCCAGCGGCCCCTCCAGGTTCACGCCGAAGCGGCGGTACGCCTCCGGCGTGGCGTCCGGGGAAAACGCGTTGCGGGCATCAAAGCCGGTGTCCCGGCCCGCTGCGTCCATCTGCCCATGCCAGGCGCCCACGCCGGGCTTGGTGAAGATCTCTATGCGCGCCCCGGTGGCGGTATGGTTGGCCGCCGAATACGGGTTCATGTCAATGATGATCTGTTGGATCTGCGACTTCGGCGGCAACTGGCCGCCCGAGAAGCCATCCACCACCATCGTCGGGCCCTCGGGCCCCGCGGCCGGCCCGGCGAGAGCCTGCAGGGCCGCCTGAAACTGGTCCGGATCGTCCGGAAGTTGCTGAATCTGCTGCGGCGTCAGAATGAAGGAAAACGCCGTGCTGGCTGGGTTGGCCAGCGGCGGCGCCTTGGCCGTCACCTTCTGCCGCACGGTGGCCAGCACCAGATGCGCCGCGAAGCGGTTGGCGCCGGGAAGCAAGTGCACGAAGGCGGTAATCGGCTCAAAGCCGGGGGCGCTGACATGCAATTCCGCCGGCCCAACCGGCAGCCGCACAAAAACTGCGCGGCCGCCCACGTCCGTCGCCATCACCACCAACCGCGCAGCCCCGGCGCGCGGGGCCTTACCCTGCGGCGTCGGGCCTAGCTGGACCTGGGCCCGCGGCACCACGGCGCCGCTGGGGTCAAACACCGTTACGACCGCGGTGGTGGTGGCGGTGGTGGTCCCCGCGCTAGCGGCCAGGCGCCCTTGCGCCTCCAGGCGCGGCGTCAGCCGCACCAGACCGAGGATCACCAAGGCGGTGGGTAGCAGGTGTCGGCTCACGGCTTCTGGAAGACCCGGGCGGTCAGCTTCGGAGAGTTCACGCTCGCCTGTTTGATCTCCCATTCCGCGAAGGTCTGACCGCCGCTGGATTGGGTGATCTCGAAAGGAAACCAATGCCCTTGCACTTGGCGCCAGTGGGTCAAATGGACGTACACGGTCTGTGGCTGCGGCCGCGGCGGCCGGGAGCCGTCTCCCGCGCCTGGTGCGGCGCCGCGACGGAAGCGCGCGAACGCCCGGGGCGCCAAGCCCGAATAGGAGACCATCAGCAAACGATGGCTATGGGTATCGAGGAACAACGTCACTGGGCTGGCGGTGGCGCCCCAGGCAGGATCGGAAACGGCGATCATATCCGCCGTCATGCCGTTGCGAGCCTTGGCCAATCCCGCGTACCGTAGCGTGGCGCCCGGGGGCGGCTGCAGCAGGAACTCCATCTGCCCCCGCGCCCATTGCGCCACCAACGCCTGCTTCATCCTCGCTTCCATGCGCTTTTGGAACGCGGCGCGCTGCTCGGGGCTGAGCGTCCGTCCCCGCCGTTGGAACCCCCGAAACCGTCCCCCTCCGCCGGGAAACTGCCGCTTGCTCCAGACCGTGTCGCCGTCCAAGGTCTGCGTCATCTGCATCTGCCCAAATGGCAAGCGCAGACTGAAGTTGCGCTGATATTGCCGGCCCGCCCCGAAGCGCAAATCCAGCGTGCCTTGCTGCTGCTGCTGGCTGCCCAGCGGCTGGAGCCGGTAGGCGCCGCTCAACTCCAGTGTTTGCACCGGCGTCGCCGCTCCCAAGGCCGCACGGGAAGCGGCCATGATGGTCTGCGGATCAGGCGCCGCCGTTTGCGCGGCGGCGGGTAGTGCGGGTAGGGCCGCGAGGGCGGCCAGGGCAATGCAAGACCTAAGGAGGCGCATGACTTATGGCTGCATTACGCCGACTACGGAAAAAGGTCACCGGCTTTCTTTTGCGGCCGGGTCCTCGCTACCGCAGGGCGTTCAGTGAATTGCGCGGCGGCGTCAGGAAAAGTTCCACGAAGCCATTACCGGCGCTGCGCCTCGAGATAGCTTTGCAGCAAAATCACCGCCGCCAGCCGGTCTACCGCCCGGCGGCGCTTCGCCAAACTGACTCCAGCCTCGCGCAGTACCCCTTCCGCCACCACCGTGGTCAGCCGCTCGTCCCAAAACTCCACCGGGATGCCGCTGCGCGCCGCTAGGTGCTCGCCAAAGGCCCGCGCCTTGTGTGCCTGCGACCCCTCATTGCCGCTGAGATGTAGCGGCAGGCCCATTAACCATAGAGTCGCTTCCCGGTCCTTGGCGAGGCTCAGCAGCGCCGCGATGTCCTGCTCTCGGTTGCGCCGTTCCAGGGTGGGCAGACCCTGCGCCGTCAAGCCCAAAGGATCACTTACGGCCAGACCAATCCGGCGGGCGCCAAAATCCAGCGCAAGAATCCTTGCACCAGAGTAGGTCATGCCCCATGATCGCGGTATTGACAGGTCGCCACCAAGGATTTTTCAATGGTGGGGCGCCATCTGAGGTCGAATCTCTGCATCTAATTGTTTCCCATGGGTGAGATCGTTGCCATGCAGCCGAGCGTGCGCTCCCGCGCGCGTATTCATGCCGAAAAACGGCGTCGCAGCCGCCAGGAAGACTACGTGCGCGGCCAGCAAATTTTGGCGGACGCCATTTTTCATTTCAAGAATGATCCTGCCGTGGACGCCCGCGCCGCGGTCCGGGTTCTGATGCACCACGTCGCCACGCAGTTCCGTGCCGACGACGAACCGTTGCAACCCCGACCGATCGAAAGCGTGGCGCCGGCCGACGGCCGGAAAAGCCAAAACGAGTCCCGCCCATAGCCGCGCACCGCGCTGTTGCTGTAGGCTCCGCTAGGGGATAATGCCTACAGCGGTGGTCGCGGCCTGTCCCCAATGCGGTGAGGCGGTAGCGGCAGGCGGCGCGACGTGCACCGCCTGCGGCTCAGCGGTGGACTGGAGGGGCGACAAGACGCCCGCCCTGCCACCCGGCGCGGCGCTGGCGCCGGACTCGGATTCGACCCCGACGCTGCCCCCATCCACCAGCGGCTGGCCGCAGGCCGCGAGCGCCAGCGAGCGGAGCGCCGGCATTCCCGTGCCCGGCCAGGACTTCGGCCCGCGCTATCGTATTGAACGCTTGCTAGGCGAGGGCGGCATGGGGCGGGTCTATCTCGCCTACGACCGCGACCTCGACCGGCGCGTCGCGCTGAAGATCATTTTGCCCGCCCTGGCCGCGGATGCCGAGATGATGCGGCGCTTTAAGCAGGAATTGCTCCTGGCCAGCCGCGTCTCGCAGAAAAACGTTCTCCGCATTCACGATCTCGGTGAGGCGGCCGGAGTCAAGTTCATCTCGATGGCCTATATCGAGGGCGAGGACCTGGCGCGGCGCCTGCGCCGAGAGAAGAAGCTCCCGCCGGAGGAGGCCAGCCGCATCGGCGCCGAGATTCTGGCCGCGCTGGCCGCGGCCCATGAACAGGGTGTCGTGCATCGCGATCTGAAGCCGCAAAACCTATTGCTCGACCACGCGGGAACCGTATATGTCACCGACTTCGGCCTGGCCAAGTCCGCCGATGCCGGCCAGGCGCTCCTGACTCAGGCCGGAGCGGTGCTGGGCACCCCCCGGTATATGTCGCCAGAACAGGTCGAGGGCAAGCCGGTGGACGCGCGCGGGGATCTGTATAGCTTCGGCCTGATTTTGTACGAGATGGCCACCGGGGCGACGCCGTTCCCCGGGACCAGCGCGCTGGAGCTGATGTATCAACGGCTCAAGACCCAACCTCGCGATCCCGCCTCGCTCGACCCCAAGCTGCCCGTGCACCTTCGGCGGGTCATTCTGCGCTGCTTGGCGACGCGACCCGAGGATCGGTATGCCTCGGCGGCGGCTGCGCTTGCTGACCTCGCCGGCAACGGCGCCCCGGGCCATCGCGCCACCGCCGTTACCTGGGCGGCAACCCCAGGCTACGCCCAGCGCCGATGGCTTTGGCCGATAGCGGTAGCATTCGGCATTGCGCTGGTGGTAGCCGGGTGGTTCACCTGGAGCCGCCCCCGGAGCCCTGCCGCACCGGTGGAACAGGCGATCGCGCGCTCGATCCCACCGCTGTCGCGGGGTAAATACCTCGCCATCCTGCCCTTCGCGCAGGCCGCGGGCGGCCACAGCTTTCTGGCGCAGGGCATTGCCGACTCGCTCGCCGCCCGGCTCTTCGCCGCGCCCGGGGTGCACGTGGTCAGCCGCGCCGACCTCCGCGGCGTCGCCGCCCAGCCGTGGCCCGCGGTTGCCCGTGCGGTGGGCGCCAATTTAGTGGTGCATGGTGATCTGGAGCAGGCCCAGGGTCAACTTCGAGTGATCGTGGACATGGACAATGCCCGCACTGGGGCGCGGGTTTGGAGCCAGCAGTTCAGCGGCGCGGCCGGTGATTTGTTTACGCTTGAGGACAACATTTATGCCGGCCTGGCGGGCGCACTGCGCCTGCAACCCGCCCAGTCCGCCGCTTCCGTCGCTGCCGCCCATCCCACCGAAAACCTCGCGGCGTACGATTTATATCTCCAAGCCGGGCAAATCCTGCGCCACGGCCAAACGGCCGTCCAGGTCCGGCGCGCTGTGCAGTTGTTCACTCAAGCCGCCGGGCACGATCCCAGCTTCGCCCTCGCCTATGCCGGCCTGGCCAACGCCGATTTGATCCGGTATCGGCAAACCAGCCAGAGCCTGTTCGCCGCCAGAGCGGTGGCGGCAGCGCAAACCGCAGCTCGCTTGGGCCCCAACCAGCCCCAGGCGCTGTTTGCCTTGGGGAACGTCTGGCGGGCCACCGGCAAAACCGCCGCCGCCGTTGCGCAACTGCGCCGCGCACTGCGTTTGTCGCCCAACTCGGACGACGGCTATCGGATGCTGGGGGCCGCCTATTTGGCCGGGGGCCAGGCGGCGCCGGCGCTGGCTGCCTACCAGCACGCGGTCGCCGTCAATCGCTACTTTTGGCTCAATCATTTGGTGCTGGGCAACGCTCAGTTCGAGCTCGGCCATTACTCCGCCGCACTGTCCCAGTATCAGCGCGTCAACCAACTCGCCCCGAACAATGCCCTGGGCTACCTAAATGCTGGCGCCGCCTTCCTGGGCGAGGGCCGCTATGCCGCCAGCCTGGCGCCGCTCGAACAGGCACTACGATTGCATCCCAGCGAATCGGCCTACTCCAACCTCGGGTTCGCACACTTCTATCTGCACCAATACGCCGCTTCCCTGCCCCTTTTCCAAAAAGCGGTGGTCTTGCGGCCGCAGTCGGAGGAGGCGCTCGGCAACCTGGCGGACGCCTACCGCTGGACCGGGCAGCAAGCCTTGGCCCACGCCACGTATCAGCGGGCGATCGCCCGGGTTTACCAGCACCTGCAGGTCAATCCCCGCGATGCCGATGCGCTCGGCAGCTTGGCGCTCTATGACGCCAAGGACGGCCACCCCAACCGTGCCGGCACGGAGATTCGCCGCGCTCGCGACATTGACCCCAGCGACTTGGACCTGGTCTACATCCAGGCCGTCGTGGACGCAATCGGCCATCACCCCCGCACCGCCCTGGCGGCGCTGCGCCAAGCCCTGGCCCAGGGCTATTCGGCCGTGGAAGCGCGACAGGATCCCGAGCTTACGCCGCTACACTCCCAGCCAGTGTTCCGCCAACTCCTCGCCCGCTATGCGCACTCTTAGGCGCCAGTGACCCGCTGCGCCCGCCGCTTCTGCCATGAGGCGCTCATCGCCAGTAGCCCAAAACCGAGCAACACCAGCGCGCCGGCAGGCGGCTCCGGAACCGGGCGGTAACCGCCCGGGCCGTAGTCGGTCACGGTCGCGGCCACATCGTCCGGCCAGGGATCCACGCTAATGACAAACGATTGACCCGGAAGCAGTCCGAAATCATCCGCATCCCATTGTCCCCAAGGATCGTCGGGCACGCTGAAAAACACGATGGAGTCGTTGAGCGGGTCCACCAGGCAAGCGTCGAAGGCGGAATCACTTTGGTCGGCGAACGCCGTCGAACAGGTGAAGTCTTCCTGACTGAAGACGTTTGCCGGCAAACTCACGCTAATTGCGCTGATGATCGTCCCGGTGTCGTTGTAAAACGCGCAACCCGGCACCAGCGTCCCGCCGCCCGCCGCGCCCTCGTAGCAGTCCGCGCTCCCGGCGTTGCTGTCGTCGTTCCCGTAAAATCCGCTGGTCCCGCTGCTATCGGTGACATAAAACGAGAACTGCGCGAAGGTCACCGCCTGAGCGTCGGCGGTGCCGCCGCCGATCTGAATGCGGGGATCGTTCCCACTGCCGATCGTCCCGGCCTGTAGTTGGGCCTGGGCGACGAAAAGGGAGAGTACGGCGACAAAAGACCACAGCAACAGGCGGGAGACAGACGAAGGGCGCATGGGGGGAAGCTCTGCTCACGCCAGTGCACGTCAAGGGCCGTCACATTCTCGGGTAAACCATTTAGATGCATATACCGGGTTTTCCCAGTGCGCAAACGGCTGCAGATCATCTCGCCCCGAGTGCATATCCGCCCCCGGCAACCAGAGAGTTTTCACTCGCCGCCCTCCCGGCGTATAGTGTAGGCGTCTAGCAGCCGGTGATCTGTTCTGGAGCCTGGGAGGACGTTATGGCCAATGACGGCAAGAAGAAGGAAAAGTGCGCTCATCCCGCCTGCGACTGCCCGCCCGCCAAAGGCAGCCGGTACTGCGGCGACTATTGCAAGGACACCCGCGGCAGCCTGGAGTTGAACTGCAACTGCCGCCACGCCGATTGTGGCCAGCGCACCGCCGCCGCCAGCTAGCGCGTATCGGGTGCGTTTCGGCCCTGGTTCGGGACTGGTGTCGGCCCGGACCCCAAACGGGTGGCCTGGCCTGACGGCTCGGTCACCTGCACCTGTCCCAGCGCCACCACGCCGAAACTGGGCGCGGAGGCGGTGATCTGCACCGTGGCGGTCACTTGGGGGCGTGGGGCCGCCTCCCCCGCCCGTGGACGAGGCCGGCGGCGAGCCACCCCCGCAGGCGACGAGGGCGAGAAGCAAGGCTGCCACCGCGACGGCAGGTCCGACCTTGGTCAATCTCGGTTGAGCGAGCGACCCGCCGATTGCCAGGACGAAAAGACCGACCAACGCCAGGATGCTGGCCATGCCCGCTCCCGCGCCCGGCCTGGCTGCAACAAATCGCGCGGCGGCACCGGCGGCGGCGCGAGACAACGTCAGCGTGGTGGTGGCGCCGTTGCCGATCTGAAGCGTAGCCGGCGCAGGTTGCGGAAGGAGCTACCGAAAGCCGCCGCAGCAGGGAGGGTTGGGGTTCTGGCCGGGGCCGCCGGGGTTTGCATTCGGCGGCATGCCTGGGCTGTTCGGCGCGCCGCTGCCTCCCGGCATGCCGATCGGCGGCGGCCCGTTCTGCGTTCCCGCCGGAGGGGGCGGCGCGCCAGGAATCAAAATCGGCCCTGGTCCGGATGTGGGCTGGTTTTGGCTGCCACGGTCTTTGTCCCCGGGGCGTCGCAATGTCGGGCGCGTATTGTCAGCCGTCGCCTGGCTGTTCTGCCCCTGATTGGCCTGGGCGGATTGGCTGGGTATCGGCATTTCCGGTGCCGTGCGGACCACTTTGGTCCCGTCGGCCTTGTAATCCACCACGCGCACTACGCGCTCGCCCACGATGCGCACGAACGTGGTGTCCCCGGGCGGGTGGCCGTAGACCCATTGCGAGTATTCCACCCCGGTCCGATTGTCCGCCTGATGGTATTTCTGTGTCGGCCGACCTTTCGCCGCCAGCACCATCGGCCGCGTCATGCCCACCAGCACCTGATGGTGCTGGATGGCGCTCTCCACCTTGGGCGGCAGCATCCGCCCCACGGCCGCCGCCAGCGTGGCGTTCATATTCCAGTCCAGCACGCCGCTCAAAATGTGCTTGAGCCGCGCCGTGGTCAAGTCCGCCGGCACGCCAGCGGGAAAGCGCACCAAGATCTCCGACCCGGAGGAGAGGTGCGTCTGCGCCACCGGCGTCATCTGGGCGCCCATGCCGACCTCGAGGTGGTTATACCAATGGGTCTTGGTGAAGCCGCCATTCAACTGCAGCAGGATGCTCTTGCCGTGGAAGCGCATCGCCGTGATCTGCAACCGCTCCCCCGGCTTTGCCGCCGGCGGCCGGTCAATCGTCTCTTGCTGAATGTAGGCCTGGTTCAGCACTCGGCCGTCGGCGGCGAGCTCCACCGGCTTGCGGCCTTGCGGGAACACCTGGCGGGCGATGCCGACGTCGGCGATCATGCCGCGCACCAGCGCGAGCTTGGCCTGCGTGCTCAGCTTGGGATGGCCGGCCCAGGCCGGCGGCAGGATGGAGACTGCCAGCACCGCCATCGCCAGCACCGCCACCCACCGTGACGTCTTCACACCGCCTGCCGCAACTCCTGGCATGGCTGCCCGCCTTGTCTGCCTTGGATGCGCCCGCAGCGCCTCCAGTAGGTAGATGCCGTCAGTATACGCCTGGGCCGGGGCGGAGGCGAACCGGAACGCGCGCGTCGAGCGGAACGCGGGAGGCACAGTACGGCAAGCGGAATGAGGCGACACAGCTTAAGCGCGCCATGCGTCTCTGGCCTGCCCCGGCTTATTCGACCCGGATTTTCCGCAGCAGGTTGAAGTCGCTGAGCATCTTCCCCGTGCCCAGCACCACGCTGGCCAGGGGATCGTCGGCGATCGAGACCGGCAGGCCGGTTTCCTCGCGGATGCGCTTGTCCAGGTTCTTGATCATCGCCCCGCCACCGGTGAGCACGATGCCACGGTCGCTGATGTCGGCGCTCAGCTCCGGCGGCGTGCGCTCCAGCGCCACGCGAATGGCGTTCATGATGGTGGCAATGCACTCACCCAGCGCCTCGCGGATCTCGCCATCCTCGATGGTGATGGTCTTGGGCACGCCCTCGATCAGGTTCCGCCCCTTGATCTCCATCGTCAGAGGTTTTTCCAGCGGATAGGCGGACCCGATTTCCATCTTGATCTGCTCCGCCGTGCGCTCGCCGATGAGGAGGTTGTATTTGCGCTTCAAATAATTGGTGATGGCATCGTCCATTTCATTGCCCGCGACCCGCACCGAGCGCGAGTAGACAATGCCCGACAGCGAGATCACGGCAATGTCGGTGGTGCCCCCGCCGATGTCCACGACCATGTTGCCGCTGGGTTCGGTGATCGGCAGCCCTGCGCCGATCGCCGCCGCCATCGCCTGCTCCACCAAATGCACCTCGCTGGCCTTGGCACGGTATGCGGAGTCCATCACCGCCCGCTTTTCCACCTGCGTGATCTCCGAAGGCACGCCGATCACGATCCGCGGATGCACCAGCATCTTGCGGTTGTGCGCCTTCTGAATGAAATAATTCAGCATCTTCTCAGTCACCTTGAAGTCGGCGATCACACCGTCCTTCATGGGTTTGATGGCGACGATGTTGCCGGGCGTGCGGCCCACCATCTCCTTGGCCTCTTTGCCCACGGCCTCGACTTCTCCGGTGACCTTGTTAATCGCGACGATCGAAGGCTCGTTGACCACCACGCCCTTGCCCTTGGCGTACACCAAGGTGTTGGCGGTGCCCAGGTCAATGGCCAAATCGCTGGAAAAAAGGCTGAATAGCGTCCGAACGCTCATGTCTCGTTCCGCGGCTACGTGCAGCTTTTCAATATCCCCCGACGGCGCCCACGGCGGCAAGCCGCAAGTTGCCTTAGACGGTGGCGGGCGTGGCACGTGGCCGCGGGAACAGGACGGTGGGCACGGTGCACGGAACCGCGCCAGGCGCATTCTCGGTGGCGGCTCCCAACGCCCTCCGCCCTGGTATTCTTGACTCTGCCCGCTTCGGCAGTTTTCCCATGCGCAAAGAACGCCTGTTTACCCCCGGTCCCACGGCTTTGCTGCCGGCCGCCCAGGCGGCCATGGCGGCGATGGGTCTGCACCACCGCACCGCCGAGTTCCGCCAAATCTTCTCCGCCACGCGGAGCCTGTTGCAGGAATTTCTCGGCACGCAAAACGATGTCCTGATGCTCGCCTCCTCAGGCAGCGGCGCCATGGAAGCGGCGCTGGTGAACGCCATCTCCGCGGGCGACCCGGTGGTGGTGCTGAGCGCCGGTAAATTCGGCGAGCGCTGGGAAGAGCTTGCCAAAGCCTTCGGCGCCCGGCTAGAAGGCGTTCGCAAGCCCTACGGGCAGAGCTTTGATGCCGGCGACATCGAGGGCAAGGTAACCAAAGACACGGTAGCGCTGGCGTTCCAGGCGACCGAGAGCTCGACCGGCATCCGGCATGATGTCGAGGGCCTGGCCCGGGCGGCACGGCGAGCCAACCCCAATATTTTGGTCCTGGTGGACGCCATCACCGGCATCGGTACCAGCCCCATCGAAATTGATGCCTGGGATCTGGATTACGTCATTGGCGGCTCTCAGAAAGCGGTGATGATGCAGCCGGGCCTGGCCTATCTCAGCGTCAGTCCCCGCGCTTGGGGGGCGATGGCAGCCAACCAGACGCGGCGCTATTACTTCGACCTGCGCCGCGAGCGCAAGAGCCAAGCGCAAGGGGAAAGCGCCTGCACGCCCGCTACCGGCCTGATCGCGGCGCTGCAGGCCGCGCTGCAGTTCATTGCCGCCCAAGGCGGCCGGGCGGCGCTGGTAGCCAATGCCGAGATGCTGGCGGCCGCCACCCGTGCGGCGGCCGAGGCGCTGGGCCTAAAGCGCTTCGGCACAGGCCAGCCCGCCGGCGCGCTGACGGCCATTCAGAGCCCCCCCGGGCTCGATTCCGGCGAGATCGTGAAAGCCATGCGCCGAGACTTCGGCAGCGTCATCGCCAACGGCCAGGGCGAGATGAAGGGACAGCTATTCCGCGTTGCCCATCTGGGCTACTACGACGCCGCCGATACCTTTTCGCTGATCGCCCAACTCGAACTGGTTCTGGCGCAGGCGGGCCGATTAGAGCGCGGCCGCCTAGGCCAGGGCGTGCGCGCCGCCCAGGAAGTTTGGCTCCAGCATCGGCCCGTACCAGCCGCGGCGCCGATGATGGCCGGGCAAGAAAGGTAGGCGCCATGAAGATCGTGGTTCCGGAAAAGGTGTCGGCGCGGGGCCTGGCCGAGTTGCGCGCCCAGCCCGGCTGGACGGTGCTCGAACTGCCTGCCACCTCGGCCCAGGACGGCAGCCTGGCTCGGGAACTTGCTGACGCCGACGCGCTCATCGTCCGTTCGGCAGTGCAGGTCACGGCGGAACTGCTGGATCGGGCGCCCAAGCTCAAGGTCATCGGCCGGGCGGGCGTTGGCGTGGATAACGTGGATTTAGACGCCGCTACCCGCAAGGGCGTGGTGGTGATGAACACCCCCGGCGGCAACGCCGTCAGCGTCGCCGAGTTGGCCCTCGGCCTGATGATCGCCCTGGCGCGCCATCTGCCCCGCGCCGACGCCACCACCCGCGCCGGCCAATGGGAAAAGAAGAGCTTGCTGGGCTCCGAACTGATGGGCAAAACCCTGGGCATCATCGGCCTCGGCCAAATCGGCTCGGAGCTGGCCAAACGGGCCCGGGCCTTCGGCATGGACCTACTGGCCTATGACCCCTTTGTCAGTCCCCTGGCCGCGCGCGAAGCCGGCGCCAAGCTCCTCCCCCTCGACGAGGTGCTGGCCAACGCCGATTTCCTCAGCCTGCACGTCACCTTGACCCCGGAGACGCGGGGCATGTTCAACGACCGCGCTTTTGCCCGCATGAAAAACGGGGCCCGGCTGGTGAACTGCGCCCGAGGCGAACTGATTAATGAGGATGCCATCTATACCGCGTTGAAGTCCGGCAAGCTAGCTGGCGCGGCACTGGACGTGTTTCAGCACGAGCCGCCGGCCGGTTCGGAGTTGCTGGCTCTGCCCAACGTGATCGCCACGCCGCATATCGCCGCCTCCACCCGGGAGGCGCAGGAGCGCGTCGGCTTCCGCATCGCCGAGTTGGTCCGCGATTATCTCTCCACCGGCACCATTCACAACGCCGTCAACGTGCCCTCGGTCAGCTATGACGAGCAGAAGGCCCTCCAGCCCTGGCTTAACTTGGGGCAAAAAATGGGCGCCATGCTCGGACAATTGGTCCAGGGCAAGCCGCGCGATCTGTTGCTCCGCTTCGCCGGCGATCTGGAGGGATTGAACCTGGATCTCATCAGCAACGCCGTCGTTGCCGGCCTGCTGCGTCAAATCCTCGCCGGGGAGGTGAACCTGGTCAATGCGCGGTCCATCGCGGAGCACAATGGCTTGGCGCTGCATGTCACCCAGGACGCCTATACCCGCGGCTCGGCCCGCCTGCTCATCACGCGAGTGACCACCGACGCGCAGGACCTGCGCATCCAGGGCGCCGTGGTCAACGGCGACAGCCCCCGCTTGCTGGGCATTGACGAGAACATGGCCATCGAGGCGCCGCTCCAGGGCAATCTGGTGGTCCTGCGCAATGACGACGTGCCCGGCGTGATTGGCCACGTCGGCGCCGTCCTGGGGCGCCGCGGCATCAATATCGCCAGCTTCACTCTGGGCCGACAGGAAGGCGCCACCAGCGGAACCGCCCCCAAGGCTGGCCAGCCCATGGCCGCCGTAGCCCTGGTGCAAACCGACGCCCCGGTGCCGCCGCACGTGATCGAAGACATCCGCCAGCACCCCGCCATCCATTACGCTCGCGCCATTCAGCTCTAACCCCCCTGCGGCCGGGCCGCCGCCATCCCGCATGCCAGGGCCGCCCGCGGTTTGAGCCGCCGCGCGAACCCACCCGCACGGCGCGTCGCATCGCCCGGCTGGGCGGCTGGCGAGAACGACGCCGCCCATGACACCCGGCTCACCGCAGTACGTTCCGCAGCAGGAATAGCAGATTGGCGGGGCGCTCGGCGAGGCGGCGCATGAAGTACGGGTACCACTCGGCGCCGTAGGGAATGTAAACGCGCACCCGCCAGCCCTGCCGCCGCAGCGCGGCCTGCAAATCGCGGCGAATGCCGTAGAGCATCTGGAACTCGAACCCTTCCGGGGGGAGGTGGGCCGCCCGGGCAGTCGCCAGCGCGGCGGCGATCATCGCCGGATCGTGGGTCGCGATGGCAGGGTAATGCCCGCTTGCCAGCAGGCGCGCCAACAGGCGGTCGTAACTGGCGTCCACCTCCCGCTTGGTGGCATAGGCGATGCTGGCTGGCTCCAGATATGCGCCCTTGACCAGCCTGATGGGCACGCCCGCCGCGACCAGCTGCTCCAGATCCGCAGCCGTCCGCCGCAAGCTGGCCTGGAGCACCGTGCCCACCGGCAGCCCCGCCTGATGCGCGGCCAAGGCCAGCTCCAAGGTACGGTCGGTATAGGCCGAGCCCTCCATGTCCACACGCACAAAGCCGCCTACCACGCCCGCGCGCTCTGCCACCGCGCGCAGATGCCGCTCGGCCAGCCCCAGATCGAGGTCCAACCCCAATTGCGTCAGCTTGATGGAAACATTAGCCTCCAGGCCGCGGGCCCGCAGCGCCTGCAGGCTGGCCACGGCGCTGGCGGCGGCGGCCGCCGCGGCCTCCGGCGTGGCCACGTTCTCGCCGAGGTGATCCAGCGTGGCGGTCAAGCCGGCGCCGCGGCTGGCCTCGACCGCCGCCAACGCGTCGTCCAGCACCTCCCCGGCGACAAACCGCCGCGAGACCCGCCGTCCCATTCGGCTGCGTTCGGCGAAGGTGCGCAGCCGACGGTTGTGGGACAACGCGAGCAGCAGCGCGTTGGGCACGTTTAATGGCCGTGCGCTTCCAAAAAGCGCTCGGCTTCGATCGCCGCCATGCAGCCGGTGCCGGCGGCGGTGACCGCCTGGCGGTAGCGGCGGTCCTGCACGTCGCCGCAGGCGTAGACGCCGGGCACTGAGGTCAGCACGTAGTCCCGGGTTTTCAGGTAGCCTTCCGCGTCGCGCTCGAGTTGGCCGGCAAACGGCGCCGCGTTGGGCACATGACCGATGCCCAGAAAGACGGCTGCCACCGGCATTTCCCAGCGCCGCCCATCGCCGGTGTCGCGCAGCCGTACCGCCGTGACCTCCTTCTTCTCTACATCCAAGATCTCCTCGACCACGGCATTGGCGATCCAATGGATTTTGGGGTTCGCCTTCGCCCGCTCCAGCATGATTTTGGAGGCGCGAAACTGCTCGCGACGATGCACGATGGTGACCGCGGTGGCGAAGCGCGTCAAGAACAGCGCCTCCTCCATCGCCGAGTCGCCGCCGCCGACCACGATCACGGGCTTGCCCTTGAAGAAGAACCCGTCGCAGGTGGCGCAACTGGAAACGCCGTGCCCGATCAGCGCCTTCTCCGCCGGCAGGTTGAGCCAGCGTGCCGAGGCCCCGGAGGCGATGATCAGGCTGCGGGTGCGGATTTCCCGATCTGCGACCACCAGGCGCAGCGGCCGGCCGGACAAATCGGCTTGTTCCAACGAGCCTTCGCAATAACGGGCGCCGAAGCGCGCCGCCTGCTGGCGCATGTTGTCCACGAGGTCCGGGCCCTGAATGCCCTCGGGGAATCCGGGGAAGTTTTCCACCAGCGTAGTCAGCGCCAACTGCCCGCCGCTTTCGTGGCCATCCACCACCAGCGGGCGCAAGCCGGCCCGCGCGGCGTAGATCGCCGCCGTCAGACCACTGCACCCCGTGCCGAGAATCACTACATCCTCGACCGCATTGCGCTCCGGAGCTTCCGCCATAGGAGAACCCTAATCTTAACAAACGAGGCGCCTCGCGCTTTTCGCGGGAACTTGGAGACGCCCTCAGCGCCAGCGGGCTACCGTTGCCGGCCGTCCCACCCCGGCATGCGCCGCTGCATGCTGGGGACCCCGTCGAAGCCCAGCCGCCGTGACCAGCGGGAGCGTCCAGAATAGGGCGGCTGAGCCGTCAGCCGCGGGCCCCGCTAGCGCCGGGGTCCCCAGCGCACAACGGCGCGCGCTGGGGTGAAGCGGCGGGCCGTAGGGTGGAGCGGCGGGGCCGTCCAGAATCGGGCGGCTGAGCCGCTCGTGGGACCCGCGCCACGCGCCGATCGGAGCAAGCGTCTCGAACGGGCGCCCAGGACCGACGGGCGGCCAGGGCGCAGCGGTGCTATGGCTCCGGCTGATAGACCGCGTGACCCACGAAGAACGGGCCCATGCGCTCGATGTATTCCGACGTTTGCCGCGTCTTGCGCATGGCCTGGATGCAGGCCGACAGCGGATGCAGCCGCTCACCCACAAGCCCGATGACGAAATCGCTGTCTTGCCAGTCCAGTCCGAAGCACGCCAGCCGGATATCCTGAGCGAAGCCGGCCTGCCCGAACGCATGGCCAATGCGCCCGTGCTCGCGCAAAATGGGCACGGCATCTTCCGCCGCCAGCGCGGAGAACGAACCCCGCCGCCGCAGGGGATACCACACCGCCCATGGCCAGGCAGGGCTGCTGACCGATCGCCGCGGCCGCTCCAGCAGCACCTCCTCCAGGTCCGGCTCGTGCCCCAGCGCGTAGCTGCGGCCCAGCATGGTGAACTGCGGGCGGGGCGCCAGCCGGTCGAACGGCGCCGCGGCCAGAAATGGCCGCAGCCGGCGCACAAAAAACGCCGGGTCCTCGGTCCAGCTCAACAGCGCCACGCCCAGCGGATCATTGACGTCGGCGTACAGCACTGCCGGCAGTTCGGCCGCCCGCACCGCCGCGGCCAAAGGCCGCCAGTCAGCGGCGCCGGTAAAGGCCAGCAACTGCATGAACAGCCGCCGGTCCAGCGCCTGCGGCTGGCCCTGCCGGGGGCCGCCGTGCTCCCGCAAGTCGAGCTTCAGTTCAGCGGGTTCAGCTTGCGGTGCGGGCGGCGCGGGCGCTTGAGGCGGTACGGTAGGCGGCATGGTCGGGGCCGTGGTCGACGACATGGGCGGCGGCATCGCTCCAGTAGGTCTTGTCCTGGGAATAGCATAGCCGCTCCAGCTGGCAGGCGTCGCACTTAGGCCGCCGCGCCACGCAGGTTTGCCGTCCATGCGCGATCATCCGGTGCGAGAACATGATCCATTCGTCTCGGGGCATCACCGCCATCAAATCTTGCTCAATGGCCTTGGGGTCGTCCGCCGCGGTGAGGTCCAAGCGCTGTGAAATGCGCTGCACATGCGTGTCCACGACGATCCCTTCGGTCCGGCCAAACGCCACCCCCAACACCACGTTGGCCGTCTTCCGCGCCACCCCCGGCAAGGTCAGCAGCGCCGACATTTCCGGTGGCACCGTTCCGCCGAACTCGGTGCTGACCCTCCGCGCCGCGCCGGATATGGAAACCGCCTTGTTGTGGTAGAAGCCGGTGCTGCGGATCAACTCCTCGATCGCCGCCAGCGGCGCCGCCGCCAGCGCCTGTGGCGTGGGATAGCGGCGAAAAAGCTCTGGGGTCACCAGGTTCACGCGCACGTCCGTGCATTGCGCGGACAGGATGGTCGCCACCAGCAACTCCCAGGCGTTGCCATGATGCAGGGCGCATTGCGCATCGGGATAGGCCGTCGCCAGCGCGTTCAGAATCGCCCGTACACGCTCTGGGCTGGCGCCCGCCCGCTGGCGAGCCCCGCCGCGAGGGGCCCGGCTGGCGCCCCCCTGCGGGTCCGCTCGCCGCCTAGGCTGGCGCGCCGGCGACTGCCTTTTCGGCGCGTGCGCCGAACGGGCTTTCCGCCCGCCCTGGCCCGGCTGGCCTCCGCTGGAGGCTGGTGCCCGGCGCGAGGGCCGCCGCGCCGCGCGGTGCGGAGCGGCCACGGTTTTTCGCCTGCCGCTCGCCGCCGTCCGCGGCCGCCGCCTTGCCGGTGTTCCTCGCTTCCCTGCTTTCATTCCGCTGGCTCCGCCGGGCGCGGCCCAAACAGCGCCCGCCCCAGACGTATTATCGTCGCCCCCTCTTCGATCGCCACGGCAAAATCTTCCGACATGCCCATGGAAAGCTCCCATCGCTCCCCGCCGCCGTAGCCGCGCAAACGATCGCTCAACTGCCGCAGGGCAGCAAACCACGGCCGCGCCGCTTCCGCCGGTCCCGCTGGCGGCACCGCCATGCAGCCACCCAGCCGCAGCGCCGGTAAAGCGGCAATGCTCGCGGCCAGCCGCTCGGCGTCCGCCGGCAGCGCGCCGGATTTTTGCGGCTCGGCGGCGATATTGACCTCCATCAAAACCCCCAGGCTGCGTCCCGCCGCCTGGGCCAGGCGATTCAGGCGCTCGGCCAGAGCCGCGCTGTCCACGCTGTCCACGGAGGTGAACAGCGCCACCGCCTTGGCCGCCTTGTTGTTTTGCAGCCGGCCGATGAAATGCCAGTCCGCCTCCAAATCCGCCAGCGCCGCCTGTTTGGCCTCCCTCTCCTGCACTCGGTTCTCGCCGAACAGCCGCACGCCAGCCGCGGCCGCCGCCCGAATCGCCTCCGGCGGCACGGTCTTGACCGCGGCCATCAGCCGCACGCTGTCCGCCCCCCGCCCCGCGCGCCGGCAGGCCGCCGCCGCCTCCGCACTTACCCGCGCCAAATTTGCCGCCACGCACTCCGCCGGATTCACACCCTCAGTATCGCCCGCGGGCGGAAACCACGGCCGGACACGGGCTATCCAAGGTCGTCGCGTGGGCCAGTCGTGCTGCCGGCCGTCTTTGCCTGCTATTCTTCCCCC
>JBOGKW010000056.1:0-18676 GCA_050746205.1 Terriglobales bacterium | reverse complement strand
TCCCCCAGCTATGCCGGCCACGCTCCGGCGCCGAGCTATGCCTGACTTCGGAACCAACCCTGGAGCCGCGGACGGCACGCCCGCCGCGCTGACCGTGGTCGCCATGTCCGGGGGCGTGGACAGCTCCACCGTGGCGGCCCTGCTGCATGGCGCCGGGCGCACGGTGGTGGGGCTCACCATGCAGCTCTGGAACCAGCGGCGCTTGGCCGGCCGGCCCGGCATGCCGGAGACCAGCCACGGGCGCTGCTGCTCGCTTGAGGACGTGCATGACGCGCGGCGAGTGGCCGAGCAGCTGGGCATTCCCTATTACGTGGTCAACTACGAGCAGCGCTTCGAGCAGGACGTGGTGCGAAACTTCGTCGCGCAATACCGCGCCGGGCGCACGCCCATCCCCTGTAGCCTCTGCAACACCAGCATCAAGTTCGATGCGCTCACCACCACCGCGCGACAGATCGGCGCCACCCGCGTGGCGACCGGGCATTATGCCCGCATCACCCCCGACCCCGAGCGGCCCGACCGCCGCCAGTTGCGCCGGGCCGCCGACCGCCAGAAGGACCAGACGTATTTCCTCTGGGGGCTGACGCAGGATCAGTTGGCCACGGCGGAGTTCCCGCTGGGGGAGCTGCAGAAAGATCAGGTGCGGCGCCACGCCGCCGCGGCGGGGCTGGCGGTGGCGGCCAAGCCGGAGAGCTATGAGATCTGTTTCGTGCCCGGCAATGACTATGCCGCCTTCCTCGACGCCTATGCCGCCGAACAGGGGATGGCCCTAGGCGAACCGGGCGAGACCGCCACCGCCGACGGACAGGTCCTGGGCCGGCACCCCGGTGTCCATCACTTCACCGTCGGCCAACGCAAGGGGCTGGGCGTGGCCACGGGCCAGCCGCTCTACGTCCTGAACGTGGATGCCGGTCGCGCACGGGTGGTCGTGGGCGAGGAGGCCGGGCTGTATCATCGCGAGCTGATCGCCGAGCGAACCCATTGGATTGCCGGTGCCCCGCCTGCCGGACCGCTGCGCCTCGAGGCGCGCATCCGCCACCGCCATCAGCCCGCGGCGGCTTGGGCCGAGGCGCTCGCGGACGGCCGCTTGCGGCTTGAGTTCGATGTGCCGCAGCGGGCCATTACTCCCGGACAAGCGGTAGTGCTCTACCAAGAGGACCTGGTGCTGGGCGGCGCCTGGATTGTGGCCGCGGGTAGCGACGCCTAGGCCAAAGGCGGCTGAGCCGCCCTCAGATGAACATCTCTTCGTCTTGCGGCGCCAGCCCGGGAGGCGAAGAACGGCGATGCAGGAAGAAATCCAGGCCGGTGCGAACGCCGCGAACCACCGCCGCGGTGTCCTTGATGGGCCGCAGGATGGACCGCTGAATCAGGGTCGCCGTCTCGTCTACCCGGTCGAGCGCGCCGGCCAGCGTTTCATCCAGGCGGATGATTTGCAGCCGTGCGCGGTCGCTGATCTCCAATAACAGGCCGTCGGCGCGCTGCACCTGGTCGCGGAGTATTCCGCTGATCTCCACCATGCGCTGGCCGGCAACGTCCACTTTGGCGCGGCTCTCGCGCACCAAGGCCTCCGATTCCGCCAGCACGGCCGGCAAACGCGTCTCCATTTGCTCCAATACGCGATCTCCGCGCCGCGCCAGCTTACCGACCGCCCGCGCCAACCCCGCCAGCATAATCGCCTGCAATACGACGGCGATGGCGGTGACGGCAATAAATATGGTTAAGACCACCAGCAAGGTGCTGCTCATGGCCGGCCCCCCCGGCTAGCCGCGGGGAACGCTGGGATCGCTGGCCGTCGACTCCCGGTAGGCCTGACGTCCGGCGTCCACCGCCGCCTGAAACTGATCCACTTGGCGCGAGACGACGTCCCGTCCGCGATCCATATAATCGGAGGCCTGCTGCCGCCATTCGGAAGATCTCCGGGTCACGGCGTCGCGACCCTCGCCCGCCTTGCGGCCCAGCAACTCCCGCGTCTCCCCGCCGGAACGGGGAGCATACAACAGACCCACCGCTGCGCCCACGCCGAGCCCGACAATGAACCAAAAACCCTTGGAATCGGCCATAAGAACCTCTCCTGCCCCCTTCACCGGATGCTACCACGCTCGGCACCGTTGGCGTAAGGGCCTGGCGGGGAGCCGTGCGTTATTCGCTCGCAGCGGGACTGGGCTCCTGCGCCAAGACGGCGTCCAGCGCGGCCACTTGCCGTGCGGATAGCACCTCCGCCCACTGCTCGCGAGACGCCTGCCGCACACCTTGCAGGCTGCCGAAGCGGCGCAGCAAACGCCGAGCGGTGACCGGGCCAATGCCCGGCGCGGCCAGCAACGGACTGCTCCGCATCCGTCGCTGCCGCCGGCGGCGATGAAACGCCACCGCGAAGCGGTGGGCCTCATCTCGGATGTTCTGCACCGTGCGCCGCACTGGCGAATGAGGCGGCAACCGCAGCGGCTCCGCTTCCCGCCCGGCCAGGTAGAGCCATTCCTCGCGTTTGGCCAGGGCGGCGGCCGGCTGCCCACCGGCGCCCAACTCGCCCAAGGCGCGCTGCGCGGCGTGTAACTGGCCCAGACCGCCGTCAACGAGCACCAAGCTCGGCCAGTCGGCGCCGCTTTCGCCGGCCGCGGCGCGGCGGTAGCGGCGGCGCACCACCTCCTCCATCGAGCGAAAATCGTCCACGCCGGCGACGCCGCGGATGATGAAATGACGGTAATCGGCCTTCTTCATGCGCCCTTCCTCCCAGACCACCAGGGAGGCGACCGTGTCGGCGCCTTGAAAATGACTGATATCGAAACACTCGATGCGCCGCGCGGGCGCCGCCAGGCCGAACGCCGCTTGGAGTTCGGTCGCCAGGCGTTGCTCGGCGGCCTCGCCGAGGCGGAAGCGGTTGGTGAAGGAATGGGCGGCGTTCTTCTGGGCCAACTCCAGCAGGGCGCGCTGGGCCCCACGCTGCGGCGTCAGCAACTCCACTTTGCCCCCGCGCTGGGCGGCGAGCGCCACCGCCAAGGCCGCCCGGTCGGCGAAGTCCACGGGCAAAAGAATCCGTGCCGGAACGTAGGGGCGCTGCAGATACAGCTGCTTGACGAAGGCGCCCATCAGCGCGGAGGCGCCGCCGGCATCCCCGTGGTCTTCGCTCGCGTCGCCGCCGTCGTCCGCTTCGCACGGCGCAGGGGTGCTGGAATCGGCGGGCAGATCCTCCCAAAAAAACTCCCGCCGGTCCACGATGCGGCCGTGCCGGACGTGAAACAGATTGATGGCGGCGCGCTCGCCTTCGCGCTGCAGGCCAATCACGTCGGCATCCTGGCCTTCGGCCTGGTCCACCTTCTGGCGCTCCTGGGCGTCGGCGAGCACGCGCAGCAGATCCCGGCAGGCCGCCGCCTCCTCGAAGCGCTCTGCCGCTGCGGCTTGATCGCGGCGATCTTGCAAGCGAGCCTGCAGGTCGGCCCCGTGGCCGCCCAGGAAGAGCCGGACGTTTTGTACCGCATCGGCGTAGGCGGCATCGGTGGTCAGGCCCGCGACGCACGGGCCGAGGCAGCGGTGAATGTGAAACTGCAAACAGGGCCGCGGATGGAAGTGGGTCAGGTCCACGCGACACGAGGGAACCAGAAAATAGCGATGGATGAACTTGACCATGCGATACGCCAGCGAGGCGGGAAAGTAGGGGCCGAAATATTCCGACCCGTCCTCTTGCAGCCGGCGCGTCACGTACACCCGAGGCCAGCGCTCGCGGCTGAGGCGGATATAGGGATAGGTCTTGTCATCCCGCAGCAGCACGTTGAAGCGAGGCTGCAGCTGCTTGATAAGGCTGTTCTCCAAGGCCAGCGCCTCGGCCTCGGTATCCACCACAACCGTATCTAGGTCCGCCGCCTCGCGCAGCAAGGAGCCCGTCTTGGCGTCCTCGACCCGGCCAGCCAGAAAGTAGCTGCGCACCCGGGAGCGAAGATTTTTGGCCTTGCCGACGTACAGGATTTGGCCCGCCGCATCCTTGAACCGGTACACTCCGGGCGATGCTGGGAGCGAACGCGCCTTAGTTACCAAATCCACAATAACGACCGCGGCAGGGTAGGAAATCAGGGGTGCCGCTACGTAAATTCTACCAAGCGACCCGCCCGATGAGACTAGCCGCGGCTTCGAAATGGAACCGCCAGCAGCCGCGATCTTACTGAAAGCATAAACGGTTATGCCACCGATTGAAAACATCCCGTCGCCACGCGCGTTGTGGCCCATCGTGGTCCCGCTCGTGCAAGGTTAGGGCAGGGCCGCCTGCATCTATGGGAGATGGGAGACGGTGTGGTAAGGAGAGGAACATGAATTCGAAGCGCGGGAGATTCCTGATCGCCCCGGTTGCCGGACTGGCTCTGCTGGCCCTGAGCGGGTGCGCCACGAAAAGTTATGTGCAAAAGCAGACCACGCCGCTGGTCAATCAGGTCAATAGCCTCGATCGCCTGACGGCCAAGAACACCAATGACATTAAATCGGAGCGCACCCGCACGCGCCAGGGCCTGAGGGAGGCCAATGCCTCCAGTACGCAGGCCATGCAGACCGCGCAAGCCGCGCAACAACAGGCGACCGACGTCGGCAATCACCTGCAACAGACCTCAAATCAAGTCGAGTCCTTGGACCATACGGTCACCAACCTGGACAACTACGCCAAGGTCTCAAACGCCGCCGTGCACTTCGGGTTCAACCGGTGGAATTTGACGCCGGCGGCCCAGTCCACGCTGGACGCAGTGGTCAGCCAGCTCCAACAGGATTCTCACGCGATCCTGGAGGTCACCGGCTACACCGATAGCACCGGGCCTGCCAGCTACAACTATCGGCTCAGCGATTGGCGTGCCAACGCGGTGGTTCGCTATATCGAGGGCCACGGCGTCGCCGAACACCGCATTTACCTGATTGGCTTGGGCAAGAACGACTTCGTGGCCAGCAATCATACCCGCGCGGGCCGGGCGCAGAACCGCCGCGTGACGGTCACGGTCCTGACCAACTCGCTAGGGCAGGCCAGCGCGGCCGCGGCGACGCCACAATCGTAAGGCGCCGACCAAGAGGACGCAGGGGGAACGGGGCGGGCGTAACAGCGCCTGCCCCGTTGCATTTTTCCCACCGCGCTGCCTGCGGCAACTTGGAGAAGCCCCGAGCGGCAGCGGGCGGAACGGATTGGAGCCCTGCCGCCCACCCCCAGGGACCGTCGTCGTGGAGCCAGCTTTCGCCGGTGTGGCAGCCTGCCTCAGCCGGCCGCGTCACCACCCAGTCGCGTGGGGGATGCCGCGCGGGATAATAGAGCCGGTGTCTGACTTTTCCGACCATCTGAAGGCTCGTGCCGATTTGGCCGCCATTGTAGGGGAGACGGTTGCACTGCGGCAGGTGGGCGACCGCTGGCTGGGTTTGTGCCCGTTTCATTCCGAGAAGACGCCCTCATTCCACGTCCATGCCACGCGGCAGTTCTACTACTGCTTCGGCTGCAAGGCCCACGGCGATGTCTATCAGTTCCTGATGGCGACACGCCAGGTTGGCTTTCCCGAGGCGGTCGCCTCTGTGGCGGAGCGGTTGGGGGTTCCGTTGCCATCGCACTTTGGCGGCGGCGACGGCCCGGGAGCGGCCGAACGGGCCCCCTTGCTGCGGTTGCATGCGGCGGCAACCGGGTTCTTTGCGGGGCAATTGGCGGCGCCTTTGGGCGCGGGGGCGCGGGACTATTTGGCGGGTCGGGGCGTTAGTTCGGCTGGCGTTGAGCGGTTTCAACTGGGTTATGCGCCGAGTGCGGGGCGGGCCCTGGCCATGTGGCTCCAGCAACGGGACACACCGCCGGCATTGGCGGTGAAGGCCGGGCTTTGCCAGTTGCGGCGGCAGAGCGGAGAGGCCAACCTGGCCGCGCCCGCCACCGAAGGCTTGACCTGGGACGATCTCTACGACCGCTTTCGCGACCGGGTGGTGTTCCCCATCGCAGATGAAAGAGGCCAAGTCATCGCCTTCGGCGCGCGAGCGCTCGCCACCGATCCCGCGCGGCCCGCGCCCAAATACCTCAATTCCCCGGAGACGCCGATCTACACCAAGGGCCGCGTGTTGTATAACCTGGACCGCGCCCGCGAGGCGATGCGCCGCTTAGGATATTCCATTTTGGTGGAAGGCTATTTGGATTGCTTGTCGGTATTCATGGCCGGGTTCGAAAACGTGGTGGCAAGTTGTGGCACGGCGCTGACGGGCGCCCAGGTACATTCGCTCTGCCGCTACGCTCGCAATGCGGTCGTCAATTTTGATCCGGATTCGGCCGGCGCGAATGCGGCCGAAAAATCCATCGGTTTATTGTTGGAGGAGGACTGCAAGATTCGGACGGTCACGCTGCCCGGGGGTCTGGATCCCGATCAGTTTTTGCGCCGGCATGGGGCCGCCGCGTATGCCGAGGCGCTGAAGGCGAGCCCGGGGTATTTTGAATATCTGGCGGCGCGGGCGCGGCAGCGGTTTGATCTGCGCCGCGCCGAGGGCCGGGTCCAGGCGTTGAATTTTCTGCTGCCGTATGTCGCCCGGGTGCAGGATGCGATCGTCCGCGCGGAGCTGACCGACGAGCTGGCCCAGCAGTTGCAACTCGAGAGCGCCGTCGAACGGCGGCAGCTGCGGCAAGCGGCGGAGCAGCGCCGGGCCTCGCTGGCGCCGCCAGCTTCTGGAGGCGGCGGCGGCGGTTGGGGCGAGTTGCTGCCTGCCGAGCGTCTCATCCTGAGGGCCCTGCTCGGCTGGGGGGCGGAGCAAACCCAGGCTCGAGCAGAGTTAATGGCGGCGCTGGGCGCCGAGGAGTTGCTGGCCGGGCTGGCTTCGGCAAGGCTGGTGGCGGCGGTCGCTGCCCAAGCGGGAGCGCCGCCCGATTTGGCGGCTGTGGCGGCGGCGTTGTCGCCCAGCGATCGGCAACTGCTGGCGGAACTGAGCTTCGCCGCCGGCTCGGCAGTGGGCGAGCCCCTGACCGCGGAGGGTATCGGAGGCGCCGTCGAGGCACTACGCCAGCGGTGGCGGCAACGCCGGCGGCGTGAACTCCAACTCTGGGTGCGCCAAGCTGGCGCCGGCGGCGAACCCGCGCGCTTGAAGGCAGTCTTGACGGAACTTCACGCCTTGGACCAAGCCCTCGGCGAAGGCGGCGATCACTTCAGCGCCGCCAGCGCCGCCGGTAGCGCCTAAGGGGCCGCTGGGAACCCCCAGCCGCAGCGACTCCGGGGTCACCGGCGCGCAACGGCGCGTGCTGGTGTACGGCGGCGCGCTTTGGCGTGGGGACCACCGGACCGTCCAGAATTGGGCGGCTGAGCCGTAAGCGGTCAGCAGACCGACCGAGGGGTCCCCGAAACACGGCGGCTCGTGTCGGGGCGGTAGGGCGCGGGCCGGCAGCGCCGGAGGGCCGCCGCCTCCGCCCCAGGGCCGGGTGGATGGCTTGGGAGGGCCGAGACATCGTCCCGCTCGTCTGCGACCGTGCCGCCTCGGGGGCATACGCTGCGGACCGCCAGCGAACCCGGAAACTTCCGGCTCACCCCGGTCATCTAAACAACGTGGCCCGTAGACCGGGATCACGGGAACTACCACCAAATTGCGGGGTTGGCGTATAATGTCTTGATTTTCGGCTGAAAGTCTGCTTCGTCAGCCGCCGCTTGGCTCCCTATCCGGCCGTTTCCGAAGGAGCGATTTTGCCAATTGACGACCGTTACGATGAAATCTCCAAGCTGATTAACGTCGGCAAGGAAAAGGGCTATTTCGTGGAAGAAGAAGACACCGACCTGCCGGCGGGCGAAGAAGGCGAAGACCTTGGAGAGTTGATCGCGACGCGTTTCGAGCGCCACCGCCGCGACGACGAGACCGAGCGGGCCGAGGACGAGGACCTGGACCTTACGCCAGGAGCGCTGGAGAAGACCAATGATCCGGTGCGCATGTACCTGCGGGAGATGGGCACGGTCCCCCTGCTGACCCGCGAGGGCGAGGTGGAAATCGCCAAGCGCATCGAGCGCGGGCAGGTGCGGGTGCTGAAGGCGTTGTCGCGCTCTCCGCTGATCATTCGCGAGCTGCTGAACGCCGGCGAAGCGCTGCGCACGGGACAAAAGGGCGTCAAGGAAGTCGTGGTGGTGGACATCGAGGAGGATGAAATCTCCGAGGAGGTCTTCCGCCGCGAACTGGGCCGATTGCTGGGGCAGTTGCTGGAACTGGCCGGGCATTACAAGAAGCTGCTGCAGTTGCGCGAGAAGCTGTCCGAGGTGGCCAAAGCCAAGGAGCCGCGCAAACACCGCCGCTACCGTTATCAGGTGGCGCGGGAACAGGTGCGCATTTCCCGCCTCATCCGCCACCTGCGCTTCACGCCTGCCTATCGCAAGCACATGATTGACCACCTGGGACGCGCGGTGGAGGCCTTGCGCCCGATGGAGGCCGGCATGGCCCGGCTGGAGCGCAAGCTGGAGACGACGCGCGGCGCCGAGGCGCAGAAGGAGCTGCGGCGGGAACTGCGGCACTCCAAGGAGGACGTGGCCGCGCACGAGTTGGAGTGCGGGGCCACCTCCGTGGAGCTGAAGCGTACCCGCACGGTAATCCTGACCGGTGACCATGTCGCCGAAAGCGCTAAACGCGAATTGATCGAGGCCAACTTGCGCCTGGTGGTTTCCATCGCCAAGAAGTACACCAATCGCGGGCTTCAGTTCCTGGATCTGATTCAGGAGGGCAATATCGGCCTGATGAAGGCGGTGGACAAGTTCGAGTATCGCCGCGGCTATAAGTTCTCCACCTACGCCACCTGGTGGATTCGCCAGGCGATTACGCGGGCGATCGCGGACCAGGCGCGCACGATCCGCATTCCAGTGCACATGATCGAGACCATCAACAAGCTGATCCGCACCTCGCGGCAGTTGGTGCAGGAACTGGGCCGCGAGCCCACCAGCGAGGAGATCGGCAAGCGCATGGATATTCCCGTGGCCAAGGTGCGCAAAGTGCTGAAGATCGCGCAGGAGCCGATCTCGCTGGAGACGCCAATCGGCGAGGAGGAGGATTCCCACCTGGGCGACTTCATCGAGGACCGGGCGGTGATTTCGCCCGCTGACGCGGTGATCAACATCAACCTCAAGGAGCAAACCTCGCAGGTGCTGAAGACGTTGACGCCGCGGGAAGAGAAGGTCATCAAGATGCGCTTCGGCCTGGACGACGGCAGCGAGCACACGCTAGAGGAGGTCGGGCAGTCGTTCGCGGTGACCCGCGAACGCATCCGCCAGATCGAGGCCAAGGCCCTGCGCAAGCTGCGGCATCCTTCCCGCAGCCGCCGGCTCCGCGCCTTCGTCGAAGGGGTCGCCGAGTAAGCCAGCCGCGGACGCCTGGTAGCTGCTGAACAGTGCCGGCCGCCGCTAGAGCGCGGCCAACTGGCGGAGTTCTGCCAGGCCTGCGCCTGTCTGCGAGGAAATCTCCAGCACACGCATGCCGGGCCGCACCGCTTGCACGCTGGCCCGTGCGGCGCTGGCGTCGAACCCGACCGCGGCGGCGAGATCCATTTTCGTGATCACCGCCAAATCGGCGCTTTGGAATATCGTCGGATACTTGCGCGGCTTATCTTCGCCCTCGGTGGCGGAGAGCAGCACCCAGCGCTGGTTCTCGCCCAAATCATAGGCCGCCGGGCAAACCAAGTTGCCCACGTTTTCCAGCCAGAGGAGATCCAGCGCGCGGAGGTCCCAGCCCGACAGGGCGCGCTCAATCATGCCCGCGTCCAGGTGGCAGACGGACCCGGTGGCAATCTGGCGGATCGAAAGCCCGGGAGCGGCGCGGCGCAGGCGCGCGGCGTCGTATTCCGTGGCCAGGTCGCCCACGAGCACGGCCTGGGCGCGCTCTCCCGCCAACTGGGGCAGCAAGGCCTCGAGTAGCGCGGTCTTGCCGGCGCCCGGCGCGGAAACCAAGCTAATGACCCTCACGCCCGCGGCGCCGAAGCGCTCTCGCAGGCGGCGGGCCAGCAGGTCGTTGGCCTTAAGCAGCCTTTCCCGCACGGCGACGATGCGGGGCGCGGGCGTGGACGCACTCATGCGGGCTCCCCCGGTGGCGCCGCGAGTGTGGCCGCCGTGCTCTGGACGCCTCCCTGGGCCGGCGTGAGTTCGACGGCCGTTAGCTCGAGTTCCCTACCCTGACGTACCTCCGCCAGCCAGGCGCCGCAGCCGTGGCAGCGCAGGCAATTGGCCGCCTGCGCCAGGCATTCTGCCCGACACGCGGCACACCACGCCACGACCGGGACGGATTCGATTCGCAGTCGGGCCCCCGCGGCGGGCGTATCCGCGGCGGCGACCTCGAAGGCAAAGCTCAGCGCTGCCTCATCCACGCCGGATAACGCGCCCAGGCGGAGGTGCAGTCGCAGCACCTCGCCGCCGTGCGTGCGGGCGGCATCGAGGGCCGCCTCCAGCAGGGAAAGCGCAATCGCCAGCTCGTGCATGACCAACAAGGCCCACGGCCCAGGGGCCGGCGCTTGGGGCTCAGAGGCCAAGTTTGACCCGGCCAAAGCAGCCCATCCAAGCCCTAAGCCCCGAGCTCCAGCCTTCCCGTTTACATCGCCATCATCTTCATTTCGCGGTGAATGTCCGGCATTTCCCGCTTCACCAGAAAGCCAACCCCTACCGCCAGCAGGCCCAAAAGCAACCATTTCGTCATAACGCCCTCGCTTCCGAGATTTCCGACATCCAATGTTCGACCTGCCGCCGCAGCAGCGCGACGGCCGCGGGTAGGGCGGAGGCCACGACCGGACTGATGCCGCCCTGTTCGCCTCCACCCCGCCCGCCGTCTGGCCCCGCGCTGGGCTCGCAGCCCAGCAGCCACAGGATGGGCGGCGGCTGGCCCATGGCCGCAGCTAAGCGCAGCACCGCCACGGGCGTAAGATCGTGCGGATCAGGGACTACGCCGCCCTCGCCCTCCGTTGGTTGCGGCGGCGGAGCCAACTCGATCCAATACACCGTTCCTGGCGCTCCGCCGCGCGGGGATGCATCCAGCAATGCGACGCGGTCCCACGGCTCAATGAGCGCCATCGCCAGATCGAAGCCCCGGATCCCGTAATCCCGCACCTCGACCCCCCGCGGCCATGGCTCCGCTGCCGCTATGCGGGCCAGCTCGGGGCCAAACCCATCGTCGCCCAGAAAAATATTGCCGATGCCCGCCAGCAGGATGCGGGGTGCAAGGCTGGCCGCAGACACCGCCGCGATTTCCGTGAGGGGCGCCAGCTCGTCGGGAAAGAAGAAGAACCTGTGCCCGGGCTGGCGCAGCTCGCCAAGATCGCGGCCGGGGTCGGATTCGAGGACCAGCGACACTTGCACGCGGCCCTCCAGGTCCTGTTCGATGGCCTCGATGACGCCGACCTGCCCAGCTAACGCCAGGTCCAAGACGTCGGCGGTGCGGCGGGGTTGGATACGAACCCGGGCGCCGCGTGCCAGCGAGGCCCCGCCGATCACCACGCGAGCCGGCGCGGGCGAGAGGGCTTCCGCCCAGGGGTTCCAAGCGCCAAACTCCGAGGCGGCGTTCATGCAGTCACTTCTTGTCGGCACGACCGTGGAGGCGTTCCCAGGCGTCCTGCTCCATGGCTTCTACCCGGGCCAGCACGTTGCGCGTGCGGGGATCCGTGCGCATCTCGCACTTTTCCTCCTCGGTCAACGTCGCGACGCGCAGCGCCAGCATTTCGTCAATTTCCGTGTTGTCGAAGAAGTCGCCAGCGCTTTCCGCGGCGAGGCGGGCAAAGTCATATAGCACGATGGGCGCTGCCAGCAAGAAGGCGCCGCGGCGGAGGTCGGAGCCCGGAAGGCCGGCCAGCACCGGAAACACGCCCTGGTTTTGGCATGATCCGGCGGCCTGGCGCCAGCCTTCCGGCGGATTGAGCAGAGAGAAAAATTCGCCGCCTTCCACCCCAAGCAGAACCTGCGCCGAGATCAGTGCTGCATCAAGGGCGGTTTCGCGGCTTGCCGTGGCCGTTATTGGAGTGAGGTTTTCACAGGTCAGGCGCAATCGCCAGACCGGCTGGTCCAGGGGCGACGCCGTTACCGCCAGGGCGATAGTCAGCCCCCACTCGTCGCCGCGACGAATGGGCTCCGCACCAGCCAGGGTGGAAAGGAAGAGCGGAGGGATCGCCAGGGTACGGACGGAGACCGAGGCCTCTCCGGTGCCTGCCGGGCAGGTTTGCAGGAAGCGGAGCTGGCCCTCGATGCAAACATTGGCATCGGTGCCGGCAACCAGGCACTCAACCTGATGCCGAAAGGCATCATTGGCGGCGGCGGCGCGGCTAAAGCACTCCGGATACAGCGTCCCAAAATTCCAGCGCTGGCGATTCTTGATCGCGCTCGGCCGATACGGATAGAGGGAATAGCCCTCGAAGAGCACGGCGTCGGCGAGCGATTGGACAGAGCTAAAGTCCATGGGCGTCACAGGGCGCAACCGGGTTGGACGGAAGGCTGGACGGAAGTGCTAGCGCGTGCAGTACGGCGACGGGAAGATGAAAGCCCGCCTCCCGGTCCCACGGCAGCGGGGCCACGCGCAATCCGGCCGGATCTTGATAGAACACCGTGCCGCGAAACAGAAGCAACAACGGCGCCGCGCCGCAAACCAAGGCGGCGAAATATTTGGTCACTGCCGAGCCCGGCTCTACCGGCGCGTGCAACTGGCCCGTCGCTTCGCCGCGGAACGGGCCAACATTGCACGCCGCCTCGGTCCAGGCCACTGGGCCCAGCGTGCGGTCCCAGCGGGCGGGCTCGCCGAACAGGTCGCCCAGGCGCAGTGCCTCGCTGGCGGCGTAGCGGCGCTGATGCGCGCGAATGGAGATTTGCACGCGCAGAGACAGCGAATGTACCGGCTCGCCGTCGCCATTGGTGGCGGTAAAGGCGAAGGTGACGTGGCCCGGGCGGGCCTCCGCGCCGGTGATGGTGAAGCGGAGGTCAGGCATGGGTCGCCTCCCAGATGGCCCTGCCGGGCGGCGCCGCTGCCACCCCCGCCGGGACCGCCAAAGCCTCCCGATCCAGCGCATCGAAAAATGCGGCCACCGCCTGCCAAGCCGTTTCACCGCCGCCGAAGCCGCGCCAATGCCGGCCCAAAATCGCGGTCAGCGCCAGGCAACGATCCCGCGGCGCCAGATAATGGCGCGGGGGCGCCGGGTTGGGGCGGGCCGGGCCCGGCTCCAGGCGCAGCGCCAGCACCCCCTCCACCTCCGGAGCCATGCGACCCAGCGGCGGGCAGCCCGCGCCGAGACGCGCCCAAATCTCGTCGTCCAGCTCCGCTTCCAGCGTCCCGGCGGGGCTGGGATAAAGGGCGGCGCCCGCGCCGCTGTCGCGCTGGAACAAAAACGCCAAGCCGATGGGGATGGCCAGGGCGCGCCAGTCCTCCGCGGCGATGGCGTCCGGGCCGAGCCGGAGGACACGCGTCGGCAAGCGGCGATACCGCGCCGCGCCGCTGCCCAACAGGAGCCCGCAGGCGGGGCAGGCGCAAGCCACTTTTTGGCCTGGCCCCAGCAGATGCCCATGCGGCTCCGCCAGCGGCGCCGAACAGAGATCGCAGCGGGCGCCGATCTGGCCTCGCAGGCGGGCCAAGACGCGAAACGCCTCGACCGGGGGCGGCGGGCTGGAGAGGTTGGACATGCAACGCCATTGCCCGGGCGGCGGCGCCGCGCGGGCCGGCGGTCTAGGCCGGCGGCAAATAGGGCATTCGGGGGTCAATGGGATCGCGCCGCCTGGGGTTGAGCGCGGTGGCGTCGCGCGCCGTACGGGCGGCGCCCACGCGGCCCGGCTCGCGGGCGCGCAACGCCCACTCCTCACCCTTATGGACGCCCGGGGTGTGGGCCGGCGCATCCACGGCGGTTTCCGGCTTGCCGACGCGCAAGCGGCTGGGTGCCGCGCCGACGGTTTTGCGAACAGTTTGGCCACGAGCCATGTTCCTGCCTCCAATTTGCGCTCCGGTCTAAGCTGGCGCGCGCGCCAACGCCTCTACCGGCACAAAGTTTTCGCCCTCCATCGCCCCCTCCACCACGACCTCGGCGGCATCGGGAGCGACGGCCCACACCGCCAACTCGATGGTGCGCCGGGCGGGCGCGGCGCCGGCCCCGCGCCAGCGCAGGCGCACTCGCTCGCCGAGGGTCTCCACCAGTTCCAGCTCGCCTCCCCGGGCGGCGGCTAGTGCGGCAATGCTGCCCAGGCCCCGCCGTACGCGCGTAGCAAAGTCCTCCGGATGCAACCCGTGCAGCAGCAGCAGGCTGGCGATCGCCGGCGTTTGCGCCAGCCGCCCCAGCCGGCCCGCGCCTCCCGGCTCGGCGGCGAGAGCCGCGGTTAGCCGCCGGAGGCCGTCGGCGTGCCAGGCCAGCACCGCGGCCACCAAATCCTTTGCCGCGGCACGGGTCGCCGGATCGCCGAGCTGCTCCAGACGCCGCGCCAGCCGGGCCACCGGCTCAATCGCCGTCTCCTCGCCGCCACCGTCCCCATAGCCCACCACAACCTCGCTTAATCCGCCGCCCCCAGGCCAAACATCGGCGCGTGCACCGCTTCCAGCGTCCGGCCCGGTCCCAGGTACATGTGCACGCCGCAGGGCAGGCAGGGATCGAAGCTGCGCACTGTCCGCATGATGTCAATGCCCTTGAACTTATCCGGGCCGTTCTCCTCGAAGATCGGCGTATTCTGAACCGCGTCCTCGTAAGGGCCCGGCGTTCCGTTGCTGTCGCGCGGGCTGGCGTTCCATGGGGTGGGCGGATAGGGATGATAGTTGGCGATCTTGCCGTCGCGGATCACCACGTGGTGCGATAGCACGCCGCGCACCGCCTCATGGAAGCCGCAGCCGATGGCGTCCTCCGGTACCGTGTAGGGGGTAAACGTCTGGGTCCGCCCGGCGCGCAACTCCATCAATGCCCGATCCATGAAATGCAGCGCGGCGGCGGCGGCGTAGGCTTGGAAGTAGCTGCGCGCGCGGTCGCGCTCAATGGCATTGCTCCATTGCGGGATCTTCCAAACCAACTCGGCCTCCGGCAGCAGCGCCGTCTTCGGGAGATGGATCTCTACGCTGGTGCCGGTGGCCTTGATGTAGCCGATGTCCACCCGCTGGGCCAGGGCGGTCGCCCACAGGCGCGCGAGCGGCCCGCCGCCGGTGTCCAGGGCCAAGTCCTCTCCGGTGCGCTTGTCGTGCCACCGCGGCGACATCACCCAGGTGTAGCGCCCCTTGAAGTCCCGGTTCTGGGGCCGCGGGGTCGTCGTTTGGTTCCAGGGATGGCGCCGATCCACCGGATTGCCCAGCGGATCCTGGGAGACGAAGGTCGCGCGATCCTCCCAGTCGTCGTAGTAGGAACTGCCCAGCAGGATGCGGATACCGAGATTGATGTCCACCAGGCTGGTGGTGACCAGCTCGCCGTCCACTACCACGCCGGGCGTCACGAACATCTCCCGGCCCCAGTCCGCCATATGGCGGTATTCGTAATCGCAGGCATCGGGGTTGTTGAATGAGCCCCAGCAGCCCAACAGAATCCGCCGCTCTCCCACCTTCTCGTAGCCGGGCAGCGCGGCATAGATGAAGTCGAACAAATCGTCGTGCAGAGGGACGATTTTCTTCATGAACTCGACGTACTTCATCAGCCGGACCAGGTAGTCGGTGAACAGCTGGATGGTCGGCACCGTGCCCACGCCGCCGGGGTACAGCGTCGAGGGATGCACGTGCCGCCCCTCCATCAGGCAGAACATCTCCCGCGTCATACGGCTCATCCCCAGCGTCTCGCGGTACAGCGTGCCGGTGAATGGGGTGAGCGCGGTCATGATGTCGGCGATGCTGCGGTAGCCGTGCAGCCCGGCGTGCGGCGCCGCGGTGGCCTGGGCCCGCTCCCAAACCTTGGGGTTGGTCTCTTTGACCATGGGTTCACAGAAGTCCACGCCGACGAGGTTGTCCTGGAAGATGTTGTGGTCGAACATGTACTCGGCGGCCTCGCCCAAGTTGATGATCCATTCGGCCATGGCCGGCGGCTTGATGCCGAAGGCCATCTGCTGCGCGTAGCAAGCGCAGGTGGCGTGATTGTCGCCGCAGATGCCGCAGATGCGGCTGGTGATGAACGGCGCATCGCGAGGGTCCTTGCCCTGCATGAAAATGCTGTAGCCGCGAAAGATGGAGCTGGTGGAGTAGCACTCGGCGACTTGCTTGTTGTCGAAATCAATCTTGGTAAAAATGCCCAGGCTGCCGACGATGCGGGTGATCGGATCCCAGTTCATCTCCACCAGGTTCCGCTTGCCCACCGGGCCTTCCGGGCGATTGGCGGTGACCGTTCCCATAACGCAAGCTCCTCTGCCGCAGCCGCGGCGTTTTATTGAAAAACCGGTTGATACCCTGTGGTGAGCGCGGCGCCGGGATGGCGCCATTTGGGCTCGGCGCTGACCGCGCGGTTGGTGATGGCGCGCAGGGCCCGGATGGCGTGGCCATAGGCGGCGCCGCCGGCGATCGAGACCGACGAGCCGGGGGCCTCATCCATGAAGGGCATGAACTTGTCCGGAAAGCCCGGCATCGTGCAGCCGATGCAGATGCCGCCGACATTGGGGCAGCCGCCGATGCCCCGCATCCATCCGCGCTTGGTCACGTTGCAGTTCACGACCGGGCCCCAGCAGCCGAGCTTGACCAGGCATTTCGAGCTGCCGTACTCCAGGGCGAAGTCGCTCTGTTCGTAATAGCCGGCACGGTCGCAGCCCTCGTGCACGGTCTTCCCGAACAGCCAGGTGGGGCGCAGTTGGTCATCAAGCGGGATCATCGCCGCCAGGCCGCCGGCCTGATACAGCAGATACAGCAGCGTCTCGGTCATGTTGTCCGGCTGCACCGGGCAGCCGGGCACGTTGACGATGGGCACGCCGGCCTTGGACCGCCAATTCCAGCCCAGATAATCCGCCAAGCCCATGCAGCCGGTGGGGTTGCCTGCCATGGCATGAATACCGCCGTAGGTGGCGCAGGTGCCCGCGCCGACTACGGCCAGCGCCTTGGGCGCCAGGCGGTCAATCCATTCGCAGGTGGTAATGGGCTGGCCGGTCTTCGGGTCGGTCCCCTGGGCGGCCCAGTAGCCCTGCTCCTTGATGGCCTCGTTCGGAATTGAGCCCTCGACCACCAAAACAAAGGGGTCCAGGCGGCCCGCCTCAGCCTCATAGAACCACTTCATGAAATCATCGCCAACTTCATAAGCCAAAACAGGATTGTGGAGGTGGCACTTGGGCAATCCCGGCACCGCGCCCAGCACGATATCCTCAATGGACGGCTGCTCGGCGTTGGTCAAGGACACGGTGTCGCCGTCGCAACCCAGCCCGGCGGTCAGCCAAATCACATGCACTTCGCTCGCGGCCTCCGGGTTGCGGGCGATGGGAATGGGTTGGGGCATGTAGGGCTCCTTGCGGCGGGTTAGCCGTCCGCCGATTGGGATTCTCAGCAGATGCGAGGCAGTTGCTCGCCCCAAAGGGTATCTATTACCCGCTGGCCGCCCACGGCGGTCCGCATCACCACGCGGCCAGGATGGTCTTCCACCACCTGGCCGATTCCCGCCGCGGCGGCGCCCAGAGGTTGGGCCCGCAGGGCCGCCAGCGCGGTCTTGCCCGCCGCCGGAGCCACGGCGGCGACCAATTTGCCCTCGTTGGCCACGTGCAGCGGATCCAGGCCCAGAATCTCGCAGGCGCCGCGCACGGCTTCGCTGACCGGCAGGGCCGCTTCCTCAATCTCGATGCCCACGTGCGCGCTCTGGGCCCACTCCGCCAACGTGGCGGCCAAGCCGCCCCGGGTCGGATCGCGCAAACAGCGCAGGGCGCCGGCCTCCAGCGCGGCCACCAGCGCCGCCACCAGCCCATGCAGGGGGGCGGTGTCGCTGGCGATCTCGGCCTCGAACTGCAACCCCTCGCGGCAGGTCAGGATGGCCATGCCATGGTCGCCCAGGGTCCCACTGACCAGAATCTGGTCGCCGGGGTGCAGGCGTGCGGCCCCCAGCTCCAGCCCGGGCCGAATCTCGCCCAAGCCGCTGGTGGCGATGTAGATTTTGTCGCCGGCACCGCGATTGACCACTTTGGTGTCACCGGTAACCAGCGCCACGCCGGCGGCCTGGGCGGCCTGCCGCATCGAGTCCACGACGCGGCGCAGGTCGGCGCAGGCCAGGCCCTCTTCCAAAATGAAGGCGGCGGACAGATACCTAGGGTCAGCCCCGCTGACCGCCAAATCGTTCACGGTCCCGTGCACGGCCAACTGGCCCAAATCGCCCCCGGGGAAAAACAGCGGCGTGACCACGAAGGCGTCGGTGGTGAAGGCCCAGGCGGTGGTGCCGGTGGCGGGCAGGCGCGCGGAGTCTTCGTGGCGGTCCAACAGAGGGTTGGCGAAGGCGGGCCAAAAAATCTGCTCCAGCAGTTCCTGGCTTAGCTTGCCGCCGCTGCCGTGGCCCAGGACGATGGTGTCCGGCTGGGTCACCGGCAGGGGGCAAACCGGGCCCGCCGCCAGGTCGCCGCCCGCCGGGGTCGCCTCGGGCGCCAGCTTCATATCACGTCCTCCTCCCCCAGGGCCACATGGATCAGGTCCCAAAGAATGTGCAGTAGGGCCACGTGAGACTCCTGAATCCGGTGCACGCTGTAGCTCGCGACGGTGAAGCAATACTCGGCCGCGGACTCAAGGCGGCCACCATCTTTGCCGCTGAACGCCACCGTCAGCAACCCGCGGCGCCGTGCCGCCTCCAGCGCGTAGATCAGGTTGGGGCTCTGCCCGC
>JBOGKW010000055.1:0-18694 GCA_050746205.1 Terriglobales bacterium | reverse complement strand
CGGAGGCGGGCAGGCGAGACGCCTGCCCCACGTTCAGACAGGCGAGGACGCCTGTCCTACGAGCCGCTCCCGTAGGGCAGCCGTCCCGGCTGCCAGGCAGGGAAATAGCTCCGTCGGAGGCAGACATGCGGGACGCCTGCCCCACGTTCAGACAGGCGAGGACGCCTGTCCTACGAGCCGCTCCCGTAGGGCGCCGTCCGGGCTGGCAGGCAGGGAAATAGCTCCGTCGGAGGCGGGCAGGCGAGACGCCTGCCCCACGTTCAGACAGGCGAGGACGCCTGTCCTACGAGCGGCTCCCGTAGGGCCGCCGTCCCGGCTACCAGGCAGAGAAATAGCTCCGTCGGAGGCGGGCAGGCGAGACGCCTGCCCCACGTTCAGACAGGCGAGGACGCCTGTCCTACGAGCCGCTCCCGTAGGGCAGCCGTCCCGGCGCTGGAGCGGGGTCCGCCACCCGCTGCCATTCGGCGGCGGCTCTACGGACGGGCGGTTTCCGCCGCGACCAGGGCTCCGGGGCCGGCGCCGTTGGCCATTTCCTGGTGGCGATCGCGGACCTTCACTCCGGGGCCAGCAGATCCGGGCGGTTGCGCAGGGTTTTGGCGCGGGCGGCTTCGCGGCGCCAGCGGGCGATGGCGGCGTGATCGCCGCCGCGCAGTACGGCGGGCGTGCCCCAGCCGCGGAACTCCGCGGGCCGGGTGTAATGGGGATAATCCAGCGGCAGGATTTCCTCCTCCCCGTCCGGCGGCGCGGCGGGAAACGACTCATTGACGGAGGATTGCTCATGGCCGAGCACGCCGGGTTGGAGGCGGGCGACCGCGTCCATGACCACCGCCGCCGCCAGTTCGCCGCCGCTGAGAACGAAGTCGCCGATGGAGAGTTCCTCGTCGGCCATGTGGTCGGCGACCCGCTCGTCCACGCCTTCATAGCGGCCGCAGATGAGGACCAGGCGCGGGCTGGCGGCCAAGCGGCGGGCCGCGGCTTGATCGAAGCGGCGGCCCTGGGCGGAGAGCAGGACCACGGTGGCGGCGGGAGCGTGAGGGCGCGCCGCGTCACCCAGCAACTGGTCCAGACAGGCGGCGATGGGCTCCGGCTTCATCACCATGCCCTCGCCGCCGCCGAAGGGGCGGTCGTCGGTGCTGCGATGGGGGTCGGCGGTGTAGGCGCGTAGGTCATGGACGGCGATGCGGAGCGGGGCCGGCGCCCCCGCCTGCTCGCGGGCCGCCCGGGCGACGACGCCGAACTCCAGCGGGCCGCGAAAAAACTCCGGAAAAATAGTGAGCAGATCGAATCGCACGCGGGCCGATTTCTCCGGTTCTTGCCGGCGCTCTCCGGCGCGCGGCTAAGGTTGGTTGAGTTCCGCCATGCCCGCGGGCAGTTCCATCTCGATGCGGCGGGCGGCGGTGTCCACGCGGCGGACATAGGCGGCAGCGAAGGGGATCAAGATCTCTCCGTCGGGGCTGGCCACCTGCAGCAGTGGCGCCGCGCCAGGCACGTCGGTCAAGCCTTGGACCCGGCCCAAGGCCCGGTCCCGGTCCCAGACGGCGCAGCCTTCCAACTCGCTAATGAAGTAGTGGCCCGCCGGCGCGACGACCCGTTCGGCAGCCGGCACCCGCACCTCGGCGCCCACCCACTGCCGTGCCGCCTCCATGTCCGCGACGCCCTCTAGGGCCAGCACCACCCGCCCCTGGTGGGCCCAGGCGCGCAGCAGCGGAAACGCCCGCGGCGGCCCGTCGGCCGGACACAGGTAGACCCGGGAAAGCCGCGCGAAGCGCTCGACCTTGTCGGTGAACAACTCCGCCGCCATCTCGCCGCGGCGGCCCTGCGGCTTAACGATGCGGGCCAGGGTAACCCAGGGGTCCGTGGCTTCGGCTTGCGGCTGCGCCTCCGGCATGGGCGGCCTAATCCTCCTCCAGGATCTCCAGCTCGTAGGCCTCGGGCTGGTGGCGCGCCGCCGCCGCTAGCACCTGGCGCAGGGCGCGCACCGTGCGGCCCTGGCGGCCGATGATGCGCCCCACGTCTTCGGGCGCCACCCGCATTTCCAGCACCGTGGCGCCGCCCTCGCGCACCGCGGCTACTTGCACCGCCGCCGGGGCGGTGACGATCATCCGCGCCAAAGCCGCCATCAACTCGCCCATAGCCTAGCCCTCGCTCGGCGCGCCTTCGGCCGCCGCGGCTGGGGCCGGCGCCGGCGCGGCCGCCCGCTCGCCCTGGCGGCGGAGCAGATGGGCGACCGTGGTCGAGACCTGGGCGCCGTGGCCGACCCAGTAGTCCACCCGCTCCTGGTTGATCGCAATTTCGGCGGGGCTGGGCGTGGGGTTGTAGCGGCCCAGAATCTCCAGTGCGCGGCCATCCCGCGCCGCACTCTTCTCCAATACCACCACCCGGTAATGCGGGTTCTTTTTCGCCCCCACCCGGGACAAACGAATCGCCAACATAAGTTCTCCTAAGCCTTGCCCTGCGGCAGCTTCATGTTCATCAGCCGCTTGGCCATGAAGGGCGAAGCGGTCATGGATTGGAACATCTTTCGCATCTGAATGTACTGCTTGAGGACTTGATTGACTTCCTGCACCGAGGTGCCGCTGCCGCGCGCGATGCGCTTGCGGCGGCTGCCGTTGATCAGCTGATGGCGCTGCCGTTCCTTCTCCGTCATCGAGTTGATGATGGCCTCGACCCTGGTCAGCTGCTTCTCATCCACCTCCGGCCGCGCCTGGCGCAGATTCTGGAAGGGTCCCACCTTGGGCATCATCTTCATCAGGCTGTCCAGCGGGCCCATCTTGCGCACCTGGCGCAACTGGTCGCGGAAATCCGCCAGGCTGAAGCCATCGCCGCGGATTTTCTTGTCCAGTTCCGCCATCTTCTGGCGGTCCACCGTGTCCTCGGCGCGCTCGATCAGGCTGAGGATGTCACCCATGCCCAGGATGCGGCCGACGATACGGTCCGGATGGAAGATCTCCAAACCGTCGGGGCGCTCGCTGGTGCCCAGGAACTTGATCGGCTGGCCGGTGATGCGCCGGATGGAGAGCGCCGCGCCGCCGCGGCTGTCGCCGTCCATCTTGGTCAGCACCACGCCCGTGATGCTGAGCTGGCGATGGAACTCGGCTGCCGAGCGCACCGCGTCCTGCCCGGTCATGGCGTCGGCGACAAAGAGGATTTCACTCGGGCCCAGCTCCTTTTTGAGCTGCCGCATCTCGGCCATCAATTCCTCATCCAAATGCAGCCGGCCGGCGGTGTCCACGATGAGCACGTCGCAGCCGGTGTTGTAGGCTTCCCGGCGGGCGGCCTTGGCCAGGGCTAGGACGGTAGCGCTGCCGGCGCGGCCGCCTGCCTGGGCCATAATCTCGGCGCCGGCGAAGAGCGGCGTTTCCACCTGCTCGGCCAAAATCGCCAACTGCTCCCGTGCCGCGGGGCGGTAGACATCCACGGAGACCAGCAGCGGACGATGGCCGCGTTTGCGCAGGAAGGCGGCCAGCTTGGCGCTGGTGGTGGTTTTGCCGGAGCCCTGCAGGCCGGCCATCAAGGTCACCGCCGGGGGTTGCGAGCTTTTGCTGTTGAAGCGCGCCGCCTCGCCGCCGCCCAGCACGGCCAGCAGTTCGTCGCGCACCACTTTGATCACCTGCTCGGCCGGGGAGAGGGTGGCCAACACCTCCTGCCCCAACGCCTTTTCCCCCACCGCCGCCACCATCTGGTCCACGATCTCATGGTGGACGTCGGCCTCCAGGAGCGCCAGGCGGATCTCCGCCAAGCTCTCCGCCATGTTGGCCTCGGTGAGCTTGCCTTCGCCGCGTAAGTTCTTGAAAACGCGCTGGAGCTTATCCGAGAGGCTGTCGAACATCTCTATTAGTTTAGCCCGGCCGCGGGCCGCCGGGCCCGGCGGCCCGCGGCCTCGGATCCTGTCCTCCTCCGCGCTGGCGTTGGCCTGCGCGCTCGCGCCGCTGGCCCGGTCCGCCCGGGCCCGGGCGCCGGACCCAAACACGATGGGCGTCCAGTTCGTCACGCTGTTCAGGAACCCGGGCGGGCCGTGCCAGTGCCCATACGGTGGCGGCGGCGGGAGCTTCACCGCGCGTTTGGTGGAGCGGCTGATCGCCTATAACCGGTGCGATGTGATGAATCTGATCCCGCTGCTGGCGGAGGTCCACGCACGCCTGGCGCGGGAGCGGGCGGAGAACCACGGAGCGGGCGCCGCCGCGTGCGGTTGATGGCCGCAACGGCGGGGGCTATAGTGGCGGTGGCTGGGAATCGGGTCGCGGGACGCGCGGCGCAGCCGCGCTGGGGCCCGCGCCCATCGATATGAGCCGAGTTACCACGCGCTTATTTTTGGCCGCGGCCGCTTGCGCGGCCCTCGCCGTCGGCGCGGCGGCACAGACGCCGGGACGATACACGCTGGGGGTGCAGTTTGTGCATCTGGTGACGCTTCAGCCGCAAGGCTACTCTTTCGTGGAAACCGCTGCCTCACCACTGCCGGGGTATCAGATCTTCTACTCCGGCATCGGCTGCCAGTGCGGGTATCCGGGTTTCGGCCTGCGCTTCACGGCCCGGCTGGCGGGAAGCCTGGGCCTCGACGCCGAGCTGGATTTTCTGCCGCGCCAGGGCCCCAGCGGCGAGCGCGCGGGATTCACCGAGTTGCTGGCCGGCCCGCGCCTGCGCCTGATCTCCCGCCGCCGCTTCGCTGTCTTCACCTATTTCCGCCCGGGCCTGCTTTCTCTCCACTCGGAGGAGGTGCCGCCCATCGGCGCGACCTCTTTCTACCCCTTGTTCCCCGGTCCGGACGACGATTTTGTTTTCAATCTTGGCGGCAGCGTTGAGTTCAGTGTCAGCCGCCACTGGCTGGCGCGGCTGGATGTGGGTGACCTGTGGATCACTGGCTCGGGCTGCAATGACTGCATTTCCAGCGCCAATGGCAGTGGGCTTCCCACCAACAATCTTCAAGCCTCGCTCGGCTTCGCGTACCGGTTCTAGACAGGGGTAGCGCAGCCGTCCCGGCTGTCGCAGCGGCGGGTAAGATCGAGCCGGCGGTATAGCTGCCCCCAAGCCTGCCGCACGGAGCCGGAGGCCGCGTCCGAATTCCACCGCGCGGTGTTGGCGTCGAAGCCGGGGGTGTGGGTCAGGCCGGGCGCCTGCCCACCAGCCCGCCGACTTGACTGAGCGGTATGTTCGGCGTAACAGTGAGAAAGTGCGCATACGAGTGGGACTGTTGGCGCTTGCGCTCGCCTGTGGTGGGTTAACGCCGTCGGTGGCGGCCCAGGCGCCGGGCCGCTTCACCTTGGGCGGCCAGTTTGTCGCTTTGTTCAGCAACCAGGTCCAAGCCTCCCCCCTGGGGCCGGGTGTCCTCGGCGGGTCCTGCCGCTGCGGCTTTTACGGCGGGGGGCTTGTCTTCACCGTGCGCCTGGTGAAGCGTCTCAGCCTGAGCGCCAGCCTGAACTACTTGCCCCACCGGGGCGCACCCTTTTTCAACTGGGGATATCGGTTGTTCGCCATCGGCCCGCGTCTACGCCTAAATCCGGGCCGGAGGTGGGCGATATATCTTGGCTTCCGGCCCACCTGGGGCTCGCAGAACGGTACCAGCCAGCAGACGCTGCAAACTCCCTCTGGCTCAGCCACGAGCACCTACTCCTACACGAACACGTTTTGGGGTTTCGAGACGGATGCCACGCTGCAAGCGCGGATCACGCGTCACTGGCTCTGGCGCCTTACCGTCGGCGACGTCTGGGTCATTGGCCCCCGCTGCGGCAATTGTGTCAGTGATGGCGACGCATCGAGCGTTCCCGCCCAAAATCCTCAGATCTCCACCGGCTTCGCGGTCCGGTTCTGATGGCAGCCGGCGTCGGGTCGCTTGGCGCCGCCGGATCGCACGTCCGCCGCTACAAACGGATGGCTGTGGCCTCGCCGCGAAAGATGACGTCCTGGGCGGCGCCGTGCGGGGCCAGCCGGACGCGGAAGCGGCGTTCGCCCGCCGGCTCGCCCGGGCCGGGGCGGACGCGGGAGCCGGGAGCCAAGCTCAGGTGCAACTGGTGCTCTGGCTCCGCCCAGTGCAGCCGCACGCCCATCCAGTCGCCGCGGCGGTAATCGAAGGTCTCGCCGTCATCGTCATAAAAGAAGCCTTCACCGGCGGCGCCAGGATAGACGGTCAGTTCGATGGGGCCGGGAACGGGCTCGCCGGCATATTGTTTTACTGGGCCGGTGGGGATGGTCGCTCCGGCGCGTACGTATAGCGGCAAAGTTGCCAAATCCACCGCGCGGCGGATCTCCCGGCCGCCCGTCACCACCTCGCCCGTCCAGAAGTCGTGCCAAATGCCGCCGGGCAGATACACTTGCCGCTCCTTCGCGCCGGGCTGAGCCACCGGCGCCACCAAAATATCCCGGCCCCACAGGTATTGGTTGGCGCAGGTGGCGGCGCGGGGATCCTCTGGGTAATGCAGCCAGAGCGCGCGCATCATTGGCAGGCCGGTGCGGTGGGTCTGGTAAACGGCGCTTTGGATATACGGCAGCAGGCGGTAGCGCAACTCCAGATAGCGGCGGCAGATCGGCTCGACGGCGGTGTTGTGCAGGGCGCTGGGCGGCGGCAGGGCGGCGCCACGGTAGCCGCCGGTCTCCGGCGGACCGGTCGTGCCCATGTCCCAGCCCCAGGGCAGGCGCAGCATCCAGGCCCGGCCGTGGCCGCGGAAGACAGGACAAAAGGCGCCGAACTGGAACCAGCGGACGAATAATTCCGCCGTGAACTCGGGCGTGGGGACAAAGCCACCGATGTCGGTGCCCCAATAGGGCACGCCGCTGAGGCCGGTGTTCAGGCCATTGGCGATTTGGGTCCGCAGCGTTGCCCATTGCGACAAGGTGTCGCCCGACCACAGCAGCGGGGCAAAGCGCTGCATGCCGGTGTAGCCATTACGATGCAGGGCGTAGGGGCGGCGGTTCGGGCGGGACAGTTGCTCCCCCTGCCAATACATGCGAATGCGGTTTAGCCGTGACGCCGCGTCCAGGCGATCGCCTTCATCCGCCCACCAGCCATCCACGCCCAGGGCGAAATCGCGGCGGTGGTCATCCCAATAGCAGCCCGCTTGCTCATCGCTCAAGCGATCCACCGGGCAGGGATCGCTGGCTTTTCCCACCAGTTTGTCGGCAAACGGCACGACGTGCAGCACCACCTTGAAGTGCTCGCGGTGCAGTTCCGCGATCATGGCGCGGGGATCGGGGAAGGTGCGGGGGTTGAAATCGAACGAGCCGTTGCCGGTGTTCCAACCGGAGGGACAAAAGCCGGTGCCGAGGTAAATGAGCGCGTCGCAGGGAAGGCGCTTTTGGCGAAAGGTTCGCGCCACGCCCATCACCACGTCCCGGCTCCATATGGTCCGATGGCTCTGCTGATAGCCGAACGCCCAGAGCGGCGGCATCTGCGGCAAGCCGGTGAGGCGGCAATACTCGGCCAGCCGTTCCGCTGGCGAGCCGCCGAGGACCAGGAAGAAATCCAACGTTCCCGCTCCTGGCAGCGGCCGCGGCGGCGCATGGAGAAAGGCAAAGCGCGGGGAGTTGGGCGGCTGCGACTCAGGCGGTTCGCCGTGTTCCTCGCCGGACGCCATAGGCCGCGCCGCGGATCCCGCGGCATGCTCGCGCCTCCGCTGCTCGAAGGGCCAGTGCGGCGGCCGCGGTTGGAAGCGGCATTCACCGCCGGTCAGGTCGAAAATCCCCTGCGGCTGATGCAGCAACAGGGCGAAACCGTCGCCGATCAGCCAGGGAATCTCGACCCGCGCGCCCTCATGCGCCAGCTCCGGGCCGAACTCGCCGTGGCGCATTTCATACACGCCGCCGCGGCGGTCCAGCGGCCCAGCCGCCCGACCCTGGACGCTCCCGTTGGTCCCACCCCAAAGCGCGCCGCTGCGCTTTGGGGACCCCGGGGTCGCTGCGGTGGGGCTTCGACGGCCAGCAACGGACGCCCCCTCGCGCTCAGGGCGTTTCGAGGTTGCCGGGAACTGCTGCGCGCCCTCACCCAAGCCAAAGACCGGGCCGCCGCCCAGCGGGAAGCGAAAGCCGCCACGGGCGGCGTCGAAGGTCAGCTGCATCGGGGCGGCGGGGGATCCCGGGGGCTGCACCGTCACCCCGCCCTCCGGACGAATGGCGATGCGCCACCCGCCGCAAGCGACGTTGCCGCCAGCGGCCGTCGCGGCCTGGGGCGGAAGGTGCCGGTAGGCCGGTAGCAGCGAGTCATCGGGCACGATCGCCGGCGGCGTTACGCCTTCACCGTCCTGCCCGGCGGCGGCGCCGAAAGCAGCGGTGATGCGCAGCGTGCGGTCGCTGATCGCCGTGAACCAAAACCGCACCCCCGGAGCGCTGGCGCCGACGGCCGCCTCCAGCCGCGGCGCCGCCAGCGCCGCGCCCATGCCCGCCGCCACCCACGCCGCCGTGCGCAGGGCGTCCCGGCGCGACACTGCCCGTTGCGCCCAGGCCGGACCCAGCCCGTCCGGCTCCGGGCGGCTCGCTCGGCCGGTGGGGTAGGCGTCCCGCCTGCCAACCTGCTCCGCTCTCTGATCGTCCCTCCCTTGGGCGGCCGAGATGGCTGCCCCACGGTCGCGAACGTCGCTCTCATCCATGGGCGCGAGTATAGGTCCCGGGCCGAAAAATTGCATTCGTTTTCGCATCCCTATTGACATCCCCAGACTTAGCGGCCTCCCGTGCCGATCCCGAGCACGTCGCGGCAACTTGGAGACGCACCGAGCGCGCGGGGGCGTCCGTTGCCGGCCGTCGAAGCCCAGCCGCAGCGACCAGCGGGAGCGTCCAGAATAGAGCGGCTGAGCCGCAACGCTTGAGCCGCCAACGCGCTTCGCCGGTCAGCGCGCAGGGCAGGTCGCCAAATGATCATTGACCATGCCGCTGGCCTGCATGAAGGCATAGCAGATGGTCGGGCCGACGAAACGGAAACCGCGGCGGCGCAGCTCGCGGCTGAGGGTTTTGGATTCGACGGTCTCGGCGGGCACCTCGGACGGGGTGCGCGGCGCGGGCCGCCGCGCCGTAGGCGCGAACTGCCATACCCAGCGGTCGAAGCTGCCCAAGTCCTCTTGCACCGCCAGGAAGGCCTGCGCGTTGGCGATGGCGGCGGCGATCTTCAGGCGGTTGCGGATAATGCCCGCGTTGGCGAGCAGGCGGGCGGCATCGCGGGCGGTAAAGCGGGCCACCCGGGCGGGATCAAAGGCGGCGAAGGCGGCGCGGTAGTGAGCGCGGCGGGCCAGGATGGTGGCCCAGCTCAGGCCGGCCTGCGCGCCCTCCAAGATCAGGAACTCGAATAGGCGGCGGTCGCGATGCTGGGGCACGCCCCACTCGCGGTCGTGGTAGCGGATCATGGCCGGGCCCTGGGCCCAAGGGCAGCGAGTTTGGCGGGGCATGGTGAGGGCGAGTCGCGCAAGGGAAGTTGGGAACAGGGGCTCCGCTAGATGAGCTCCAGCGAGGCGGCGATTACGTCCCAAACGGTTTCCAAGTCCGCTTCCGTGATCGAGTATGGGGGCAGCACATAGACGATGGGGCCGAGGGGGCGCAGCAGGACACCGTGGTCCAGATAAAACTGTTGCAGCTTCAGGCCGAGGGCGGAGAGATAACCCTCTTCGGCGATTTCGCCTTTGGCGGCGCCGCGCAGCTCAAGCGCCGCCGCGGTGCCGATCTGGCGGGCGTCGGCGATTTTGCCCGCGGTTTTGGCCTCGGCGGTCAGGCTCGCCAGCCGCGCCGCATGCTGGCGGCCGATGCGCTCGATCCGCTCCCAAGTCTCCCTTTGTTCCAACAGTTCCAGGCTGGCCAACGCCGCGGCGCAGCCCAACGGGTTGGCGGTGTAGGAATGCCCGTGGAACAGCGTTTTGCGGCGGTCGGTGGAATGGAAGGCCAGGTAAATCTCCTCGCGGCAGACGGTGGCGGCCAGGGGCAGAAAGCCGCCGGTCAGCCCCTTGGAGAGGCAAATGATATCGGGCGTCACCTCCGCCTGCTGGCAAGCGAACATCGTGCCCGTGCGACCGAAGCCGGTCAGCACCTCATCGGCGATCAGCAGCACGCCGTAGTGGTCGCAGAGGCGGCGGGCGCCGGCCAAAAACTCCCTGGGGTGGACGATCATGCCGCCGGCGCCTTGCAACAGCGGCTCCAGAATGACCGCGGCGGTGCGGTCCGCGTCCTGGCGCAGGAGCTGCTCCATGCGGTCCAGGCATTCGATGTGGCAGGTTCCCCGCAGTAGGCCCATCGGGCAGCGGTGGCAATAGGCGGCATGGGCGCGGGCGACGGGGAACAGCAGCGGCGCGAAGGCGGCGGTGAAGGGCGAGGGCGCGCCCACGGCCATGGCGGCGGCGGTGTCGCCGTGATAGGCGTAATCCAGCGCCACGAACCCGGTGCGCTGCGTTTGGCCTTGATTGTGCCAGTATTGCAGCGCCATCTTCAGCGCCACCTCGACGGCGGTCGAGCCGTCGTCGGAGTAAAACACACGGGTGAGGCCGGCGGGCAGCGCGGCGGCAAGCTTTTCCGCCAGCTCCGCCGCCGGGCGGTGGGTGCAGCCGGCGAAGATGACCTGCTCGAGCTCTGTCGCCTGGCGGGCAATGGCCGCGGCGATCTCCGGCTGGGCGTGGCCGTGGAGGGTGACCCACCAGCTCGAGATGGCGTCAATATAGCCGCGCCCCGCCTCATCCCACAGCCAAGCGCCCTGTCCGCGGGCGATGGCGATGGGCGGGGGCGACACGGCGGCTTGCGTGTAGGGGTGCCAGACGTGGCGGCGGTCACTCGCCACGGTGGCCGCTGGGTTCCGGCTCCCGCTCATTGCAGGTGGATAGGTTGCGGCGGCGGCGCGCCGTCACGGCGGAACTTCTGATAGCGCGCGGCATACTCCTGCTCGAAGGCGGCCACGGCGGCCGGGAAGCTCCAGTCGCCGGACGGGGCACTGGCGTTCCAGGTGACGGTGAGCCGGTGCGTCCCCGGCGGCACGGCCAACTCGCCGTCTTCGGGCGCCGCCGGCTGTCCGTCCACCGTGGCGCCGGTGGCGGTGACGAACCAGGGCAGATGGATGAGGATCTGCCGCGGCCCCGCGCCATAAAACTGCGGCTGCAGCCGCATGGCCATGCCGTCGGGAGTGTACCAGACGTGGAAGCTGATCCGGCCAAAGCGGGTGGGCGCATTATCCACCTGAATCTCCTCGCCCGGTTGGCTCCAGGCGGGGGAGACGACGGAGAGCAGATGCAGCTGGTCGTTTTCCCCGCGCACCAGCATGTTCCGCAGCATGACGATGTACTCGGCCGCGAACCAGCCGTGCGGCGCCAAATCCTGGCCATAGTCCCGCGTGGCCCAGGGCAGGACGCCCCACTCGAAGCCCGCCTGGGTTGAAGAAGTGTGCAGCAGGATGGCGTAGAGGTCTTGGAGGGCGAGTTGTTGCTGGCCGCGGATGATCTCGCTCTCGGTGTTCTTCATGGTGATGTAGTGATGCAGCCGGCCGCCATAGGTCATTAAACCTTCGGCGTACTCGGCGCGGGTATGCGCCAGGGTGGCCGTGACTTTGGGATCCATCGGCGGCAGCAACTCCACCGGATACAGCCCGTCCATGTTGCCCCAATCCTGTCCGCCGCTAGCGTCGAGCCCGGGCGGCATGTAGCCGCCATGCTGGGCGGCGACGCGGTCGAGGATGGGAAAGAACGCGCGCTGGTAGCTCTGGTACTCGCGCTCGAAGGCCGCGGCCTCGTCCGACTGGCCGGCGCCGTTTGCCAGTTGCACCGCCGCCCGTAGCCCGGCCAAGGCCCAGAAGTTGAAGCCGGTGACATGGGCCACGGTCGCAGTGAATTCATCGTCGCCCGGGTTGCTGGCGGGCATCAGGTGGAGCGGATCCCGCGCCCGGGCCCGCCGCAGCCAGGCCGCCGCCCGCTCCACCGCCGGCAACACCTGGCGGGCGAAGGCCCGGTCGCGGCTATAGCGGTAGTACTCGCCGAAGGTCCACAGCGCTTGCCCCCAGCCGTCGTATTGGCCGGGCTGGGAGAGGAACAGCCCGTTCGGCTTCTGCTGGCGCAAGAAGAACGGCAGGCACAGCTTCACCACCGGGTTGTAGCCCATCACGTCATAGGCATGCATGATATTGCTGCCATCGCGCAGCCAGAAGGCGTGATATTGGAGTTGGTTGACGGTTTGGATGTAGTAGGGCCCGACGTGATTCAGGGCCAGCAGGTCGTACATCAGGCTGGCTTGGAAGGTGTCGGTGACCTTGGGCTCGGCCAGGCGGATGCGCAGGCCGCGGTGCAGCTCTTCATCCCAACTGCTGCGCGTCGCCGCCAGCGCCGCCGGGGCATCCAGGGCGCGCAGCGCCGCCAGCCCCGCCGCGTCGGTGGCGGGGATGGGAACGACAGGCATCTTGAACACCAGCGTCGCCGATTGTCCCGGCGCCAAGTGCAGCGCGTACTGCACCATCAAGACCGGCTGCTGTCGCCAACCGCCGGTGCGCGCCGGATGCTGATAGCGGCGGCGGGGGGTGAGCCACAGCACTGGCGCCGGCGAGCTGGGATAGGCGTACAGCACCCGCCCGTTTCGCTCCGCCAGGCCCTCCGGCGGGCTCCCTTGCAGGCCCGCCTGCGGGTTGCGGCTCAGCCGCCCGATTCTGGACGGCCCCGCCGCTAGCAGGGCCTGCGGCGGGGCTTCGGCCGCCGGCAACGGACGCCCGCTGGCGGTCCAGGCGTCTCCAAGTGGCCGCGAATCGTCAAAGCCATAGACCCAGTTGGGGTCGAAGCGGACGCCGGGCTGGGAGTAATCGCCCGGCTGCCGCGCCACCGCCGGGCGGTAGAAGCGGTGGTTGCCATTGTCGCCGGTATAGCGCAGCGCCACGGCGAAGTAGGAGGTGCGCGGCTGGTCGCCGCCGTTGGCGGCCTCGACGCGGATGATATTGACGCCGGTGGTATCGGCCGGACCCGTGGGTGCGGTGAACAGCGTCAACCGGTACTCGACCGTGCCGTCCTCGAGCAGGTAATGGACGATGGGCAGATAGCCCTCATCCAGCGTGCGGATGCGCTGCCGCGCCGGCCGGGCGGGGTCGCCGAGGAGAAACATCAGTTCGCCATAGCCGGTGTAGAGATAACCCTCGGGCGTGATCTCGGTCGCTTGCGGCGCGCCGCGGAGGCCGATTTCGCCGGTGGGGTAGGCCGGGTAGCTGAACGCCTGCGCGGGCACGTCCATCTTCGGGTTCAACACCTGGGCCCCGGTGGCGGCGCACAACGCCACCGCCGCCGCCGAGCCCAGCCACCAGGTCCGTACTCGCATAGCGTGAAGCGCTATTGTCGCCCGCCCGGCACCCGGCAGCCAAGCCCCGGGGCGCACCCGCGCGTTCTCGCGGCAAACTGGCAACGCCCTGAGCCGCCTCGACCGACGCAAGCAGCGCCCGGCCGGCCGATTACACCAGGTGAGCGCCAGGTTCCGCAAGCCACGGCGAGCGGCGGTACACCGGTGCGCGAGGGCGGCCAGAACGGCTATTCCTGACATACTGCGACCCCTTCCGTATTCCATCAACGTGACGTTGGACGGCTGCTGCGATCACCGCGCAATGGTCCCGGACGAAGACTTGCATCGGCACGCCGCCGCGAACCTACGCCAGGCCGATGCCCTCCTCTTGGGCCGGGTGACGTACGAAATGATGGAGGCAGCATGGCGACCATCGGCGCGGACGGGAACGAGGCCTGATTGGATGGAGGCCTTCGCCCGGACGATCGACGCGGCAAAGAAGTACGTAGTGTCGAGCACCCTGGACCGGGTCGATTGGAATGCAGAAGTCGTGCGCGGGGATCTGGCCAAGGCCGTTCAGCGGCTCAAGCGGGAGTCGGGCAGGGGACTGTTCGTGGGTAGCGTGAAGCTCCCGATGGCGTTGGCGGAGCTGGGATTGCTCGATGAGTACGAGTTCGTGGTGCAGCCCAGGCTAGCGGGCCACGGGCCGACGTTGTTCGCGGGGCTATCCAAGCATCTCGACCTGATGCTCGTGGGCCGGCTGGAGTTCGGCTCGGGGGCGGTGGCGATGCGGTACGAGCCGAGAAGGTAGCCATCGAGTTCTCTAGCCGCGAGGGTGGCGGGCCGGAGCCACGAGGGCGGGGCGCAATGAAACCATGCCGGGCTGGATAGCCCGCCCCGCGCGGCCGCCGGGGCCGCGGCGGCGCTCGAGAACAAGCCGCGGCCCGGCTCGCGCGGAGTTCGCCGAATTCATCCTGGACGACGAGTTGCTCGCGTGCGACATAATGCGCCCCCCAAGGCGCTCTGACCCCGGCCGAGCGCCGCCGTGAGGCCGCAGCGCCGCTCGGTCTGCATGGACAGGCTGCGCCTTGGCTCGGTAAACACGAACGCGACGTCGAGTCCCGAGCCGAGCGCTTGCCCGACAACCCCGATGAGCGCCCGCGTCTTGCCGGATTGGACCTTTCCGAGCCGGCTCCCGGCGAAGGTGGCATAGAAATCGGTCATGTCGGTCTCCTCAGTTGCTCCCGCGGGGAGGCAGCGGCCACGCTGGCGGGCTCCTGGCAGGCCTCCGGAGGAGTGCGGCGGCAGCGGATAGCTGGCGCTCCCAGATGACACGCACCCACCAGCCCGCGCGGCGAAGCGCAGCGGCGTTGGCGCGGCCCCGCTCCCGGTTCCGCGTAATTTTGCGCCGCCAGTACGGGCGTTGGCCTTTGGCCTGCGGCGGTCCCGGCGGTAGTGGTGGCCCTGCGAACAGCAGCCGTTCACGAACAGCGCAACCCCCGCCGCCGCGGAAACGCGAGGTCGGGCGTGCCCGGCAGGTCACTTCGGTGCAGGCGGAATCGAAACCCAATCGAGTGGGCCAGGCGGCGCACCGCCAGTTCAGGGGCGGTGTCCCGGCTCTTGACGGCGCGCATTGTCCGGCTGCGCTGGACAGGGTCCCCCCTCAGGGGCGGAGCTCAATCTTAAGGCTGGGGTCGGTCTCGTGCTCCGCGACGATCGCGTTGTAGCGGCTGATGATGTCCCCGAGAGAGGCTCGGCGGCCCTCGCCGGTGAAGCGGCCCAACTTGTAAACGTTGATCGCTACGAATTGCTCGGCATCCAGGACGTCAACCCTCTCTCCGAGCTCCGCCTGCCGCGCGAGGCCCGTCGCAACCGCCGTGCCGTCGCCGACGGTTATGATGACGGGTTGAAGTCCGGCCTCGATGTTCTCTCGGCAGCGGGCGATCAGGCTGTCCCCCGGCGCCATCGTGACGTGGATGGCCACGTCGCCGATCTCGAAGTCGCCGGCCCGACTGCCGGGCGAGCCCGACCCGGAGAAACCGTGGTGCTCGAACTGCTGTTCGGGCAGGGCGCACTGGAGCTTCGCTCCGACCAGGTGCTGCAGCACGGCCCCCGCGTATTGAAGCCCGTGAACGCGCCGCTGCCTCTTCTTTGCTTCGAGGATGAGACTCCTGACCGCGGCCCGAACTCCGCCATTGGGCGGAAGGCGCAGCCGTAACGGCGCAGGTGCGGCCGCTCGGGCGATCAGCCTGCGTGCGCGCCCGGCCCAAAAAGCCTCCGCGCTGGCCAGGTCCGCGCCGGGCCCGAGCGAGTTTAGGAACGCGGAATAGGCCCTCATACGGGCGACGCTCCCCTGCGACGTCCGCCCGCCCTCGGTGGCGAGCACGGCGGATATCCCGTGCCTCCGAAGAACCCTCTGGACCGCGGCCATGGTCTGGCCCGCCACCTGCCCCCCGCCGGGCGTGAGCAAGGCGGAGGGCTCCAGGGGCAAGCCGTCCCCGCGCGCCCGGCTGGTGACCACGAGCGCCAACGCCACGGCGCTCCGGCTTGCAAAGCCCTGCTGGCGGGCGAATTGTTCCAACCGGCGGCGCAGGGGGGACTTGCTCACTGGTCCAGCCTAACCCGCCGGGCCATGGCGCCTTGGCGCCGTTTTCGGCAGCTCGGGGCCGCCCCTGACGCAGGGCGCCAGAAACGGTGGCTAGACCGGCGTCTGCGGGGCGCGGCCGTGGCCGGGGCCGGGCTCACAGGGAGCGGCGCCCCGGCGTTCGGCGGTCCTGCCGCCGCGTTACCGAACCGGTTCCCTGGCCGCCCCGCCAGTTCTCAGGCAGCGGTGCAGCCACTATCCTTCGGCTTCGGGATGGACGCGCTCGAGCGAAGGCGGCTGCTGCGCTGCTTCCGCATGCCCAATGGCATGCGAATCAAGAGCCGCGCCTCCAGCATGCGCAACGTGTTCGTGGCTGCGATCGTGCCGGCCGCCGCTCCCGCTGCCGAGGAGATTCGCCAGGTGTTGGGGATTTTCGGCCTGGAGCCAGAGCGGCTTTGGTGCAGCTATTGCGGGGGCGCGCCCACGGAGTGGGATCATCTCCGCCCGTTGGTTTTGCGGGGACGGCCAACTGGCTTTCCGTCCTCCATTCGAAACCTTGTGCCAGCCTGCGGAAAGTGCAACCAGTCGAAAGGGAACAAGGAGTGGCGGGTCTGGATCCGGAGCGGCGCGAGGTGGTCGCCAGCAACCCTGGGCCGACCCGGGCTGGAGAGGCGGGAGCAGCGGCTAGAGGCGTTCGAGGCATGGGCGCGGTGCATGCCCATCGACATTGCCGCGCTGGTGCCACCCGGGACTTGGGGTCGCTATTACCGCCTGCTGGACGAGATCCTCGCAAAAATGGGCGAGGCGGACGCTGTTGCCGCTGAGATCGCGCGGGCCACACGCGCCGCCGGCGCGGCCGCCACCGGCGCTCCGGGCTGAGGGGCTAGCCGCCGCTGCTGGCCAGGCGGGAGCGCCAACGGGGCGAGAGGGCAGGGCAGCCGGCGAGCGCGGCGGCGTCAGAGGCCAGGGCGGTGACGTCGGGGTCAGCGTTGCCGGGGTCGGCGGTGAGGGCGCCGGCGGCGGGTTCGGCGCGGTTGGGGTATTCCCGAGCGTAGAAAATGGCCAGGGCGCGGGCGACGGTCCATTCCGGCCAGGCGCGTTCGACCAGCGTCATCTCCGCCCCGGCGGCGGCCTCGCCTGGCGTAAGCACGCGCAGGTACCAGCCAGTGCGGCGGGTGGCGATCATGCGCTCCATCACTTCCGGCAGCTGCCAGTACCGTCCCGGTTTGTAGCACGGCTCGCGGGGCTGGGAGATTTGCAGCCGCGCCTGACCCACGGCCCAAACGTCGCCAATGCAGACCGAGCTCTCGTCGCCGCCCTCGAGAGTGAAGTTTTCGCCGAAGGCGCCGAAGGGGAGGCGGCGAGCCCATTCCCGCTCCCAAGCGGGGTAATGCCCAGCGGCGTAGGCCAGCACGGCCTTTTCCGCCCCGCCGTGATGCTGGGTGTCAGCGACGGCATCGCCGGCTAAGCCCTCGGCGCCGATCCGCGCCATCCGCACCGGCTGCTTGCCGATGGCAGTGCGCCATTCGCCCTGGGCGTCGCGGCGGGTGGCGGGCAGGCCGGCTTGCAGGCCGACAACGCGGGTGGAGAGCGGGCGCTGGCTTTGCCACCGGTCCGTGGGCGGAACTGCCGCCATTGTGGATGCGGGCGGTTGGGCCTCGACGGCTGCCCATCCCACGTTGCGGGAGCGGCCGGAGCTGCGTGCGCCGTCACGCGGCAGTGATTGAGGAATGCCGGTCATGGCTGGGGCGCAACGCCGGGCTTGCGAAACAGCGAGCAGTAAAAGTCCCAACGCCACGGACGGCCGTCGCGTTCCAGCGCGAAGCCCGCCGCCGTCAGCTCCCGCCCCACCACCACCGCGGGCACGCCGTGGCCGCCGCGGTCGGCGGGCACATCCTTGGGACGGGAAAACAGGGTCAGCCACCAGCGGGCCGGAAAGTCCACGATCGCTAGGGCGCCTCCCGGGCGCAGCGCGGCGAACAGGTCCGCCGCCATGGCCCGAGGCTGGGTGAAATGGTGATAGACGGCGCGCAGGACGACGGCGTCGCACTCGCCCACGGGCAGGCCGCTGGTGGCAGCCGTCGAGGCCACCGGGCCGATCTCGCCACCCTGGCGCGACAAGCGGCGGCACAGTTGCTGATGTTTCTGTCCTTCTAGTTCGGTGGCGAAGACGCGACCGGTAGGGCCAGCCCAGTGCAGGCATTCCCGCGCAAAGGCGCCGTCGCCAGCGCCGACTTCGGCGATGGTGGCGCCGGACCCGAGCGGCACGCGGCACCAGTCCGCCAGGCGGGCCACCTCCTGCCGGCGGTTCACGCCGGCGTGGCGGCGGTGGCGCAATGCTGATCGAAGGCCAGCATCAGGTCCTGCGCGATCTCATCGGCCGCCCGGCCCTCGATCTGCCGCCGCTCCAGCATATGTACCAGCTTGCCCTGCTTGAACAGCGCGATCTGCGGCGAGGAGGGCGGGTAGGGGGCGAAGCGGCGGCGGGCCTCCTCGGTGGCCTCGATGTCGGCGCCGGCGAAGACGGTGATGGCCCGGTCGGGGTGGTGCGCATGGCGCAGCGCCATGGCTACGCCGGGCCGCGCCTTCCCCGCGGCGCAGCCGCAGACCGAGTTGACCACCACCAGCAGGGTACCCGCCGCGCTGTCCATCGCCGCCCGTACCTGATCCGGCGTGCGTGTCTCCTCAATGCCCAAGCGCGTCAGCTCCTGCCGCATGCCTTCAATCATGAACTCCGGATACGCCATCGTGAATCTCCTTCTTCAGCGAGTGTACCATCGCGGCCCAGGGCCTCCCGCTGGGAGCGCGGGCCTCCGGGCCCGCACCCGCCGCGGCGCACTTAGGCGGCGGGGCGGTTCGAGGGGCGCCGGGTGGTTTTTGCGCCGGCCTGGGCGCGGGACGCGCCGCGGCCGGGGG
>JBOGKW010000054.1:0-18842 GCA_050746205.1 Terriglobales bacterium | reverse complement strand
CGGGGATAATCAGCCCGGAGCGCCCAATTTCCCCGGCGGACCTGCCGCCACCACCGAACTGGATACCAGCCGCGGCTCGATTTTTGGTCTCACCTCGGTGCTATCGCCGACCATGGTAAACAACCTGCGCTGGGGCTTCATCCGCCAGAGCGTGGACAACGAGGGCGCCTCCAACTCCCCCGCCGTGTACCTCAACGGCCTGACCGATCTGATTCCCTTCACCCGCTCCACCGACACCATCGTTCCGGTCAATAACCTGATCGATAACTACTCCTGGAACTGGGGCAACCATCTGTTCGAGTTCGGCGGCAACCTGAATTTCATCCGCGACGAGAGCACCAGCAACGCCCAGTCCTTCTCCGATGCCCAGACCAACGTTGTCTATCTGGCCGGCGCCGCCATCGCCGGAACGAGCAATCCCATGGCGCCGGACAATAACGGCTATCCCAGCGTCAACACCAGTTTCTCCAGCGCCTACGACGGCGATCTGTCCGTTGTGATGGGCTTTCTGCCCGAAGGCGACGGCGTCTACAACTTTACGCGCAGCGGCCAGGCCCTGGGGCAGGGCACGCCCCTGAGCCGCGATTATGCCATCAACGATTACGAGCTCTATGGCCAAGATCAGTGGCACATCGCGCGCTCCCTCACCCTGACCTACGGCCTCCGCTGGGAATACCAGCAGCCGCCGTTTGAGGAAAACGGCGTTCAGGTCGCCCCCTGCGTGGTCGGCGCCGCCGGCTGCGAGAATGCCGGGCTGTGGTTCCAGCAGCGCGGCGCGCTGGCCGCCGCCGGCGAGCCGGATAGCCAAGCCGGCGAGCTGGAGTTCGAGCTGGGCGGGCCGCGCAACCAGGGCCCCGGCTTCTGGAACTCCGACCTCAAGGATTTCTCCCCCCGTGTGGCGGTCGCCTGGTCCCCGGATTTCGGCGACGGCTGGCTGGGCGCGTTGCTGGGCCACCGCCAGCAAGTCTCGATCCGCGCCGGTTACAGCATCATGTATGACCAGTTCGCCATGGGCATCATCAACAGCTTCGCCGCCAACGGCGAGTTTGGCCTCTCCAGCAAGATCGGCAACGCCGCTGGCTCGGTGACCGATTCCGATGTCCCCCGTTTCACCTGCCTGACCTGCTTGCCGGCGCCCTGCGCGTCGCTGACCGGTGCCGGCTGCATCTTCGGGCCCGCGCCCACCGGCGGCTTTCCGGTCACCCCGGCCAACGATCTGTTCGCCATCAACTGGGGCTTGGACGCCAACATCAAGACGCCTTACACGCATGTCTTCAACGTTTCGTATGAGCGCCAGATCGGCCGCTCCTCATCGCTCCAGCTAGCCTACGTCGGGACCATTGGGCGCCGCTTGCCCATGCAGATGGACCTGGCCATGCCGACCGATGTGGTGGATCCGAAGAGCAAGATGGACTATTTCACCGCCGCTCGCATGCTCGCACAGCTGGCCGCCGCGGGGACCAACATCAACGCTGTCAAGCCCATTGCGTATTGGCAGGATTTGTTCCCGGCGCTGGCCGGCATGAACCCGTCGCCGTACTGCCCCTCCTGCGGCACGGTCAACGGCGCCGCCACGGCTACCCAGATGGCCTACGCCGTCTTCGCCGGCAACCTGCACAACGAGACGTACGCCCTCTACGAGCTGGACACCCCAGACGCGGTCAACGGCACCAACCTGCCGAACAGCATTTTCGGCCCCTACGCCTACTACACCGACCAGTTCTCGTCGCTGTACAGCTGGAACAACATCGGCACTTCCGACTACGACGCCCTCCAGGTGACGTACAAGGTGCAGTTGGCCAAGACGCTGCAAAGCCAGTTGAACTTCACCTGGTCCAAATCGCTGGACGAGGAGTCCGCCGCCGGCCGCGAAGGTCCCTACGAGGGCACCGGCGGCACCGGCGATGACCTCAACGGCGGCGGCGTCGTGATCAATAGTTGGGATCCGATGGCGCTGCGCGGCCTCTCCGACTTCAATGCCTTCGACCAGCTCAACTCCAACTGGGTTTGGACCCTCCCCTTTGGCCACGGGCAATGGCTCGGCGGCGGCGCTGGCGGCTGGCTGAACGAGCTGATCGGCGGTTGGAACCTCTCCGGCTTGTTCACCTGGACCAGCGGCTTTCCCATCACCGTGGATAACGGCGCCGACTGGCCCACCAACTGGAACATCGAGGGCGATGCGGAGTTGATCGGCGCGCTGCCCCAGATGCAGACCACCGATAATGTGGTCATCAATGGCCAGGGCCAGGGGCCCAACATGTTTCCCAATCCCCTCGCCGCCGAGGCCGCCTTCAGTCAGGCATGGCCGGGGGAGAGCGGCGTGCGCAACGATATCATTGGTGACGGCGTCTTCGACATTGACTCTAGCCTCGCGAAGACGTTCCCCATCGGCGACACCAAGAGCGTGGAGTTCGCCTGGCAGACGTTCAACGTCACCAACACCGTGCGCTACGACGTCCGCACCGCCCAGCCGGCGCTGGACAGCGGGCTGCTGTTTGGCGAATACAACTCGACCATTAGCGTGCCGCGCTTCATGCAGTTTTCGCTGCGCTTGCGGTTTTAGGCCACGGGGCGGCCGGTCGCGGCCACCTGGAAACGCCCTGAGCCCCAGCGGGCGCCCGCTGCCGGCCGTCCCACCCCAGCACGCGCCGCTGCATGCTGGGGACCCCGGCGAAGTCCGGCCGCAGGTCCCGCGGGCGGCGGGGCTGTCCCGAATCGGGCGGCGGAGCCGCCTGCCTGCTCGTCGCTAACCGCCGCGCGCGCGACGGCAGTTCTCCGCCGTGCCGCGCTATATTGAAAATTCGCGGCAAAACAGGAGACCTGCGTTGACCCAACCCACCCCGATCACCATCGCCCACGGCGACGGCATTGGCCCCGAGATCATGGACGCCACGCTGCGCGTGCTCGCCGCCGCCGGCGCGCAACTGAAAACCGAAACCATCGAGATCGGCCAGCGCGTCTATGAGCGCGGCGTCAAGGGCGGCATCGAGGACGCGGCCTGGGAGAGCCTGCGTCGCACCAAGGTCTTCCTCAAGGCCCCGGTCACCACCCCGCAGGGCGGCGGCTTCAAGAGCCTGAACGTTACCGTCCGCTCGGCCCTCGGCCTCTACGCCAACGTCCGCCCCTGCGTGGCCTATCCCCCCTTTGTCGCCACCAAGCATCCGGAGATGGATGTGGTCATCATCCGCGAGAACGAGGAGGACACTTACGCCGGCATCGAGTACCAGCACACGGCGCAGGTTACCGAGTGCCTCAAGCTGATCACCCGCCCCGGCTCGGAAAAAATTGTCCGCTATGCCTTTGAGTACGCCCGCGCCAACGGCCGCCGCAAGGTCACCTGCTTCACCAAGGACAACATCATGAAGATGACCGATGGCCTGTTCCATCGCGTCTTCGAGGAGATCGGCGCGACGTACCCGGAGATCGAGAAGGAACACTGGATCGTGGACATCGGCGCCGCCAAGCTGGCGGATCGGCCGGAGTTGTTCGATGTGGTGGTGATGCCCAACCTGTATGGCGACATCCTCTCCGATGTCGCCGCCGAGATCGCGGGTTCGGTGGGCCTGGCCGGCAGCGGCAACATCGGCGAGCAGGCCGCAATGTTCGAGGCCATTCACGGCTCCGCCCCCCGCCGCGCCGGGCAGAACCTGGCCAATCCCAGCGGCTTGCTGCTGGGCGGGGTGATGATGCTGGCCCACATCGGCCAGGCCGAGGCTGCCGCCCGCGCCCATAACGCCTTCCTGCGGACACTCGAGGATGGCGTCCATACCTACGACATCTTCCAGGACGGCGTCTCCCGACAGCGCGTCGGTACTCGGGAGTTCGCCGACGCCATCATTGCCCGCGTGGGGCAACAGCCGAACCACCTGAAGGCCCCCGAGTACCGCGCCAACGCTGGCCGCCCACAGCCCGTCGCCGCCCCCGCCAAGGCGCAAAAAACGCTGCTCGGCACGGACGTGTACCTGGATTGGTCGGGTGGCAGCGCTGAGCAACTGGCGCAAAAGCTGCGGCCGCTGGGCGAAGCGGGTTTGCCTTTGGCGCTCATCACCAACCGCGGCGCAAAGGTCTGGCCTCAGGGCCATCCCGAGACCTTCTGCACCGATCATTGGCGCGCCCGTTTCCAGGCCCCAGAGGGGCAAACGGCCACGCCCGCGCAAATCCTGGCGCTGCTGGGGCGCATCGCCGCCCAGGGCCTCGATTGCGTCCAAAGCGCGAACCTGTACCGCTTCGACGGCCAGCCCGGCTACTCCGGCGTGGGCGGCAGCTAGTGCCTGCGGGACCGCGCGCCAGGCGATCCCGGCGTGGGCGGCGCCAAGGCTCGCCGCCGCTTCGTCTGCGGCGCCGCGGCTGCGCCCCGCAGACGAGCGCGGCAGCCGAGACGGCCGCCCCGCTGCTATCGGCGGTGTTCGCAATGGGCAGACGTCCCCCGCCCGCACTGCCATTGCCGTAGTGTCCCGTGAGCCCCTTTTATCTGCCCGCTTAGGTACAGCCTCCGCTGTCGTGCCCGCATCCATTCCCGCATCGTTGTTTTGAGAGGGGGCTCTTTTCGATGAAACGGGTCATAGGAACCGTCTGCGCGCTAGTCTTGCTGTCCACCGTGAGTCTTTGGGCTCAGGATCTTCAGCATTCCGAGCTTTCGATCCAGGTCATGGGGGTGTTCACTCAAAATGCGAATGTCAACAATCTCACCGCCAGCCCCACCAGCATTCAGAACGACATCGTCACCGATTCCGCCGGGGTCCTCGTCGGCTACCGCCTCCATCTGACGAGTTGGGAGGCGCTGGAGGCGGAGTGGGGCTACACCCAAAACGGTCAGCGCTATTACGCTTCCTCGGCGCCATATGGCGTGGGTCCGGCCGCCTATAGCCTGACCAGTCGCATGAACGATCTGGACGCCAACGAGGTCATTACCACGCCGCGGTTGCTGGGCTTCTTCCAGCCATTCATTCTGGCCGGCGGCGGAGCGGTGATCTTCAGCCCCAGCAACGCCAACATCCTTGGCACCAGCAGGCAGACCGAGGGCATGTGGGACTATGGCGCGGGGCTGGATTTTCACATTGACCACATCGGGGCGCGGCTTGAGTTCCGCGAGCTGAATTTCAAGACGCCGAACTATGGTGTGCCCAAACTGCTGACGATCAACAAGTGGACCCACACCGCCAGCCCGTCGGTGGGCCTGGTGTTCACGTTTTAGCAGCGGCGCCCGCCGGCTAGCGCTGGCGTCGCACTGTGGGCCGCTGGCGCTAAACGCCGACGCGTTCCGCGTCAGCGGGGATGGGCACCAGCGCCGGCCGCCGCGGCGCCTGCTTGCCACCGCTCATCCAGGTCTGGAAGCGATCCATGTAGACGTACACGACCGGGGTGATGAACAGCGTCAAAAACTGCGAGAACAGTAGACCCCCGACCACCGCCAGTCCCAACGGCCGCCGCGACTCCGCGCCCGGGCCCCAGCCGATGGCGATGGGCAGCGTGCCCACCAGTGCGGCGAAGGTGGTCATCATGATCGGCCGGAAGCGAATCAATGCGCCTTGATAGATCGCCTGTATCGCCGGCAGATGCTCGTTACGCTCCGCCTCCAGCGCGAAGTCAATCATCATGATGGCGTTCTTCTTCACAATGCCGACCAGCATGATGATACCCACGATGGAGTAGATGTTCAGATCCACATGGAAGATCCACAGCGTCAGCAAGGCTCCGAAGCCCGCCGCCGGCAAGCCGGAAAGAATGGTCAGCGGGTGCACGAAGCTCTCGTAGAGAATCCCCAGCACGATATAGATGACCAGCACCGCCAGGCCCAACAACAGGCCCATGCCTGTCATGGACTGCTGAAACACCTGCGCCGCGCCCTGGAACGCAAGCGTGATGTCCCGCGGCAGAATCTGGCGCGCCTGTTGTTGAATCAGCGGTACCGCCTGTCCCAGGGAGGCGCCCAGGCGGAGATTGAACGAGATTGTTACCGCCGGAAACTGGCCGATGTGGTTGACCTGCAGCGGGCCCACGGTGGTCTTGGTGGTGGTCACGGCGCTCAGCGGCACGAGTTGGCCGCTGCTGGAAAGGATGTAGAGATACTGCAATGATTGCGGACCTGTCTGGTACTGCGGCAGCAGCTGCGTGATGACGTAGTATTCGTCGTCGGGCTCGTAGATCAGCGACACCTCGCGCTGGCCGTAGGCGGTATAGAGCGCGCTCTCGATTTGCTCCGGGGTCACCCCAAGGGTCGCCGCCTTGTTGCGGTCAATGGCGATGTCCACCTCAGGGTTGCGCAGCTGCATGTCGGTGTTGACGCCGACCAGCAACGGGAACTTCTGCAACTGACGCATGAGGATGGGGGCGTAATGATAGATCTCGCTGGGATTGGTTCCCTCCAGCGCCACCTGATACAGCCCGTTGGTGGTGTGGCCGCCGATGCGGATGGCCGGTGGGTTTTGCAGATAGACCTTGACTCCGGGGATCTGATCCACCTTGGGCTGCAACCGGGCGATGATTTGGTCCACGCTGTACTTGCGGTCCTCGCGCAAGGTCAGGTGATCCCAAATCTTGCCGGCATTGGAGGGGTTGCCGCCGGCGTAGGACATCGCCGCCAACGTGCCGGGCACCTTGTCCACGATGGCCATCACCGCCTCTTGATGCTGCTTCATCGCATCCCAGGAGATGCCCTGCCGGGCCTGAATGGACACCGCGACTTCGTTATTGTCCTCGCTGGGCAAAAAGCCAGTAGGAATCTGCACAAACAGCCACACCGTCGCCGCCAGCACCGCGCCCGCCGCCAGCATGGTCATCACCCGGTGCTTCAGAACCAGCTTCAGACCCCAGTCATAGACGCGGTACATCCATTGGAAACCCGCCTCCAGGGCGCGATAGGTCGCTCCGTGCCGCTCGACAGCCGCGTGCGGCTTCAAGAAGCGGCTGCACAACATCGGCGTCAAGGTCAGCGACACGAAGCCGCTGACCAGAATCGCCGCCCCGATGGTCACCGCGAACTCATGCAGCAGCCGCCCCAGCAGCCCTTGCATGAACAGGAAGGGGATGAAGATCGCCGCCAGCGACAGCGTCATCGAGATGATGGTGAAGCCGATCTCCCGGGACCCCTCCAACGCCGCTTGCATCGGCGGCTTGCCCATCTCCATGTGGCGGACGATGTTCTCCAGCATCACGATGGCGTCGTCCACAACGAAGCCCACCGAGAGCGTCAGCGCGAGCAGGGACAGGTTGTCCAAGCTGTAGCTGAGCGCATACATCACGGCGAAGGTGCCGATGATCGAGAACGGCAACGCCAGGCTGGGAATCAGGGTGGCGGAGATGTTCTTCAGGAACAGGAAGATCACCAAGATGACTAGGAGGATGGTCAGCAGCAGGGTGAACTTGACGTCGTTGACCGAATCCCGGATGGGCACCGATTTGTCGTACTCGACTTGCAGATGCACCGAAGGCGGAATGGCCTGCTGCAGCGATGGCAGCACCGCCCGGATGCCGTCCACCACCTGGATGGTGTTGGCGCCCGGCTGCTTCATTACGAACAGCAGCACCGCCGGCTTGCCGTTCAACCAGCTTTCGGTCTGGATATCTTCGGCGCTGTTGATCACATTGCCGATCTGGCCCAGCCGTACCGGCGCACCGTTTCGGTAGGCCACGATCAGCGGCCGGTACATCGCCGCATTGTCCAACTGGCCATTGGCCTGCACGGTGTAGGCGGTCTGCGCGCCCCAGAGCGTCCCCGTGGGCAGATTGACGTTGGCGTTCTGGATTGCGGTCTGCACCGTGTCAATGCCAATGTTGTGCGCCGCCATCTCCAGCGGGTTCAGCTCCACCCGCACGGCGTATTTCTGCGCTCCGAAAACGTTGACCTCGGCCACGCCGTCCACCATGGACAGCCGCTGCGCGACCACGTCCTCGGCATAGTTGTCCACCGTAGATAGCGGTTGCGTGGTCGAGGACAATCCGAGGTTCAAAATCGAGCTGTCGGCCGGGTTCACCTTCTTGTAGGTGGGCGGGGTGGGCATGCCCGGCGGCAGCTGCCCCGTGGCCGCGGCGATGGCCGAGGCGACGTCCTGGGCAGCGCTGTCGATATTGCGGTTGAGGGCGAACTGGAGCGTGATCGAGGTCGAGTTCTGCGCGCTGGTCGAGGTCATCTCGTCCAGCCCGGAGATGGTGCCGAATTGCTTCTCCAGCGGCGTGGCCACGGTCGAGGCCATGGTCTGCGCGCTAGCCCCCGGCAGGCCGGCCTGCACGTTGATGGTGGGGAAATCCACGTTGGGCAGGTCGCTGACCGGCAGCGAAAGGTAGGCGACGATGCCGAACATCAGGATCGCCAGCATCACCAGCGTGGTGGCAATCGGGCGGCGGATAAACAGGCCGGTGACGCTCATGCTGCCGCTCGCCCGCTCATTCCGTTCGGGTCACGCTGGCCGACATGGCAGGCTTGATGACGATCTTGGCCCCGGGATACAGCCCAAGCTGCCCGTCGGTGATGACCGTTTGGCCTATGTGCAGGCCCTTCGTGACCACGGTCACGCCATTGGCCGCCACCCCTGTGGTTACGTTCACGTTCTCCGCCGTCGCCTTGGGCGTCGCGAGATATACGTAATGTCCGTTCTGTCCGGTCAGAATGGCAGAGGTTGGCACCACGATGGCGTCGCGATTCATGCCCAAGATGAGCGACGTGCTGACGAACTCTCCCGGCCACAGCCCACGGTTCTGGTTCGCGAAGGTGCCCATCAGTTGAATGGTGCCGGTGGTGGCGTCCACGGTGTTGTTGACGAAGGTCAGCCTGCCCCCGGCCGGCCGAGGATCGTTCTGCGCCTGGGCGTAGACGGGCAGTGTCTGCCGCCGCAGGGTTGTTTTGATCTCGTCGAGGTATTGCTCGGGCACCGAAAAGCTGACATAAATCGGCGAGATCTGGTTGATGGTCACCAGTTGCGTGCTGTTGGCCTGCACCATGTTGCCGGGATGCACCAGCAGAGCCCCAGTGCGGCCATCCACCGGCGAAGCAATGGTGCAGTAGCTCAGGTTCAGCTCGGCGGTGCGCACTGCCGCCTGGTCGGCGGCGATCGCTGCCGCCAATTCCTGCGCCGCCGCCTGCATCTGCTCGTTCTGTTCGCGGGAGACAATGCCCTCGGCAGTGAGCTCGGCGTAGCGCTTGGCGTCGGCCTCGGCTTGGGCGTAGTTGGCGCGGTCCTTAGCCACGTTGGCGTCGGCCGAGGCCAGAGCGGCTTGGAAGACGCGCGGGTCGAGATGAAACAAAATCTGGCCGCGATGCACGAAATCGCCCTGTTGGAAGGTGGCCGCCTCCATTTGCGCGCTCACCTGCGCCTCCACCGACACGGTCGAGTAGGCCTGCACCGCGCCGATCGCCTCCAGCCGCGTGGGAACGTTTTCGGTGGCCACCTGGGCCACCCTCACCGGCGTGGGCGGGGTGATCCTGGCATGCGGCGTCTTCTGCCCACAGCCGGCCAGTGCGGTGGCGCCGACGGCCAGGATCAGCCCCAGGGCCGGGGCCCGCCAGCCGTGCCGGGGTGTATTCGCGGGGAGAGGCATCGGATTAATTTTAGATGGTCTTGTGCTGGCACGCCGGGCAGACGCTCCGCTTAGGTCACTGATACGCCGGCTCCGCCGCGGAGGTTACCGGTCGGCCCGCCGCACCAACGCCGCGCGTCCGGGTTCGAGCCACGAGGGCAGCGGAAGCGGCGGGCACGGCCTCCAACCCGGCATGGGGCTGCGCGGTACATGCCGGGACCTGTTGTTTCGGCGGATTCCGGTAGCCCGCCGGTTGGCGCTGGCGCGGATATTCTGCCGGCTGCATGGGGGGCGCTGGGCCCCGGCGCTGGTGAAGGACTTGGCCCAGGCCGATCCGGCCGCTTACCACTATTTTCTGTGGCGCAACCACCTGACCCCGGCGCGCTGGTTTGCGGCGCGCCACCGACTGGATGCGCTGGCGCCCACGCGCGTGTTGCTGCTGGCCGATGTCGGTCGCGTGATAGGCCCCGCGCCGGCCATTCGCTCCGTCTTGGATGTGGGATGCTCGTCGGGTTATCTACTGCGATCGCTGGAGGCCAGCTGGGGCGTAGGGAAGGCAGACTTGCTGGGCTTCGACGTGGATCGGGCGGCGCTGGCGCGCGGGCGGCGGTATCTGGCTGGCGTGGGCTCCCGGGTACGCCTGGTCGAAGGTGACCTGCGCTCGCCCCCTATTGAGGGCCGGGGCGAGTTCGATCTGGTGTTTTGCACTGGCGTATTAATGTATCTTCCGGAACGGACGGCGCGGGCGGTGGTGACGCGGCTGCTCGGGCAGACGCGGCAATTGTTGGTCCTTTCGGCGCCGGCCTGCCAGGAAGGCGACAACCTAGGGCTGCAGGGTTCACTAACCCGGGCGCATGCGACGTTTGTGCACAATCTCGATGCGATGGTTACCGCGGCCGGCGGTGCGGTAGTCGGGCGCCGGTGGCAAGGCGCGGAGCGCCTGGGCGGCCAAACGGTCTACTTTGTGCTGGCCCGCGGCGTCGCGCGCGCTGGCCAATAGGGCCACGGATCGCAGCCCCGGCCACTAGCCGCCCAGCCCACTGATCACGGGCTGCCGCCACTGGAATAAACTAAAGGGGAGCCTGATGAAAATTGGCGTAGTGGTCTTTCCGGGCAGCAACTGCGACCGCGACGCGCACGGCGCCGTGGTCCGCGCCGGCCAGCCGGCGGTATGGCTGTGGCATGGCTCGGCTTCGCTGGAGGGCGCCGAGGCGGTCATTTTGCCCGGCGGCTTCAGCTACGGTGATTACTTGCGCACCGGGGCGATCGCCCGCTTCTCGCCGATTATGGCTTCGGTTCGCCGCTTCGCCGCCGAGGGCGGCCCGGTGCTAGGCATTTGCAACGGCTTCCAGATTCTGTGCGAGTGCGGCCTATTGCCCGGCGCGCTGCTGCGCAACGCGGGGTTGCGCTTTGTCTCCCGGCCGGTATGGTTGCGGGTGGAGACCACCGACACTCCGTTCACCCGCGCTTGCGCTCCGGGGCAGGTGTTACGTATGCCCGTGGCCCATGGCGAGGGCAACTACGTAGCCGAGCCGGGAACGCTGGCTGCCCTGGAGCGTGAGCAACGTGTCGTGTTTCGCTACGCCGATGCCAGCGGCGCCGCCACGACCGCCGCCAATCCCAATGGCTCGCAAGCCAATATCGCGGGCATCTGCAACCGGGAGCGCAATGTGGTTGCCTTGATGCCCCATCCTGAGCGCGCCCTGGAGGCGGCGCTCGGCTCGGCCGATGGGCTGGGCCTGTTTCAGTCGCTGGCTCTGGCTCCGGCCGCTGCCGGCGCCTAGCGGCACGGCGTTTATGTCCTTCACTGTCGAGCAACTCCGGCGCCAGGGCTTGACGCCGCAGGAGTACGCTCGCATCCGCGCGTTGCTCGGCCGGGAGCCCAACGCGTGCGAGCTGGCCATCTTCGGCGTGATGTGGAGCGAGCACTGCTCCTATAAATCCAGCCGGTTGCTGCTGAAACAACTGCCCACCACCGGCGCCACGGTGCTGCAGGGCCCGGGGGAAAACGCCGGCGCCATTGACGCTGGCGACGGCTGGGCCTGCGTCTTTAAGATCGAATCACACAACCATCCCAGCTACGTCGAGCCGTTCCAGGGCGCCGCCACTGGCGTCGGCGGCATCCTGCGCGATATTTTCACGATGGGCGCCCGCCCCGTGGCCATCCTGGACTCGCTGCGCTTCGGCCCGCTGGTGGCCCAGGGCGAGGATCCCGATACTCGTGAAGGCCTCCACTGGGCCGGCGCGGAGCAACCCGGAGCGGCCGGCGATGTCAGCCGCCGGGGCGCCGTTGCCATCGCCGCGCGCAACCGGGCCATCCTGCACGGCGTGGTCGCCGGTATCGCCCATTACGGCAACTGCTTCGGCGTCGCCAACCTGGGCGGCGAAACGCTGTTCGATGCGGGCTACAGCGGTAACCCATTGGTCAACGCCATGGCCGTAGGATTGGCGCGCCGGGAGCAGTTGTTCTATGGCCGCGCCAGCGGCGAGGGCAATCCGGTCATCTATGTCGGCGCCAAGACCGGGCGGGACGGCATTCACGGCGCGACGATGGCCAGCGAGGAGTTCTCGGCCGCGTCGGAGGCCAAGCGCCCGAACGTGCAAGTGGGCGACCCGTTCTTGGAAAAGCTGCTGCTTGAGGCCTGCCTGGAGGCCATGGCCACTGGCGCCGTAGTGGGCATTCAGGACATGGGCGCCGCCGGCCTCACCAGTTCCAGTTGCGAGATGGGTGCTCGCTCCGGCACGGGCATAGACCTGGACCTGGACCGCGTGCCGCAGCGCGAGACGGCGATGACCGCTGAGGAGATGATGCTCAGCGAAAGCCAGGAGCGCATGCTGCTGGTCGCCGCCGCCGGCCGCGAGGCCGAGGTCTTCGCCGTCTTCCGGAAATGGGGGCTGGATGCCGCCGTCGTCGGCCGCGTCACCGCGACCGGCCGGCTGCGGGTGCATCATCGCGGCCGGCCGGTTGCCGACATTCCCAACGCCGCGTTGACGGATGAGGCGCCGCGTTACCAGCGTCCGGCGCAGGCGGCGGCCGCGCCCCCCGAGCCGGCTCCCGCAGCGGGGACGGCGCCGCCGTTGGAGGACGCCCTATTGTGGCTGGTGGCCAGCCCTAACCTGGCTTCCCCGGCGCTGATTTACGAGCAATACGACAGCACCATCGGCGCCAACACGCTGACCGCGCCGGGTGCGGGCGCCGGAGTGCTGCGGCTGCCCGGAGGACGCCGCGCCCTGGCCATGGCCTTGGACGGATGGGGTCGTTACTGTCGCCTGGATCCGCGCCAAGGCGCCCGCCTGGCGGTCGCCGCCGCGGCGCGACAGGTGGCCTGCACCGGCGCCCGGCCAGCCGCCGCCACCAACTGCCTGAACCTGGGCAATCCGGAAAAGCCCGTGGTCATGTGGCAGTTGCAGGAGGTCATCGCCGGCATCGCCGAGGCCTGCCGGGCGTTGGAGACGCCTATCACCGGCGGCAACGTCAGCCTGTATAACGAGACGCTGGGGCAGGGCATTGACCCCACGCCGGTGATCGGCGTGGTGGGCCTGCTGGAGTTGGCCGGCCGGCCCCAGGGCTGGCGTCCGCCGGCGGGGTATTTCCGTGCCGCGGATCGCTCCATCTGGCTGCTGAGCGCCGCCGCGCCCCTGACCCACGGGCAAGCGCGCCAGCGCCTGGGCAGCAGCGAATACGCAGCCGCGGTGCTGGGCCGCGCCTGGGGCCAGCCTCCGGCGCTGGACCTGGCGCGGGAAAAGGCACTGCACGATCTGCTGGTGAGCGCCGTGGCCAGCGATTTTCTGGATGCCGCCCGCCCGGTCTCGCGGGGCGGCATCGCCGTCTGTTTAGCCAAAGCCAGCCTCTCCCGCCCGGTCACCGCTCCGGACTTCGCCCCGGTCGGCGCCCGCCTCGCCTGGCCCCCGGCATTGGCGCCGGAGTTGAACCGCGATGCGGAGCTGGCGCTGTTTGCCGAAGTGCCCGGCTGGGTGGTGGTCAGCGGCGGCCCCGAGGCCGGTGCCGAACTCCGGCGCCAGGCCGACGCCAGCGGCATTGAGTTTTACGAGTTGGGCCAAACCGGCGGGGAGGCGCTGGAAATCGCCGGGCCGGGCTGGCGGCTGGAGCTGCCCGTCGCCGCCCTGGACCGGGCTTGGCGCGGCGGGCTGGCGCGTGCGCTGGGCGAAACGAACGAAGAACAGCCAGCGGAACTGGCGGAGACGCGGGTATGAACGTTCCCTGGGACAAGCTGAAAGAGGAATGCGGCGTTGCCGGCATCTTCGCCCATCCGGAGGCGGCCAACATGGCCTACCTCGCCCTCTACGCGCTGCAGCACCGCGGGCAGGAATCGGCCGGCATCGCCTCGGCCGACGGCCAGCAAATCTATTGCCATCGCGCCATGGGCCAGGTGGCGGATATCTTCACGCCGGAGGTGTTGGCTGGCCTGCCCGGCGCGGCGGCCATTGGCCACACCCGCTACTCCACCAGCGGCGCCAGCGCGCTGGGCAACGCCCAGCCCCTGATCGTGGATTGCAATAAGGGATCGCTGGCCATCGCCCATAACGGCAACCTGGTCAACGCCACCGAGTGCCGCGCGCGGCTGGAGAATCAAGGCTCGATTTTCCAAACCACCAGCGATACCGAGGTCATCCTCCATCTGCTGGCCCACAGCCGCCACGCGCTGCTGAGTGACGCCCTGGACGACGCGCTGACCCAGTTGGAGGGGGCCTACTCGCTGGTCCTGCTCACCCGGGATAGCCTCTACGCCATCCGCGATCCCCACGGCATCCGTCCGTTGGCGATGGGCGAGCTGCCCGCCGCCGAGCCAGGCAGGCCGCCGGCGGTGGTTTTCGCGAGTGAGACCTGCGCCTTTGACCTGCTGGGCGCTCGCTATGTCCGGGACGTCGAGCCGGGTGAATGGGTGCGGGTCAGCGCCGAGGGCCCCCGGGTTGAGATCAAGAGCCGCCGCTTCGCGCCGCCGGCGCCGCGCCACCACTGCCTGTTCGAGCACGTTTACTTTGCGCGGCCCGACAGCCTGGTCTTCGGCCGCAGCGTGCAAACCAGCCGCGAGACGATGGGCCGCCTGCTGGCGCGCCAGGCCCCGGTCGAGGCCGACCTCGTGGTTCCCGTGCCCGACTCCGGCGTCGCCGCCGCCATTGGTTTCGCCGCGGAGGCGGGTCTGCCCTTCCGCTTCGGCCTGATCCGCAGCCATTACGTCGGCCGCACCTTCATTGAGCCCTCGCAGCAGATCCGGGACTTCGGCGTCAAGCTGAAGCTCAACCCGGTGCGCTCCCTGCTGGAGAACCAGCGCGTCGTGCTGGTGGATGATTCCATTGTTCGCGGCACCACCAGCCGCAAGATTGTCCGTCTGATGCGCGACGCCGGCGCCCGCGAGGTGCACCTGCGCATCTCCTGCCCGCCCACCATCTCCCCTTGCTACTACGGCGTGGATACGCCGCGCAAAGCCGAGCTGATCGCCGCCAATCGCTCCGTGGAGGAAATCCGCGAGTATGTCGGCGCCGACACGCTGGCCTATTTGTCGCTAGACAATCTCCGCGCCGCAGTCGCCGACACGCAGAGCGAGTACTGCGCCGCCTGCTATACGGGCGATTATCCCGCCGGCGTGGACGTCACCCTGGCTGACCTGGCCCGCTCGGCGCGGTAGCCGGGACGGCGCGCCGCCCAGAAGAGTGACCTCCAAGGCGGCCGACGTTCGCTGCCGGCCCGACCGCCCTCGGCCAGCGCGCGTGGCGTGGGCTTAGCCCGCACTTGCCCCTTCGCTGCGAGCGAAGACCCTCTCGCAGCCATCGGGCGACCGAGCCGCTTTTCAGCAGGGTCTTCGGCTTGCCAATGGCCGGAACGCGCGGCGGCAGCCAGGCGCGGGGCGGGGTTACCGAGAGGCCTTGGGCGGGGCGGGTTTCCGCGCCACCGGGGCCCGGGGTTCGGCGCGACGGGGCGTCTTTTTGGCGGCGGCCTGTGGCTTCGCCGGCTTGGCAAGGCTGTGGATGTCATCCAGCAGATAGCTGTTCACCGTATAAATCGCTGGGTCGTCCCCGTTGCGGGCGTAGTAGTCACTCGCGCCCTTCTTGTGGCCGATCACCACCTCGCCCGAGCCGTCCGGCCAGGCGAACTGCACGGTGATGGGCGGATTCACCAGGCCATACTTGGCGGGGTCGGTCCCCTGCGGCGAGACCATGGCATCCATCTCAGCGTTGGCGAAGGCGCTGGTCAGGTCATTGAGGTTGCTGGCCTCCGCCTTCGGCCAGGCGCCCTTGGTGCGGGTGAAGGTCAGAGTCCGGCCGTGGTCTTGCAACGTGACCCGGCTAACCTGGTCGGCGTCGAAGTCGAGCAGGCTTTTGTCCTGCAACGCGAATGCGGTCTGCTCCAGATCGGTCTTCACATAGGCGGGCACGGTGTAGACGTTGGGCGAGGAGGCGAGCTTGAGGTAGACGTTCTCGCTGGTGGGGCTCGTACCGCCCAGCAGAAAGGTATAGGTTTTGCCATTCCCCAGCTGCAGCGCCACGCTGGCCGGTTGGTCCAAGCCGAACGGCGCTAGCTTTTGGACCGCGCCCAGTTTTTCCGCGGGCATGATGGAGCTGGCCGTCGTCAGCAAGGTGGAGACGGCGCCGCTGTCGGCGGCTGCAGGATAGGGCTGCTCCAGCCGCCACTGGCCGTGGTCGCGGTCCAGGATGACTTGCGGCTGGCCGGGACGGTCCACCTGGACACGGTTCACCTGGCTCGGTTGGAACGTCACCAGGTCGTCGGGAGCGGCGCTTTTTGCGGGTTTGGCCGGAAAGCGCAGATACAGGCCCAGGGCCACCAGAATCGCCACCGCAATGATCAGACGCCACAGGCTCTTCATCGCTTGCCTCCTACGCGGCCCGCCGCCGCCACCACACCGCCACGCCGCACAAGATCAGGAACAGCGGCAGCGCCACCAGGACCAGCCAGAAGATGGTGTGCATCTGTTGCGCATTCAAATTGATCGGGGTGTTGTGGGCCGCATGGGGGCGGATGCTGATGAAGGCGGTCTGCGCGGAGAGCCAGTTGAAGGTGTTGAGCGCCAGGTCTTTATTGCCGCCAAAGCCGATAAAGGCATTGGCCGCGATGTCCGGGCTGCCGTAGACCACGAACCGGCCCTCGGTGTCCGCGCTCTTGCCGCGGGACGCGGGCAGCGTCCCGGCCACGCCCAGGGTCAGCGGGCCGTGCTGGTCCTTGGAGGGATCAATGCGGATCTCTCCGTTGGCGATATCGGTGGCGGCGAAGCTCTGCGGCGTCGTCTCCAGCAAAGGCGTCACCTGCGCCTGCGACGTGGTCGAGTTGCCCACGCTCACGGTGCGGGCAAAGGGGAAAATGGTGACCAGGTGCCCCATCTGGTTGGTGATGGGCTGGGGATCATAGGTGGCGATGATGGGCATCAGCTTGCTGGCGCCGAACAGCCGTCCCACGCCGCTCAGGTCCGCCACCACGTCCGGCTTGAGGGCCACATTGAGGGTCTGGCTGAGGTACTGGATCAGCGGCCCGTGGGCGGCGATGTTGACCAGAAACAGAGCCCGGCCGCCATTCTGAAGATAACCGGCGATGGACTGCACCTCGGGCTTGACCATGGGATGCGTCGGCCCGGCCAGGACCAGCACCGCGCAGTCGGCGGGGATCTGGGGATGCTGGGCCAAAATCAGCGTCTTCACCGTGAAATTCTCCGCCACCATCGCCGCTTTCAGCGCGCTGTAGCCGGCGCGGCCGGTGTCGTCGGGGCTGCGCTCGCCCTCGCCGAGGATGAAGTACACCGTCTTGCGCCCGCCCTTCAGCACGCGCACGATGGCGTTGGTCACGTCCTGCTCATTGAGGTCATTCACCAACTGCTGCCGCCCGGCATACACCACGGCCGTAGTGCCATAGCTTTCGATCTTGTAGCGCCGCGCCAAGTCCGGATGCCGGTCGGGGTCCACGAACCGCAGCTGGACGTAGTTGGATTGCCGCGCGTAGCGCGACAAGAACTGCTTGGCGTGCGAGAAGTTGATGGAGTGATCGAAGTAGATCAGGCGCAGCGGCTGGCGTAGGTCGCGCATCACCTTCACCGACTCCGGGCTGAGGCTATGCACGTGGCCCTGCGTCAGGTCCCAGCTATGGTCGTGGCGGCTGACGACCACGTTGATCACGATCAGCACCGCCACCACCACGGCGGCATAGGCGAATAGCGTGCCGCGGGCGGCGGCGCGCTGCCGCCAGCCGCGCGGCGGGGGAGTTGCTCCGTTCGGGCTGCCGGGGGCGCCGGGGGTTTGGGGGGGCAGGGTGGGCGGAGATTGCAAAGTTGGCATGGCGGGCAATGCGGGGTGCGGCTATTCCGCCAACTCCATGCGGCGGGCAGTGAGGAACAGCCCGCCGACGATGAGGCTGAGGAAGTAGATCAGGTCCTTCAAATCAATCACACCCAAGGTGAAGTTCTGGAAATGGGTGGTGATGGAGAGATAGGAAAAAACGCCCGCCACCGTGCCGCTGGCGTAGGCCGTCGTCCAGCCCGCTACCCATAGCAGCAAGAACAGGCTGAAGGTCACCACTCCGGCGACGATCTGGTTGCGGGTGAAGCTGGAGATCAAGATCCCCAGCGCCAAGAACGCCGCCCCCATCAGCGCCAGGCCCAGGAAGGCGATGCCCAGGGCGGCGAGGTCGGGCTTGCCGTAGTGGAGGACGACGGTGAGGTAGGCGAAGGCGATGATCAACAGCAGAATCAAGATGCCGAACGCGGCCAGGAACTTGCCCAGCACCACCTGCAGGCGCTGAATCGGCGTGGTCTTGAGCAGTTCCATGGTCCCGCTGCGAAACTCCTCGGCGTACAGCCGCATGGTCAGCATGGGCAGCAGAAACAGCAGCGTGATGCCTAAGTCAAAGAACAGGGGCTGAATGAGGTGGCTGTTGACGTTCAGCGCGCCGCCCCCGAACTCGCCGCCGCCCAGGCTCTGCATGACGTACACCGCCAGCATGCTGTAGAAGAAAAAACCGGAGATCAGCGCGAACAGCGCCAGCACCACGTAGGCGGCCGGGGTGACGAAATAGATCTTCCATTCCTTGCGAATTAAGGCCCAGAGGGCGGTCATGTGCATGCTCCCATCGGCAATGGCAAAATGTGCGCGGCTACCGCGCTACGGCGGCGGCTGCGGGCGGCTCGCCGGCCGGCTCCTGTTCGGCGGTCAGGGAGAGGAAGATCTCCTCCAAGCTGACCTCGACCGGCTTCAACTCCAGCAGGCCCCAGCCGGCAGAGACCACGGCGCGGGCCACGGCCTCGCGCACGTCGCCGCCCGCGCTTTCCACCTTCAGGCGGGCGGGGGCGTTCGCCGCGGTGCCGGCC
>JBOGKW010000053.1:0-18843 GCA_050746205.1 Terriglobales bacterium | reverse complement strand
CTGGGCCACCCTCCGACTCTACCCCAGCGGGGACACGCGCGACCGCCGCCGGCGCCGGCATGGCGGCCGGCAATGCTAGCCTAAAGCGGATGGGCAACGCTCTGGGGCGGCTGGAATTTTTGGCCCTCCTGCTGCTGCGGGTGGCGGTGGGCGTGGTCTTTCTGTGGCACGGCCTGATGAAGCTGGACGACCTGGCGGCGTGGCAGCATAACTTCATCCACATGGGGTTTCCCGGCTACTTCGCCATCCTCGCCGGGGTGCTCGAGTCGGTGGGCGGTGGGCTGCTGATCCTGGGCCTGTTCGCCCGTATCTTCGGCTTGCTGCTGGCCGCGGAGATGCTGACGGCGCTGATCCGCGTGCTCTGGCCATCGGCGCCGCTGAGCAACGTCAACGCCTACCAAGTGCCCCTGCTATTGGCCGCGGGCAGCTTCGCGGTGTTCGTCTTGGGTCCGGGAACGCTGGCGCTGGACCGGCTGCGCGGCCGGGCCAAGCGCCAGAGCGCCAGCGCCTAGGGCCGCCTTGACCCGATGGCCAGTCTGCGCCGACAATAGTGGGTTCTACCGGGATATGCGATTCTTCTCCCGGCGGGCGCCGGCGCCGCCTTCAGGCGCAGTTCCGGCCGCCGCCACTCCGCCCGCCGCGGCTGCCTCCGCCATGAGCGTCCAACCTCAGCCCCCTGTTTCCGGCGCCGCCGGGTTAACCCCGCGGCAATTGACCCATCGCCTGCGGCAAATGCTGGCCATCCGGGAGTTCGAGCGGCTGGGCGAGCAGTCCTTTCGGGACGGCCTGATCCGCGGCTATTACCACTCCTATGCCGGGCAGGAGGCGGTCGGCGTCGGTTTTCTCAACGCCCTGGACCTCAGCCGCGACTATGTGGTGGACCACTACCGTGACCATGGGCACTGCCTGCTGCTGGGCCTGGACCCGGAACAGATCTTCTCTGAGCTGTTCGGCCGCGCTGCCGGCGTCTCCAAGGGCAAAGGCGGCAGCATGCACATGTACAGCCCGGAGCGCCACTTCCTGGGCGGCGACGGCATCGTTGGCGGTGGCTTATCGGTCGCCTGCGGCGTGGGACTGGCGCTGAAGCGGCGCGCCAACGACCCCATCTGCGTCTGCTTTTTCGGCGACGGCGCGCTGGACACGGGCACCTTTCATGAATCTCTGAACCTGGCCAGCTTGTGGAGCGTGCCGACGCTCTATGTGTGCGTCAACAATCTCTACAGCATGGGCACACGGCTGGAGGAACATTCCGCGCTCTCCCAACTGGTGGACCGGGCCCAGGGATATGGGATCAAGACCGAGCAGGTGGACGGGCAGGATGTTTTCGCCACCACCGCCGCGGCCGAACGCATTTACCAATACATACGCCAGAGCAAGCGGCCCTACTTCGTGGAGGCGCTCACGTACCGCTACCAGGGCCACGGCATCCACGATAAAACCCTGAACTATCGCACCGAGCAGGAAGAACTGCAGTGGCATGGCCGCGACCCCATCCAGTTGCTGGCCTCCCACCTGATCGCGGAAAAGGTTTTGACCGCCCCGCAGATCGAGGATCTGCGCCGGCAAATCGTCGCCGAGCTTGAGGCCAAGGTCGAGCGCGCCAAACAGGCGCCGCCGCCCGATCCCGACGAGTTGACGCAGGACGTGCTGGCCTAGGCGCGCAGGAGCGCGCCGCCGCCATCGCCACGGGTTCACCATGAAAAAGCTAGCCATGCACGAGGCGCTGAACCAGGCGCTGCGCGAGGAGATGCACCGCGACGAGCGCGTGGTGCTATTGGGCGAGGAAATCGGCAAGTACAACGGCGTCCATTACGTCACGCGCGGCTTGTACGCCGAGTTCGGCAAGGACCGGGTCATAGATACGCCGATCTCGGAGGAAAGCTTCACCGGCGTGGGCGTGGGCCTGGCCATCATGGGCTTACGCCCCGTGGTGGAGTTGATGCGCATGGATTTCTCCCTGCGTGCCATGGACCAGATCTACAATCACATGGCCAAAATCCGCTACATGTCCGGCGGCCGGCTGAGCGTGCCGATGGTGTTGCGCGGGCCGGAGGGCCCCGGCCCCAACCCCGGGCTGACGGCGCAGCACGGCCAGCAGTTGACGGTTTTGTTCGCCCATTGCCCGGGACTGCGCGTGGTGACGCCCTCGACCCAGTACGACGCCAAGGGCATGCTGAAGGCGGCCATTCGCTCGGACGACCCGGTGGTGTTCCTGGAGCCCGGTCCGCTGAACAACAAACAGGGCGACGTGGGCGAGGAAGACTATTTGGTGCCGCTGGACCGGGGAGAGATCAAGCACGTGGGCACGGATTTGACCTTAATCGGCTATGGCGCCAGCGTGGCGTTGTGCCTACAAGCGGCCCGGGAGTTGGAGCACGACGGCGTCTCCGCCGAGGTAGTGGACCTGCGCTGCCTGCGGCCGCTGGACATGGACCCGGCCCTGGCCTCGGTGGCCAAGACGAACCGCGCGGTGGTGGTCGAGTACGCCTGGCAAAGTTACGGTCCCGGCGCCGAGATCGTCGCCCGGCTGATGGCCGAAGCCTTCTGGAACCTGGACGCACCGGTCACGCGCGTGAGCGGCCAAGAGGTGCCCCTGCCTTACGCCGCCAACTTGGAGGAACTGAGCAAGCCCCAGGTGGCCGACATCGTCGCTCAGGCCAAGGCCACGTTGCGCTAGTGGGCTCGGTCCGGCCGCCCGGACGGCCGGCAGCGGACGCCCGCTGGCGCTCAGGGCGTCTCCAAGTTGCCGCCAGGCGCCTGCCCCAGTGCCGCCACGGTACAATGCGGGGGCGATGAAGCGAACGCTTCTCTTCCCGGTGGCGCTGCTCGGCGCCCTGTTCCTGTCGCCGTTCGCCCCGCTCGCGGCCCAGATTCCCGCCTCGGCCTCCTACCCCGCGCGCTTCCGCAAGACCACTGCGATGATCCCCATGCGGGATGGGGTACGGCTGTACACGGAGATTTACACGCCGCGCCGCGGCGGCGGGCCGTGGCCGATGCTGCTGACCCGAACGCCCTACGGGCTGCAGGATGCCGCCGATGGCTACACTCCGCTGCTGAACTTGTACCGGGCGATGATGCCCGACGGCTATATCTTCGTCTTCCAGGACATCCGCGGCCGCTACCGCTCGCAGGGGCAGTTCATCATGAACCGCCCGCCGCGGCCCTGCTTCCAGGCCCATCGCTGCACCGCCGCCGACCGGACGCCGGGGCAGGTGGATGAGTCCACCGACACCTACGACACCATCGCCTGGCTGCTGCGCCATGCCGGCCCGAACAACGGACGCGTGGGCATGGCCGGCATTTCCTATGGCGGCTGGCTGACCACCATCGCCATGCTCGATCCCCATCCGGCGCTGAAGGCGGTGAGCGAACAGGCCTCGCCGGAGGATCAGTTTTTGGGCGACGACTTCCATCACAACGGCGCATTCCGGCTGAGCTACGGCTTCGAGTACGCGGCCATGATGGAAACCGGCAAGACCAACTTCCACTTCCATTTTGACCGCTACGACACCTACGAATGGTATCTGCGCCTGGGGCCGCTGGAGAACGCCAACCGGGAGATTTTCCATGGCCGGCTGCCCAGTTGGAATCACTTCGTCAACCACCCCAACTACGACGCTTTCTGGAAAAAGATGGCCTTCGCGCCATACCTGACGGGCGTGAAGGTGCCGATGCTGAACGTGGCGGGGTGGTATGACCAGGAGGATTTCTACGGCCCGCAGACGATCTACAAAATTCTCAATGAACACGACCCTTCCGGCCCCAACTACTTTGTCGCCGGACCCTGGAACCACGGCGGCTGGTCGCATGGCAAGGGCGATCATCTCGGCCCCGTCCTATTTGCCAGCAACACCGCCCAGTTCTTCCGGCGCCAAGTGCAGGCGCGATGGTTTCGTTATTGGCTGCATCAGCAGGGGCGTCTGACCGAGCCCAAGGCGCTGGTGTTCCAGACCGGAAGCAATATTTGGCAGCGCTACGCCGCCTGGCCGCCCAACGTCGCTCGGCCCCGCAAGCTCTATTTCCGCCCCGGCCTCTCGCTATCCTTCCTGGCCGCCGGTCGCCGCGGTTCCAACCGCTACATCTCCGAGCCCGACAATCCGGTTCCCTACCGGCCGCGCCCGATCCGGCCCACCTACCCCGGCCCGGAATGGCCGGTGTGGCTGGTGCAGGACCAGCGCTTCGTCAATCACCGCCCGGACGTGCTCAGCTATGAATCGGCGCCGCTCAAGCAGACCGTGGCCATCGCCGGCGACATCGTTGCCCACCTGTACGCCTCGACCACCGGCACCGACAGCGATTGGATCGTCAAGCTGATTGACGTCTACCCGCAAGATTACCGCCCGCAACCCAAAATGAGCGGGTATGAGCTGATCATCGCCGACGAGGTGTTCCGCGGCCGCTTCCGGCACAGCTTCAGCCGCCCGGAGGCCATCACGCCGGGCAAGGTGACGCCCTACGTCATTGACCTGCACACCAACGACCATGCCTTCCTGCCCGGACATTGCATCATGGTGCAGGTGCAGAGCAGCTGGTTCCCGCTGATTGACCGCAATCCGCAGACGTATGTGCCCAATATCTTCTTGGCGCGGCCGCAGGACTTTCAGACCGCCTGGCAGCGCATCTACTACGGCCCCGGGCAGGGTTCGTACCTTTCCCTGCCCGTGGTCCCCGCCCCGCCGCCGGTGAAGGTTGGGGTTCTGCCCACCCGGTCCCCCGCCCCGTAAACTGCGTCCGATTTTGACTTCGCTGCGTATATGTCCAATATGGAGGCGCTGGCGGCGGCAAACCGCAACCCGGAACTGGGCAGCAATGGCCCGGCGGTACCGGAGGATGAGGCGGGATTTGCGGCGGTAGTGCGAAAGCATCAGGGGATGGTGCATGCCATCGCCTGGCATTTCCTGCACGACCGCGCCGCGGCGGAGGATTTGGCGCAGGATGTGTTTCTGAGCCTATACGCGCACCGGGGAGAGATCGCCTCCCCCCGGCATCTGGTCTTTTGGCTGCGCCAGGTGGCTAGCCGGAAGTGCCTGGACCGGCGGCGCCGGCGGCCCGCGGAACCCTTGCCTACGGAGCTGCCCGCGACGCCCGGCGCCGAGGTTAGCGACCCCTGGGAAAAACAGCGCCTGTGGCGTCTGCTGGCGGCACTGCCGCCGCCGCCGCGCCTAGCGCTGTTGCTGCGCTATCAACAGGACCTAAGCGTCGAGGAAATCGCCACGACGCTGAACATGCCGGCGGCGACGGTCAAGAGCCATTTGCGGCGCGGCTTGGATCGCCTGCGCCGCCAATGGCCTGGCGCTTCGCAAGGAGGACGGCCGTGACACCCTCGGAACGAGAATTGGAAACCGCGGTGCGCGCAGCGCTGGACCCAGCAGCCGCGCCGACCTTGCCGGAGGACTTCGCCGCGCGCGTCGCCGCGCGCGCCGTCACCGTCGCGCACCCGCCGCACGCCCGGGTGCGAGCCGGAAGGCCGGTTTGGCGCTGGTGGCTGGCGCCGGTGGCGGCGGCGGTGCTGTTGGTGGGCGTGGGCGTGCAGCAGTATCAGACGCGGCGCGCCGCGGAGCGGCAGGCCCGCGCCGAGCAGTTGCAGGAGCTCCAGTACGCCGTCGAGTTCGCCCGCGCGCAATGGGCAACCGTTACCGGTACCGCTATGAGCAGCGCGTTCCGCAATCTGTCCGTATCCCTTACGAGGAAACCACTATGAACTTGAACCCTTCTCCGCGTTTTTGCGCCTGGCGCCTGGCGCTGACTCTGGCTCTGGCCCTGGGCCTGCTACTCCCGCTGGCGGCGCAAACGCCGCAGTCAGGACGGCTGCGGCTGAACCTGGGCCACCTCGCCAAGCGCGCGGCCAAGTTCAACCAAGTCACGTTGAGCGGCGCCATGCTGCGCTCCATGGCTGGCAACAAAACCGACCCGCAGGCGGCGGCGGTGCTGGCCCACTTGCAGGGCATCTACATCCGCGAGCTGAAATTCGCCAAGCCGGGTGAATATTCGCCCCACGATTTGCGGGCCATCACGGACCAATTGTCGGCGCCGGGGTGGGAAACGATTGTGCGGCACCGTGATGCGCAGGACCACAAACTGGCGTGGATCGCGGTGCGGCGCAACAGCGAGGGCGTCATCACCGCCCTGGCCATCCTGGATGCGGCACCGACAAAGTTGACGGTGGTGAACATCGTCGGCCCCTTGCCCCAAGGCTTGGGTTCCCTCGGGGCGTTGGGCGCGCTGGGGAATCTTGGCGGCGGACCCGCGGCGATGCACCACGGGCCGGGGCATCCGATGCTGCAGCCGCGGCCGGCGCCCACGCCAGCGCCTGCGGCGGGGCCTTCCCATGCGCCCCAGGGCTAAGGGCTGTACGAGCGGGCGGGCAGCGACAGGCGAAAATACAAACGTGACATTTGGCGGGGGTGGCCGTCCGCTAAGCCCTTCAGAATCAGTCCGGAGGAATCAGGCTAGTTAACAGTTTCCTGCCACGGCCCGAAGGCCAGGGCGGCGGTCTAGCGGCTGGCGGCCAAGGGGGGCATTTCCCGCCGCCGCCATCCGCCGCGGGGCTGATGCTCGAGGACCAGCCTGGGGCCGGCGGGGGCGGCGCGGGGACGGCGCTGGCGGCGCCAGAGCCAACCGCCGACGGTGAGGGTGCCGGTATAGGCAATGCCACTTTTGGCCGCCAGCCCAACGCCAGCGGGGATGAGGGCCACTAGGCCCCGCGCCAGCGCCCGCCAGCCAAACGCCCCGCCCACAATGGCCAGGATGGCGGGCGACTGGGAGCCCCAACCCACGGGACGGCCATAGATGGCGGCTAGCTCCATCGCCAGACGGACCTGGTTGGCGGTGAGCAGCACGGAATCGGAAGCGAACTCGCCCAGCGCCCAAGCCACGCCCAGCGGGGTGGGTACCACTTCGGGCACGGCCGTCAGGGCCGCGACGGCGGCATTGCGCATGGCGGTGGATTGAATGAGGCCGTGCGCCGCGGCGGGACGAAGGGGCGGGAAGCGCCGGCCCAGGGCCAGGAGCAAACGGCCGTGGCGGCGCAGCAACTCTTCGGCGCCAGCGCGAGGCGACGCGATGTCCAGCACCACCGCCCAGTCGCAACCCTGGGCCCGGGCCCCGGGGGTGGCGATGGCGGCGTCGGCGCGGCGGCGGGCCACAGCCAAGCCGGGGTCGGCGGCCAGCGCCAACTCCAGGCGCTGCAGCGCCGCTTCCCGCTCCGCGGCGGGCAAGCTCTCCGGCACCAAGAACCGGACCCAGGCTTCGTGTTCTTGAGCGGTGGCGGCGACGATCAGCAGCGTGAAGGGCTGATGCGCGGCTTTGGCGATTTTTCCCGGCTGCACGCGCCGCGCCTGGCGCCAGCCCTCCTTGATCGCGCCCATGCGGCTAGTCTACCCCGCCGCCCGGCGCTGCCGCCGCGCCCAAAAGCACGCTTCCGCGCCCGCCGGCGGGCTTAGGGCTGGGAGCGATGCTGGAGGAGCCGCTCGGCGAAATAGTTTTCGACGTGGGCGCGGTCGCGCAGCGTGGTCATCAGCGCCGTCTTGAGCGTCTGCTGCCGCTCGAGGCGCAGGAGCTTTCCGATGCGGTCGCGCACGGCGGGATCGGCGAGCGATTCCTGGCCCGGCATCTCCTTGGCGACCAACTTGAGAATGTAGAAGCCGCGGGCCGTGGCAATAGGAGGCGAGAGCTGGCCCGGTTGCAGCAGGAGCAGAGCCTGGCGGAGGGCGCCGGGGGTGTCGGCGGCCAGCGCGGACTCGGGGATCAGGCCCAGGTCGCCCCCGCTCTCTGCGGTGGCGGCACTGTCGGAGTATTCCCGCGCCACCAGGGCGAAGGGCGTACCCGCCTTCAGTTGGGCGGCGATCAGCTTCAGTTGCCGCCGCGCCCGCGCCAGGGTGTAGTGGGGCTGGGCGGGCAGTTGGGGCCCCGGGCGGGCATGGGTGGCGATGAGGATCTCCCGAACGTGGTAGCGCGGCTCGGCGACGGTAAACTCGGCGGGGTGGCTATGGTAGTAGGCGGCGATCGCCGCCGCGCTGATGGCCACGCGGCCGATCTCGCGGGCGAAGAAATGGGTCAGCACCCAGTGCCGCGCTAGGCGGTGGCGCAACTGGGCGGGGGGCGTATCCGGCTCCCGCAGGCGGGCCAGGCGCAGCGAGGTTTGCACCTCTTCAGCGGGAGCCGAGATGCCCTGGGCATGCGCCTGTTGCAGCGCCACGCGCTCATCCACCAACTCCGCCAGCAAAGCCAGCCGGAGTTGTTGCAGTTGGTCGCCGGCCAGTGGGCGGCCGCCGGTCTGCGCCGCAACGGCCCGGTCGAGCGCGGCCATGCTGATGTCCTGGCCGTTGACGCGAGCCGCGATGCCGGGCGGCGGGCCGGCATGCACCCAGCGGCAGCCCCCGGCGGCCAGCGCGCCCAGGGCGAGCAGCGCCAGAGCGGCGGCGGCGCGGTGCACAGCGGGTTGCGGACCAGGCCAGACGGAGGGCATGCGCAGAAGCGGGAGTTTTTCATTGTACCGCCGCGCCCGGCCAGCCTGCGTCGCAGCGCGCCCTTGGGCGCAAACCGCGGCGGCGGCGGATCGTGGTACAAAGGGGCGATGCGAATCAGCCGGGCGCAGATCGAACACCTCGCGGAGTTCCGCTACGCCCTGCGGCAATTTCTGCGCTTCAGCGAGCGCGAGGCGCGCCGCGCCGGACTGTCGCCGCAGCAGCACCAACTGTTGTTGGCCATCAAGGGCATGCCGGGCCGGGATTGGGCGCACGTCATCGAGATTGCGGAGCGGCTGCAAGTCAGCCATCATGCCGCCGTCGCATTGGTCACGCGGGCGCAGCGACAAGGCTTGGTGCGCCGGCAGCGGGGGGCGGTGGACCGGCGGACGGTGGAGGTGCGGCTGACCCCGCGGGGCGAGGAGACCATCGCCCGCCTGGCCACGCTGCATGCGGCAGAGCTGGGCCGGCTGGCGGAGTTGTTGCGGCAGCGGCTGGCAGCCTTGGCCGACCGCCACCCGGGTCCGCGGGGGCGGGCGGCAGCGCCGCCCATCGCCTGAGGCGCCGCCAGCGCGGAGCCGCGCCCGGGCTGCGCGCCGCGCGAAGCCGACCCGGCGCGGAGCCAGCCCCCGTGCGGCGATGGCCCATGGCGTAGCGTAGACTTGGCTTGATGCCCGCCTTCAGCCCGGCGCCGGACACCGCCTCCGCGGGGGCGGAGACCGCCGGCACCATTTCCGCCGCGTTGGCGGCGCTCCGCGCCGGCCGCATGGTGGTGGTGGTGGACGACGCGGAACGGGAAAACGAAGGCGACTTGACCGCGGCCGCGGGCAGCATCACCCCGGAAACCATTAACTTCATGGCCCTCCACGGGCGGGGCTTGATCTGCGTGGCGATGACCGGCGAGCGGCTGGATGCGCTGGGCATCCCGCTGATGACAGAGCAGAACACCTCCAACTTCGGCACCGCGTTCTGCGCAAGCGTGGATGCGCGCACCGGCGTGACCACCGGCATCAGCGCCGCCGACCGGGCGCGGACCGTCCGCGTGCTGGCCGACCCGGCGGCGCGGCCGGAGGATCTGGCGCGGCCGGGACACGTGTTTCCGCTCCGGGCGCGGGACGGGGGCGTGCTGGCGCGGGCGGGACAAACCGAGGCGGCAGTGGATTTGGCACGCCTGGCGGGACTGCACCCGGCGGGCGTGATCTGCGAAATCATGAACGAGGACGGCACCATGGCCCGGGCGCCGGAGCTGGCGGTATTTTGCCGCCGCCATGACCTGCCGCTGGTGGCCGTCGCCGACCTGATCCGCTACCGACGGCAGCACGAGCCCGGCCTGCGGCGTTTAGCGGAGACCAGGCTGGAGACCGCGCACGGGCCGGCGCGGCTGATTCTGTACGGCGCGGCGGGCGATGCCGAGCGCCACAGCGCGCTGGTCTTCGGCGCCCCCGGACCGGAGCGACCGGTACTGGTGCGGGTACAGGCGCACTGCCTGCCCGGCGCCATCTTCGGCTCCCGCCATTGCGACTGCCATGCCGCCCTGGCCGGCTCGCTGGCGCGGCTGGGGGCGGCGGGCGAGGGCGTGTTGGTCTATCTGCACCAGAACACCGGTGGACTGGACATCGAGGGCTGCGGGGCGCCGGCCCACGGCCATCCAGCCAGCGCGCTGGAGCGGGAACCTGAACCGGCGGGCGGAGACGCGCAACTGCCGGTGCAGAGGCAGATCGGCATTGGCGCGCAGATCCTCGCCGACTTGGGCGTTCGCCGCCTGCGGCTGCTCACCAACCATCCCCGCCGGGCGCCGGCGCTGGGCGCCTACGGGCTGGAGATCGTCGAACAGGTGCCGATCCGCTAGGCCATCGCGTTGTCCCCGCGGCTTTCGTATCATAGTTGGATGCCCCTGGTGCCCGAAAGGACCCTGCCTCAAGGCTCACTGCTGCAGGAAGTAACGCCGATCGAGGGGCGGCGTTTCGTGGTTGTCTCCAACCGTGAGCCGTTCGCCCATGTGCGCACGGAGAGCGGCATCAAGATGGAAAAGCCGCCCAGCGGCCTGACCCTAGCGCTGGAACCGATGATGCAGGCGACCCGCGGCACTTGGATCGCTACTGCCAGCGGCAATGCCGACGCGGAGTTCGTGGACGCGCGCGGCCACGTGCTACCCACCCCGGGGGTGGATTACGGCCTGCGGCGGTTGTTTTTGCCGCCGCGCATGACGGAGGACTTCTACACCGGCTTTTCCAACTCCTGCCTTTGGCCGCTGTGCCATATCGCCTATTACAAGCCGCGCTTCGAGGAGCGCTGGTGGCGGGCCTACGTGCGGGCCAATGAACAGTTCGCCGAGGCGGTGGCCGATGAGATCGGCGCCGAGCCGGCGGTGGTGTTCGTGCAGGACTTTCAACTGGCGCTGCTGCCGGAGATGATCCGGCGGCGGCGGCCGCAGGCGGTGATCGCCCAGTTCTGGCATATTCCCTGGCCCAATCCCGAGGCCTTCCGCATTTGCCCCTGGCGGCGGGAGTTGCTGCAGGGCCTGCTGGGCAACGACCTGCTGGGCTTCCATCTGCCCTACCACTGCAACAATTTCCTGGACACGGTGGACCGGGAGCTGCAAGTGCGCCTGGACCCGGAGCGCCACGGGGTGGTGAGTTCCGATCGGCTGACGACGGTGGCGGCGTTTCCCCTGAGCGTGGACTTTTCCCGCATCCACGCCCGCGTGCGGCAACCGGAGGCGCAAGCGGAGGCGGAGCTCCTGCGCCAGCGTCACGCGCAAGGACGGAAGCTGGTGCTGAGCGTGGAGCGGATGGACTACACGAAGGGCATCCTGGAGCGGATCGAGGCCATTCAGCGGCTGTTCGAGCGCCATCCGGCGGTGAAAGAGGCGGTCAGCTTCGTGCACATCGCCACGCCCAGCCGCACCGGGGTGCGCGCCTACCGCGACTACACCGCGGCCGTGGAGCGGGCCATCGCGCGCGTCAACGCCGTGCACGGGCAGCCGGGCTGGCAACCGATTCATGCCATGCACAACTACGTCGAGCCGGAGGCGGTGTGGGTGTGGTATCACGCCGCCGACGCCGTGGTGGTCAGCTCCCTGCACGATGGCATGAACCTGGTGAGCAAGGAGTTCGTGGCCGCGGGGCGCGACGACGGCGTGCTGTTCCTCAGCGAGTTCACCGGGGCTTCGCGCGAGCTGCGCGAGGCGGTTTCGGTGAACCCCTATGCCACCGACGCCTTCGCCGAGGCCTTGGCGACGGGCCTGGCGATGCCGGAGCCGGAGCGGCGGGAGCGAATGCGGCGGCTGCGCTGGCGGGTGGCCAACGCCGACGTCGGAGTGTGGGCGCGGGACATTCTGCGCGCCATTCGCCAACGGGAATTCGATGCCCAAAATGCCCTGTTTGCCCCGCGCGGCGGCGCCCACGGCTGGAATGGCGCCGCCGGCGACGGCGCCGACCGCCCACAGGTGGAAGCCGCGGTTGTGCCACGCCCGGCGCGTGCTGGTAGCCACTGATTTCGACGGCACGATCTCAGCGATCGTTCCCGATCCGGCGGCGGCGGCGCTGCTGCCCGGCGCGGCCGAGGCTCTGGCGGCGTTGGCGCTGCATCCGCGCGCGGCGGTGGCCGTCATCACGGGCCGCTCGCTCGCCGACCTGCGCGCCCGCTGCCCCATCCCCGGCGCGCATTTGGTCGGCGGGCATGGCAATGAACGCGACGGCGTGGCCACCCCGGCGCCCGCCTGGGGCTCGCTGGCGGTGGAGATGCAGCGGCAAGCCGTGGCCTGGCCGGGCGCTCAAGTGGAGATCAAGCCCTGGTCGCTCACGCTGCATTACCGCCGCGCGCCGCAGTTCGCCGCGGCGGTCACGGCGTATGCCGAAGCCGCCGCGCGGCGGCATGGGCTGCGACTGATCCCCGGGGCCGGCATCGCCGAGCTGGCGCCGCCCACGGCACAGACCAAGGGCGACGCGGTGCTGTCGCTGCGGCGGGAACTCGGCTGCGACGTGGCCTTGTATTTGGGTGACCAGCCAACGGATGAAGACGTCTTCGCCGTCGCGGATGAGGATCTGTTCGGCATCCGGGTCGGCGCCGGCCCGACCCAGGCGCCACTGTTTCTGCCCGATCCGCAGGCGGCGGTCTGCTTTCTGCAGGCGCTCCCAGGATTTTTGCCTCCGCCTTAAGGCGGCCTGCCGGGGCGAGAACGCAACGCCGCTCCCACGCCGCGCGTCGGCGGCTCCAGGCGGCGCGAAAGGGGCGCCGCGAAGGGCTGCCGCGAGGGGCTAGGCGCGCTGGTCGAGCGGCACGTAGGTTTGCGGCACTGGGGGACCGGAGTACTCGGCGCGCGGGCGGATCAGCCGGTTGTCGGCGTATTGCTCCAGGACATGGGCGGTCCAGCCGCTCATGCGGGCGCTGGCGAAGATGGGCGTGTACAGATCCACCGCAATGCCGAGGTCGTAGTACAGCGACGCGGAGTAGAAATCCACGTTGGCGTTCAACCCCTTCTCGTCCTTCATGAACTGCTCGATGCGCTGCGACAACTGGAACAGCCGCACGTTCCCGGTCTTGCGCCCCAGCTCCTCGGACATGCGGCGCAGGTGCGTGGCGCGGGGGTCCTCGGTGCGATAGACGCGATGGCCGAAGCCGGAGATTTTTGCGTGCTCGGCCAATCGCTGGCGCACCGCCGGCAAAGGATCGGCATCGCCGATCGAGAGCAGGAATTTGATGACCGCCTCATTGGCGCCGCCGTGCAGTGGGCCCTTCAGGGCCCCCAGCGCCGAGGTGACGGCGGAATGGATGTCGCTGAGGGTCGCCGCCGTGACCCGGGCGGCGAAGGTGGAGGCATTGAACTCGTGATCGGCGTGGAGGATGAGCGCGATGTCCAGAGCGCGGGCGGCGGTGTCATCGGGCCGGGCGCCGCTCAGCATGTAGAGAAAGTTGGCGGCGAGGCCCAGGTCGGAGGCCGGGGCCAACGGCTCTTGCCCCTGGCGCAGGCGGGCGAAGGCGGCGACCAGCGTGGGGGTTTGGGCCAACAGGCGCAGCGCCTTGCGGCGATTGGCCTCGGGCGACATATCGGCGGCGTCGGGGTCGTACAGGCCCAGCGAGGACACCGCCGTACGCAGCACATCCATGGGCGCGGCTTGGCGGGGAAGAGCGCGGAGCCAGCGCAGCACCGGCTCCGGCGCCGTGGCGGCTTCGCGCAGCCGCGTCTCCAGTTCGCGCAACTGGCCCGGGGTGGGCAACTGGCCGTGCCACAGCAAGTAGGCGGTTTCGGGAAAGCTGGATTTTTCCGCCAGGTCGTGGATGCTGTAGCCGCGATAGGCCAGAATGCCTCGCTGGCCGTCAATGAAGGAAATTGCAGAGGGGGACGCAACCACGTCCTCCAGTCCACGTGTCGCCACCGTTGGCATGCGTCTCAATCCCCCGAAAGGCAAACAGACCTTTATATCTCATTTTACGCCCCGGCGACAAACCGGCCGCAGCGAGGTGGCTAGGCTTTGGGATGAGCGCGGTCGTAGACGGCCATGAGCTGGCGGATCTCGGTCTGGGTATATTTCTGCGTGGTGGCCAGGCTGGCGTGGCCGAGCATCTCCTGAATGACGCGCAGGTCCGCGCCTTCGGCCAGCAAATGCGAGGCGAAGGCATGGCGCAGCGTGTGGGGGTGTAGCTGCGGCGGTAACCCTCGGCGCCGCGCCCAGGCCTGGACCACGCGACGGGCGGAGCGATCGGTGAGGCGGCCGCCGCGGTGGTTCAGGAACAGCGCCGCGGCGGTGCGGCCGGCGAGCCCGGCGGCGCGGCGGGGCAGGTAGGCCTCCAGCGCCTGCCGCGCCTTGGCGCCGAAGGGCACGATGCGTTCCTTGCCGCCCTTGCCGCGGACGCGGAGGGTTTGGCCGAGGGCGTCCAGGCTGTCCAGGTCCAGGCCGGCGAGTTCGCTGACGCGCAGGCCGGAGCCGTACAACAGCTCCAACATCGCCTGTTCCCGCTCGGGGAAGCAGGCCGCCTCGTCGCCGGACGGACGGGTGTCCAAGGCCCGATTGAGCTGCTCGGCGGTGGGGATGGGAGGCAGGCGCTTGGGCAGTTTGGGCGACGCCACCGCGCGCGCAGGATTGGCGCCGAGGCGGCCTTCCTGCATCAGGTAGCGGAAGAACGAACGCAGCGTGGCCAGGCGGCGGGCGACCGAGGCTTTGGCGGCACCGCGGGCGTGCAGCGTGGCCAAGAACGCCCGGATGCGGGCGGCGTCAATGGCCTCGGCTGGCGTAGCCGCGCCGGCGGCGGCGGCGAATTGGCGCAGGTCGGCGGCGTAGTTGCGGAGCGTGTGCGGGCCGGCGCGCCGTTCCCGGCGCAGATAATCGAGAAACTCCCGCGTCTCCGCCGCCAAGGAGGCCATGGCCAGGAATGTAGCATGCGGCAGGGCCGGCGCGGGCTAAAACCGGCGGTCACACATGCTGAAGCCTGTTCGGCGCTCCGCGCGACCGCCCTCCACGCTCCTCCCTGCCGCCGCGTGTTGCGGCGGGCGAGCGGCTCAGCCGCCGGTTGTGGACGACCCCGCCGGCGCCGCGCCCGGCGGCGGAGCGGGCTAAGATAAGAAGAACGGTCGCGCACGCGCCGGGCTGGCGCGCCGGAAAGCCTTGTGAACCCAGACTACCTTTCTCCCGCAGTCGCGGTCGCCCAGGAGGCGGGGCGCATCTTGATGCGGCATTTCGGCCGGGTGCGGGTCGAGTACAAGGGTGGCGTGGACTTGGTGACGCAGGCGGACCGGGAATCCGAGGCCTTTATCGTGGAGCGGCTGGGCAGCCTGTTCCCGCGGCACGACATTGTGGCCGAGGAAGGCGGCGGGCGGCAGTCGGGGGCCGAGCACCGCTGGTACGTGGATCCGCTGGACGGCACCACCAACTTCGCCCATGGCCTGCCGGTGTTCGCGGTGTCCATCGCGCTGGAGCATCAGGGCCGCATGATCGCCGGCGTGGTGCATCACCCCGTGAGCCAGGAGACCTTCACCGCGCAAGCGGGCCAGGGCGCGGCGCTGAACGGCCACGCGATCCACGTCTCCGCCACGGGCGAGCTGCGCTCGGCGCTGGCGGCGACCGGCTTTCCGACGCAGCGGCGGCGGCAAAACCCCAACATCCACTTCTATCAGGCCGTTTCGCTGCGCACGCATGGCGTGCGGCGGCTAGGGGCGGCGGCGCTGGATCTTTGCTATACCGCCTGCGGCCGCTTCGAAGCGTTTTGGGAGTTCGGGCTGAAGCCCTGGGACGTGGCCGCCGGCAGCCTGATCGTGACCGAGGCGGGCGGCCGTGTGAGCACCATGACCGGGGAGCCGTTTGACCTCCGGGCGCCGGAGCTTTTGGCCAGCAACGGCGCCGTCCATGACGACCTGCTGGCGCTGTTCGGCGAGATTTTCGCCGACCAGACGCCGCCGCTGCCCTCGGCCGCCCGCTACCTGCGGGATCGAGCCTCGGCGCCAGCGGCCCTGTAATTTCAGGTTCCGATGTCGTTGCATTCACATCCCCTGCCCTTGCGCCGCCGCTACTTGCGGCAGGTGCACCGGCTTCTCCATCCCCCGCGGCGGGCGGCGCGCGACCCGCAGATCTCCGCCTATACGCTGCACCTGCCGCGGTTGCCGCGGGCTTGCTCCGGACTGCGAATCGTCCAGCTCTCGGACATTCATTACAGCCTCTATCTGCCCTCGAGCGCGGCGGAGCGGGCGGTGGAGCTGGCCAATCGGCTGCAGCCGGACCTGATCGCCCTGACCGGCGATTTTGTCACCGCCTCGCGGCAGTTCATCGAGCCGGTCGCGGATTTGCTGGCGCAGTTGCGGGCGCGGCTGGGCGTCTACGCGGTGCTGGGCAATCACGACTTCCGGGTGGACGCGGCCATGATCTCGCGCGCGCTGGCGCGGCGGCGCATCCGCGTGCTGCGGAACCACCACCGTCGGCTGCAGATCGGCGGCGCCCGCATCACCATCGCCGGCATTGATGACGCGCGGCAGCGTCCCGACCTGGCCGCGGCGCTGGGAGACCGGCGGGCGCAGGGATTCACGCTGCTGCTGGCGCACAGCCCCGCGTCGCTCGGCGACGCGGCGCATCACGGCGTGGATTTGGTCCTCTCCGGCCATACCCACGGCGGCCAGATCCACCTCGGCATCGCCGCGCCGTTCTATGACCGCCATTTCCCCAGCGGCTTCCTGCAGCGCGGCGACACCCGCATGTACGTCAGCCGCGGGCTGGGCCAGGTGATCGTCCCTTGGCGGCTAGGCTGCCCCCCGGAGATCGCCAGCTTCACCTTGTATCCTGATTAGGCGGCGGTTACGCCAGGGCCAGGCGCAGCGTGAAGGTGAGGTCCGATGCCGGGCGCTGCCGCGGCGGATGGACAGTGAGGGCGGCGGCCGTCTGCCGCCAATGGATCTTCTCCTCCGTCCCCAGGACGCGGACCTGTTGGATCTTGCCCGGCTGCTGCGGCGAGGCCGTGCCCAAGGCGCGGATGGTCAGCGGCGCCTCCGGCCAGCCCAGGGCGATAGCGTACAGCACCGCGCCGGACTTACCGCGCGTGAAGCGGATATCCTGAGCGCCCAAGTGGCGGATGCTTTGCCCTTGGAAGGAACCGGCATGGATCATGTCCGGCCCTTCGCCAAAGATTTTCCATGGGCGGGAGCCGTAGATGGCCTCGCCGTTGGCTTGGAACCAGGCGCCGATTTCATCGAGAATGCGCTCTTCCTTGGCGTCAATCGTCCCGTCCGGCTTGCCCGGGATATTCAAGATGAAGGTTCCATTCTTGCTGACCGCGTCCACCAGCCAGTGGATTACCTGGCGCGGGGGCAGATAGCCGCCGTAGGGGCCGGGGGCGGTGAAGAGCTTGCGCTGGTAATGCCAGTCACCGATGCAGGTCTCCGACTGCCAGGGATAGGGCAGGATCTCGGCCGCCAGGCCGCGCTCAATGTCGGCCACGGCCGCCTTGGCCAGGCGCGGCGGGACGTTCTTGATGGTGGTGACGCCCTCGTTGCGGCCGCCGTGGGTCTGGATGTTGTGGTTGTAGAAGTAGGCGCCGATGTTCATGCCGCCCCAGCCCAGGGGGAACAACGGATTGTCGAAATAGAGCAGGTCGGGATCGTGCTGGTCAATTAGGTCGCGGGTGCGGTCGTAGAAATTTTTGACGTAGCTGGGATCGGGCAGGGCATCGTAGGGATGCTGCGGGGCATAGAGGCGCTGCGGGTCCAGGCCCTGCCACCACTGCTCCGCGCCTTCAGGCTGGCGCAGATGGCCGTCATACGGGATGCCGGCCAGCGGGCCGGTGGCGTCGGCCCCGTGGGAAAGCTGAAACCACCACCAGTTGCGCGGCTGGTGGACGGTGACGCCGAAGCGCAAATTGCGGGCGCGGGCGGCCTGGGCCCACGTGCCGATGACATCGCGATGCGGACCGATGCGGCCGGCGTTCCAGGGCTGGTGGCGGCTGCGCCAGGTATCGAAGCCGTCGTGGTGGTTGGCGAGGGCGACGAAAAAGCGGGCGCCGGCGCGGACGTAGCGGTCCATCAGCGCCTCCGGCTCCCAGTTCAGCAGCGTCCACTGGGCACAGAGATCCTTGTACCCGAAGCGGGTGGGCGGGCCGTAGTGGGCGCGCTGGAATTGCGCCTGCTTCTGGCCCGACAGGTACATGTTGCGGGCGTACCAATCGCCGTCCTCGGGAACGCACTGCGGCGACCAATGATTCCAGATGCCGAATTTGGCGTCGCGATACCAATCGGGGCAGTCGTATTGCAGCAGGGATGCCCAGGTGGGGCCGTAGGGGCCCTGACCGGCAAGGCCGGGAATGGGGCTGAGCATGGGCACGCCGTCGTGCGAGCCGCCGGGGACCGGCAGCGGCGGTGGATCGCCCCAGCCGGTGGGCCGCCAATGCGCCGGGTCCAGCCGCTCAGCCACAATCTCGCCGTTCCGCAGGGCATAGAAAACACGCTCCTCGGTGGGCTGGGCGCAGAAGGCCGCGTAGTCCTGGGTGTATTTCCCGAAGGCGGGCGGCGGCGCGGCCGCGGGGACCTGGCCGGCGCCGGGATCGGCGGCGGAATCAGAAATTGCGGCGGCGGGAGCTTCGGCGGCCAGGGCGGCGGCGGAAAAAGCGCCTCCCAACCATTGGCAGAATTGGCGGCGACGCATGGCGTTGAGCTTACCTCAGAAGGTCCGGCCCGGCTATCAAACGGGGCGAGCCAGGCGCGCGCTACGCCAGCGCCGTCGGCCTTTTCCCGGCGGTCCCACGCTAGGGCCCCGCTAGCCCGGCGGGAACAGGGCGGATTCGACGGCTTGGCAAAGGGCGTGGCCCATGAGCATGTGGCATTCCTGGATGCGCGGCGTCTCCCGCGAGGGCACGGCGAGCAGGATCTCCGCGGCGGCGGCCATCTTCCCACCGCCCTCGC
>JBOGKW010000052.1:0-18996 GCA_050746205.1 Terriglobales bacterium | reverse complement strand
GCGGCGCCGAATCAGGCGACGCGCTCAATGGAGAGCTTTTCGATGGTCACGGGCTGTTTCGGCCGGTCCTGGCGGTCGCGGGGCAGTTCGGAGATGCGCTTCACCACGTCCAGACCCTCAATGACCTGGCCGAAAACCGAGTGCCGCTGGTCCAGCCACGGGGTGGGGGCGACGGTGATGAAAAACTGAGAGCCGTTGGTGTTGGGGCCGGCGTTGGCCATGGACAGCGTGCCCGCCTCGCGGTGGCTCAGCTGGGGATGGAACTCATCTTTGAACTGAAAGCCGGGGCCGCCGGTGCCGGTGCCGAGCGGATCCCCGCCCTGAATCATGAACTCCGGGATGATGCGGTGGAACGGCAGGCCATCATAGAAGGGCCGCCGGGCTTTTTGCCGCGTCTTGGGGTCCACGAAGTCCTTGTCGCCGCTGGCCAGGCCGGTGAAGTTGGCCACGGTGTCGGGCGCTTGATCGGCGAACAAGCGGGCGAGAAACGTCCCCTGATTGGTCTGGAAACGGGCGTAAACGCCCGGCGCGAGCGACATGGGACCACCTCCGGTAGGCACTCTTCAGTTTAGCAGTCCGGCTGTGCTGCGGGCGCGCGGCGGCGCCGCCAGCGGCGCCGGACCGCCTATTTTGACCACTCCACCACGGCTTTGATTTCGTCGGTGGGATGCTGGCTGAAACCGGTGGCGGCGTCGGCGGCGGCGTAGGAATGGGTGATCAGCTTGGCGACATGGCCCGGCCAGCGCAATTCGGCGGAGAGGAGGTCGTCCGCGCCGATTTGGAAATGGTCCCGCGCGGCATTGACGCTGCCGGCGATGGCCTGGTTGCTCAGCACCAAGCCCCGGATCAGGGCCGCGCCATCCAGTTGGATGGGGCGGTCGCCGCCGGGGATGCCGGTCAACACCATGACCCCAGTGGGCGCGAGCGCGTCCAGCAGGTTGAAGGACAGGGCCGCGATGCCGGCGGCTTCAATGATGACCTCCATGGCGCGCTGCAAGGGCCGGATCTCCGAGGTGGCGACCTGTTGCCCGTTGATGTATTGCCCACCGATGGCCAGCAGCCACTGGGGCCGCGGCGAGGAAGCCGGGACGACATCCAGCCCATAGACCGCAGCGCCGCGCAGGCGCAGCGCCAAGGCGGCCAGCAGCCCGATCGGTCCCAGGCCGGCGACCAGGCAGGCGCGGCCGAACCACCAATCGGGGCTGGTCCCGGCCTGGGGCAGGCGTCCGTTTTGTACTCGTTGCGCTTCGTCAATGGCCTTTTCCGCCACCGACATCGGCTCCGCCAACACGCCGACGCCGGCCAACTCCGGCGCCAGGCGGACCAGGTATTGCTCCTGGTCCAGGGCGAACTCCGTCTGGTAGCCGTCCAGGCCCCAGATGCCGCGCTCGTGATATTGGCCGGTGAGGCACATGTCGGAGCGGTTCATGGCGCAGGGCAGGCAGTGGCCGCAACCCCGCCGCACGGTGAAGACGGCGAGGTCGCCGACCTGAGCGCGCGTGACCTTGGCGCCGACGTGCTCGACCCGGCCCAACATTTCATGGCCGATCACCAGGTCCGTTTGCCCGCTGGGGGCTTGGGCCCGCCCGCCGCTGGTTTCCTCCCGGTCGGTGCCGCAAATCCCGACCCGCAGTACCCGCAGCAGGATTTGATCGGGGGCGGTAATGGCGGGTTGCGGCCGGTCCACCAGGTGCGGTTTGCCGACTCCAGGCTGAATGGCGATCGCTTGCATATGCCCATAGTAGTGCTAGGCGGCGGACGCCGCCAAACCTGCTCCCGGCCTCGGCCGCGGACGTTAGAAATCTCTGATGCGGTTTGCTGCCTGGATACCTGGCCCGGGAGGAACAGTTGTGGACTCAGATGTGAGTTTGCTACTGTCAAAGCCAACTGCTGCGTCTGGGTATGATGGAGATGACCGAACCCGGCCGCCGCGCGGTTGGGCTGTCTTGGCCGGCGGCGGTGATGGACGGAGAGCTGCGCGTGCGCTCCGCCGACACGGCGTTTTGCTGCGCCTTGGGCTTGGCAGCGGGCGCGATTGTCGGCCGCGGGGTCGAGGAGTTGGGCCGCGGGCGCTGGGACGGCGCTGGGCTGCGCTCGGCGCTGGCGCCGCTGCTGATAGGGCCGGCGGTGGCCGCAGCGCCCCCGCTGGATCTGCGGCTGGAGCCGATGCTGCTGGGGGTGGGGGTGCCGGCGCTCTGGCTGCAGGCGCAGCGGGAGGAGGGGCCGGAGCAGCCGCAGATTCGGCTGTGGCTGCGCAGTCCCGTGCGGACCTCCGGAGAGGCCCCTGCCGCCGAGCCCGAACTCACTGAGCCGCCGCCGGCCGAACACGCAGGGCTGCCCGGCCCCACCGCACCGGAGATGCTGGGGCGGGAGAGCTATCTGCTGCAACTGCTGCTGGAGGCGGTGCCGGACACGATCTTCATCAAGGACCGGCGCCTGCGCTTCATGCAGGTCAACCACTCGCTGCTGCGGAAGCTCGGACTGGCGGATGCCCGCGAGGCGCTGGGTAAAACCGACGTTGATTTTTTCACCCCGGTGCAGGCTGAGGCCTTCCGGGCCCGCGATGAGCAGGTGCTGATCCAGGGCGAGGCCATCGTCAACTGGGAGCAGCGGGAATTGTGGCAGGATGGCCGCGAGAGTTGGGCGCTGGTGACCGAGCTGCCTCTGCGCGACGAGCAGGGAGAGATCGTCGGCCTGCTGGGCATCGTCCGGGACATCAGCGACCGGCGCAGCGCCGAGGAGGCGCTGCTGGCCTCCGAGCGGATGTATCGCTCCCTGTTCGAGCGCAGCCTGTGCGGCGTGTTCCTGAGCACGCCTGAGGGCCGGCTGCTGGACGCCAACCAGGCCTTTGTCCGCATGATGGGCTACGACTCGCGGGCCGAGTTGGTGTCCCGTCCGGTGAGCGAACTGTACTTCCGCGCCGAGGACCGAGCGGCCTTTCTGGAGTTGCTGCGGCGCGACGGCGCGGTCACCAACATCGAGGCCCGGCTGCGGCGGAGCGACGGGGGAGAGATCTGGGTCCTGGAGAACACCCAGCTACTTCTGGACGAGCGCGGCGAGGAGTTGCTGCAAGGGACCGTCATTGACATTACCGAACGCCGCCAGCTCGAGAGCCGTTTGCGCGAGGGTCAAAAGATGGAGGCGGTAGGGCGGCTGGCCGGGGGCGTGGCCCACGACTTCAATAACCTCCTGACCGTTATCGCAGGGCAGTGCGAGATGCTGGAGATGCAGGTCGAGCCCGCGGCGCAACAACGGGAGCGGGTGGAGGCGATCCGGCATGCCGCGCAGCGCGCCGCCGCCCTGACCCGCCAATTGTTGGCCTTCGGCCGGCAGTTGCCCATCGCGCTGGAGGCGGTGGATCTGAACGCTTGCGTCCGCGCCGCCTGGCCGTTGCTGCGCAGCCTGACGGGCGAGGGCGTAGTGGTGGAGTTGGATCTCTCGGCCCAGCTGGACTGGGTGCAGGCGGACCGGCGCGAGGTCGAGCAAGCGCTGTTGCATCTGGCCGGGAACGCCCGCGCCGCCATGCCCGAAGGCGGGCGCTTGCTGGTCCGCACGTATAGCCGTGAACTGCGGCTGGCCGACGAGGAGCGCGGTCGGCTCGCTCCGGGGCGGTATGCGGTGCTGGCGCTTCGCGATACGGGCGTGGGTATTGCGCCGGAGGTGCAGGCGCGCATTTTCGAGCCCTTCTTCACCACCCAGGAGGTGGGCCGCGGCTCCGGGCTGGGCTTGGCGGGCATCCTGGGCATGGCCCATCTCAGCGGCGGCGACGTGCGCGTCCGCAGCGCGCCGGGCGCGGGCGCGACGTTTGAGATTTGGCTGCCCTCGCGCCCGGCGCCGGCGGCGGCGACCGCCCCGCCGACGGTGCTCTGCCTGCAGCCGGACGCCAACTTGCGCGCGGTGCTGCGCGCCGCGCTGGAGGGGGCCGGATATGTGGTATTGGAAGCCGCGGCGCCGGACGTGGCGCTGGAGCACTGCCGCCTGCACCCGCGGCCGATTCACCTCTTGTTCGCCGAGCCGGCGGGCGCCGGCGGCTCGGGATGGGATCTGTGCCGCCAGGTGCGCGGCTTGCGACCCGAGATCCGGCTGCTGGCGATCACCGCCTTCGCCGAGCGCTTGACGGCGGCCCAGACGGCCTCCGAGTTGGGCGCGCACTTGTTGCTCAAGCCCTTTACTCCGGAGGCGGTGCTGGATCGGGTGAGGGAGATCCTGGGACCCGTCCCGGCGGCGGCCGCTCCCGGCGGCGCCTAGCGGCGGGGGCCGCTTATTCTCCGGCGCCGGCCTTGACGCCGCCAAACTTCAGCAGCCGGTCCAGGACAAAATCGCTGCTGACGCTTTCGCCGCTCAGCGCCATGGCCAGGATCTCGCCGCCCAGCACCTGCGGCGCGAGCATGATGTCGGGCTGCACCCGGCGCACGCGGTCCAAGTTTTTGCCGTCGTTGATGGCGGCGACGGTTTTCACGCTGCCGCCGAGTTCCTTGACCGCCAGGACGATGAAGGCGTTCTCGGAGTCGTCGTTGCGCATCGCCAGCACCGCGCGGGCCTCGGGCGCACCGGCGCGCTTCAGCACCTCCAGATTGTTCGCGTCCCCGATCACCACGTCGGCGCCCTCGAAGTCCCCCGGCGCCGGGGGCTGGGCGAAGAGGAGGGTGACGGGTTTCTGGCGTTTTTGCAGCTCGCGGTAGGTGTTATATGCGAGCGGGGTGTTGCCGATGATAATGAAGTGGTCTTTGCGCGTCATGTGCTTCTCCTCGCCGACAATGCGTTTCAAGCTGCCACCGATCAACGGGCCGACGATGGCGCTGATCGAGGTGGCGAAGACGGTGATGCCGAGGATGATGATCGAAACGGCGAACAACCGCGCGTGCGCCGTCTTGGGCACGATGTCGCCATAGCCAACCGTGGACATGGTCACCACCGCGTAGTAGAGCGCGGTCGAGAGGCGGTGGATGGGCGGGGAAAATTGGCGGCCCAGGTAGAGCGCGCCGAAGACGGCGTAGATGACCAGCAGCATGCTGCTGGCCAAGGCGAAGAGTGTCCCCGCCGCCAGGCTGCTGCGGTTGAACGCCCGATGGAACACCAGCAGCGCAATCAGGAGGGCCACGTCCCAGCCCAAAACGGCGGAATAGAGGGAATGGCCGAAGTGCAGGGCGAAGACTGCCGTCAGCACCATCAGGCCCAGGGCGATGATCCAGCTGAAGCGCGAGCGCAGCAGCAGGCCCACGGCGGTCAGCAACATCGCCAGGCCGATCACGGTACTGGGCAATCCGCTGAGCGCCAGGCGGAGCACGCCGATCGTAGTCAGGGCGATTTGGCCGTGGAGGAAGGCGCGGGCCCCGGGCAGGCCGGCCAGCAACAGGGTCAGGCCGACCAGGCCGACGCCGACACCCAAGGGGATGTGCGGAAACCAGTGGGATGTGTCCACCGCCCGCCGGATCCAGCCCAACACCTGGCGCCAGCCAGTGGGCTGGCGCGGCAGCAAATGGAAGTGGTGCTGCGACGAAGGTGACGGCGACGACATGCGGGACGGTTCCGCCGCCCAGCTCGGGATGTTGCGCCGATCCACCCCAAAGCACACCGCTGCGCCTTGGGTGCGGGCGAGGCGCAACCGAAGCCCAGAACGTGGGCCCTTTCCAAGTTGGCGCGACCCGTTCAGGATAAATCATTGCCCCGTAAATCATTGCCCCGGTGGCATTGCGGCGAGCCGGGGGCCCGCGAGCGGCGCAGCCGCCCTATTCTGGACGCTCCCGCTCGTCCCCCCCGAAGCGCGCCGCTCCACCCCTGCGCGCGCCGTTGCGCGCTGGAAACGCAGGCGCTGCCTTTGCGCCCCGGGGTCGCTGGGGCTGGGCTTCGCCGGGGCCCTCAGCACGCAGCGGCGCATGCTGGGGTGGGACGGTCGGCAACAGACGCCCGCTGGCGCTCGGGGCGGCTCCAAGTTGCCGCGATGGGTGCATGATCGGTACATGCACCGGTACCTGTCGCGGTCTCTCGTTGCCCTCCGGAAGCGCAGCGGGCGTAAGTCGCCGGCCCGCCGCACCCAGCGTCAGCCTTCCCCAGCCGCAGCCCGAGCGGGGCGACGGAGCCGCTGCCTGATGGGCTGGGCTCTGTTGCTGACGGCCATGCCATTACTGGCAGCGAACCCGGCGCCGGCGCCGCGGCGCATTGGCGCGGCGGCGTTGGCGGCGCAGCTCCGCCGGGGCGAGAGGCCGCTGATCCTGCAGGTCGGCTTTCGCGAGCTTTATGAGGCGGCTCATATCCCTGGCGCTCGCTATGCCGGGCCGGCTTTCCGGCCGGCGGGTCGGGCGCGGCTGCGGGAGGCGTTGAAGCCGCTGTCGCGCAACCGCCGCGTGATTTTGTACTGCGGCTGTTGCCCGTGGCCGAAGTGTCCAAATATCCGCCCGGCGGCGCGGCTGGCGCGGCGCATGGGCTTCCGCCGGGTTGAGGTGCTCTATCTGCCGCACAGCTTCGCCCGGGACTGGGTGCGGCGGGGATACCCCATCGCAGGCCGGGACGCGCCGGGGTTGCGGCACTAAGCCCCGGTTGCAACACGCGGCGACGGCGGCAAAGCGACCCTCCGGCTGCGCCCCACGGGCCGCCAGGTTGCCAGCGTGGTCTAGAGGCGGTGGCGCTCCAGGCGCCGATAGAGGCCGCTGCGGCTGAGGCCCAGCGCCTTGGCGGCCTGGCTGATATTGCCGGCGCAGCGCTCCATCGTCTTCTGGATGAGTACCCGCTCCACCTCTTCCAGCGTCATTTCCTCCAGGCGCTGGCCGGATTCGGCCTTGAGCGGCGGGTGGCGGCTCAAGCCCAAGTCCGCGGCGACGATGCGTGCGCCAGTGGCCAACAGCACCGCCCGCTCCACGGCGTGCTCCAACTCGCGGACGTTGCCCGGCCAGGTGTACTCCAGCATCAGGCGCATGGCCGCCGGATCGAAACCGGCCTCGGCCGTGAAGGGCTTGCGGTAGTGGGCGGCGAAGTGGGCGAGGAAGTGGCCGGCCAGCAGGGGAATGTCCTCGCGCCGCTCGCGCAGCGGGGGGACATGGATTTCGACGGTGTTGAGGCGGAACAGCAGGTCCGGGCGGAACTGGCCGCTGGCGGCGGCGGGCGCAAGGTCCGCATTGGTGGCGCTGACGATGCGCACATCTACCCGGCGCGTGCGGGAGGAGCCGACCCGCTCGATTTCCCCGGTTTGCACCGCGCGCAGCAACTTGGCCTGCTGCGCTAGGGGCAGATTGCCCACCTCATCCAGGAATAGCGTGCCCGCGTCGGCCATCTCGAAGCGGCCCAGGCGGTCGGCTTTCGCATCGGTGAAAGCGCCACGCACATGGCCGAAAAGCTCGCTCTCGAACACGCCTTCGGGCAGGCCGCCGACATTGACCGCGACCCAGGGCTTGGCAGCGCGGGGCGAGAGGGCGTGCAGCGCGCGGGCGGCAAGTTCCTTGCCGGTGCCGTGCTCGCCGGTGATCAGCACGTTGGCGCCGGAGGGGCCGACCCGTGCCAACAACTCCAGCACCGAGCGCATCGGCCGCGACTCGGCGATCATGGGGGGCACGCCTTCGGTGCGGAGAAACTGATTTTCCGCCTCCAACCGCTGTTGCCGGCGCATGGCCCGGCCGAGTTCGATTTGGGTGCGCAGGATCGAGAGCAGGCGGGCATTGTCCCAGGGCTTCTGCACGAAATCGCGGGCGCCACGGCGAAGCGCGGCCACCGCCAAATCCACGCTGCCCCAGGCGGTCATCACGACGACCGGAAGATGGGCGTCCAGGCGCTGAATATGCGCCAGCAAATCGAGGCCCTCGGCGCCGGTGGTGGTGTCGCGGGCGTAGTTGAGATCCATGACCATCGCATCGAAGTCATGGGCCTCGATCGCCGCCAAGACCCCGGCGGGAGAAGTGGCGGTCTGGGTAGCGTAGCCTTCGGGCTTAAGCAGCAGCCGCAGCGACTCCAGAATCGCCGGCTGGTCGTCCGCCAGCAAAATTCGCGCCACCGGGCCGGCCGCCGGCCCGGTGGGGGCGCTGGCGGTGGACGGGGCGGGATGTTCCGCGGGCACCGTCAGCGGCTCCTAGGGATTGGCGCCGGTCAGCCGCGGGATGCGCCACGCGGTCGGCGTGATGGGGCCGCCGCCGGCCGCGGGCGTGAGAGCGGCTCGGCGCGGGGCCCGCAACTCGACGTGATATTGGCTCAGAATCGTGCCGGAAGCCGCTGCCAACTGAATCTGGGCCTTGGCGTAGTCGGCACGGGCCTGGATGGCGGCGGTTTGCAGTTGCAACAGGGCCTTCTGGGCGTCAATCACCGTAAACACCGTGGTGGCGCCCATTTGGTATTTGGCCTTGGCATTGGCCAGCGTCTGCTCGGCCAAGTTGCGCGAGGCGGTGACGTCCTGCAACTTGGCCACCGCGCCGTCCAGCGCGATCAGATCCGAGTCCACCTGCTGGGCAAGCTGGTTCTCCTGATCACGGATAATGACCCGCTCCTGAGCCAGGTCGAGGGCGGCGCGGGCTTGATCAGCGCGGCCCGCGCGATTGAGGATGGGAATCTCCAGTTCGAAGCCCACCGCGTAGTCCGGATAGGTCACGTGCAGTGATTCCGTGAACGCCTGGGAGATGCCGCCGGGCAGTGGCGAGCGGAGATCGCTGGCGGGGCAGGGAAACTGGTTCACCGCGCAGTTCACCTGCAAGCCGGACAAGCCGCTGGCGGTGATTGAGGCCCCGGCCCACAAACTGGGCTGCAGTTCCGTGGCCGTGACTTTCGCCTCCAGTTCCCGAGTCTTGAGGTTGTATTGGTCCTCTTGAATTTCCGGGCGATTGCGGAGCGCCTGCTGGATGACCGCCTCTTCGCTCAGCTGCGGTTGGCCCTGGGGCGAGGGTAGGGCGTCGGTCGCTTCCAATTGGGCTGCGATCAACGTCGGGGTCCAGTCGCGGGCCAGGTAGAGCTTGAGCTTGGTGGCCTGCTGCCGCGCCTGGATATCCAAGGTAAGTTCGTTTTGCCGCAGCGTGGTGCGCTGGCTCTCGACCTGGATCAACTGGCTCTCGGGCGCCCTGCCCCGGGCCACCAGGTCGCGCGTGTCGGCCAATAATTGGCCGGCATAACGGCTGGCCGCGGCGGCGACGCGGGCTTCCTGCTGCGACTCCGCCAGATCCCAGTATTGCTCCGCCGCTTCGGCGACGATCTGGATCACTTTCTGGCGGAAGACCGCGTCGGCCACGTGGCGGTTGTTTTGCGCCACGATGATGAACTCCCTGTTGATCGTGGCGCTGAAGCCGCCGGGAAAGATATTTTGGCCAATACCCAGGGAAACGCCACTCACCAGCTCGGGGTTGAAGAACAGTTGATCGGTGTTCAGGTAATCGCGCACGGCGGCCCCAGAAATGGACAGTGACGTGCCGGTGGGGAACGCTTGGCTATAGGAGGCGGCGCCGACGGTCTCGTTATCCTCGCTGATGGGCGTCCCGTAAATAATCGGTGAATTCAGCGGGGACTTGGCGTGTTCGGTGTCGAAATAAAAACTGAGGGTCGGGTCGTAGGAGCCGCCGGAGGGCGCGCGGAGGCCGCCCACCCCACCGAGGACGCCTCCGGCCGAGCCGCTGACGCCGCCGCCGCCGCCGCCCACGCCAGTGCCGATGGCGCCGCGAAACAGGCTGGTGGTGCTGACCGCTCCGCTGACGCCACGGGCCGCGGCTCCGGAGCGGGTGCGCAGCAGGTCCGCCTGGGCGAAGAGGCGTTCATAGTCCGCCGACGCGATATCCAGGTTGTCCGCCAGGGCCAGCACGATCACGCGCTGCAAGGACAGTGCGATGGTCCCGCTCCGGGCGGCCGCATCCAGGGAGGCGGGGTTGGCCAGGTTCAGGGCGGGCATGCGCCAGGGCGTGTAGGCGCGCCAGAAATGGGGGAACAAGGAGACGTTGGCGAAGTCCACCCGGGAGGGCACAGCGGTGTTGGCGACGGTGACGGCGGAAATGGCCTGGCTCGGCTTGCTGGCGGGCGCCACCTGGGCCGATAACGGCCCCGCCAGCAGCAGCGCCAGCAGCAATGCGGACGCGGCGGAGGCCAGGTGTATCGGTCGCGGCCGGCCCCCGCGGCGCCTGTCGGCTCGGGCGGCGGCGGCGTTCGGATGGGCCCGGCCGCCGCTCATTCGCCCGCTCCTTGCGGCTGGGCCTGCGTGACGGGCTGGGTATCCCCCACCACCCAGCCGTCCTTGAGCGAGATGGTGCGCCGGCCGTAGGCGGCGTTGGCTTCGGAGTGGGTGACCTGCAGGATGGTCGTGCCTTCCGCGTTCAGGCGGCGGAATAGTTCCATGATTTCCTGGCCTTGTTGCGAGTGGAGGTTGCCGGTGGGCTCATCGGCCAAGATCAGCTTCGGGTTGGCGATCACGGCGCGGGCAATAGCGACCAATTGCTGCTGGCCGCCGGAGAGCTGGTTGGGGAATAAATCCTTCTTGCCGACGATGTGAAAGCGATCCAACGTGTCGCAGACCATGCTGGCACGCTGGGCGCGGGGAATATTGCGATAGGAAAGGGGAACGTCGAGGTTTTCGTAGACCGTGAGGCTGTCGAGCAGGTGATAGCTCTGGAAGACGAAACCAATGGTGCGCTTGTTGAGCTCGTTGCGGTCCTTCACCTTCAACTGGTGGACCGGATGGCCGAGCAGGAAGTATTCTCCCGACCAGGCGCCGTCCAGCAGGCCCAGAATGCTGAGCAGCGTGGACTTACCGGCGCCGGAGGGGCCCATGATGGTGACGAACTCGCCTTCCTCGATGCGCAGGTTTACGCGGCGCAGCACCCAGGTGCGCTGGGCGCCGTTGGCGTAGCATTTTTCAAGGTTGCGGAGCTCGATCATAACTTTACGCACACCCCTCCCGGGCCCGGCCGCGGCGGGGCCTCCGCGGCGTTCCGCTGTTGCGCGCGGGCGCGGCTAGATGGTCTGGCCGGAACTGGCCTCCAGCGCCGCCAGTTCTTGCTCTTCGACCACGCGGCCGTCGAACAAGTGCACGGTGCGCTCCGCGTGCCGGGCGAAGCGCGGATCGTGCGTCACCATGCAGATGGTCGAACCTTCGCCGTGCAGCGTCCGCAGCAGGTCCATGACCGCGTCGCCGTTGCGGGAATCGAGATTGCCGGTGGGCTCGTCGGCGAGCAAAATCGAGGGCTGGCCCGCGAGCGCGCGAGCCACGGCGACGCGCTGCTGCTGGCCGCCGGACAGCTGGCTGGGCAGATGGCGGGCGCGGTGTCCCATGCCCACCTTTTCCAGCGCCTGATTGGCGCGCTCCCGGCGCTCGGCGGGGCGCATGCCGCGGTAGGTCAGGGGCAACTCGACGTTCTCCATGACGTTCAGGTCGCCGATCAGGTTAAAGCTTTGGAAGATGAAGCCGATCTCGCGGTTGCGGATGCGCGCCCGTTCGCCCAATTTGAGCGACTGCACCGGCCGCTCGTTGAGCGTGTATTGGCCATCGGTGGGCGAGTCCAGCAGCCCCAGGATGGAGAGCAGCGTGGACTTGCCGCAGCCGGACGGGCCGGCGATCGCAACGTATTCGCCGCGGCGGATCACCAGGTGCACGCCCGACAGCGCATGCGTCTCCACCTCGTCGGTGAAGAACACCTTGGTGATACTGTCCAAGTGAATCAGGGCATCGCCGTTGGCCGTGCCGTTGGCTGCGCCGTTGCCGTTTGCGGGGGTGGTGTCCGCCATCTCTTGCGATCCTCCTCAGCGAGTCATTTGCGATGGGGCTTATTTGAGCGCCACGCGGCTATAGTTATCCCACGCCGACATGTCCGACAAGATCACCTGCACGCCCGGCTGCAGGCCGCGCAGAATCTGGACGTCGTTGACCGAAGTCTGCCCGATGTCCACCTTGGTCTGCACCGCCTGGCGCCCGCCGTCCACCAGGCGGAACAAGGTGATTTGGCTGTTGGCCTGGCCGAATGCGGGGCGGCCAACATAGATCACGTTCTTCAGCAACTGCAACTGAATGGTGCCCTCGACGCTTAGGTCGGGGCGGGCGCCGGGGGGCAGCGGCCCGAGCAGGGCGCAGTCCACCGTCACCGTGCCATTGACCACGGCGGGATCAATCCGCGTCACACGCGCCGGGATGATGCCGTTGTGGGTGTCAATTTTGGCGGGCTGACCCAACGCGATATCCTTGGCGTCGGTCTCGGCGATCTGCAACTGGGCCTTCAGCTTTTCCGGCACGGCGACCTTCGCCAGCACGAAGCCGGCGGTGACTTGCTGGCCGACCTCGACCGGCAACTCCTGCAGCACGCCGGCTATGCCGGCGCGCACCTGCAGGCCAGCGACCAGGCTGCGCTTAAGCTCGTATTCGGCTTGGGCTTGGGCGATTTTAGTCTGGGCGGCGGCGAGCTGGGCGGCTTCCGAGTTGCGGTCCGCCGCCAAGCGCTCTTTTTCCATCTCCGCGTCGGTGGCCAGGCCCTGGTTCTTGGCCTCGGAGACCTGGAAGTCCACCTGCGAGACCAATCCCTTCTGCGCCAGGGAGCGGTCGCTATTGAGCTGCACCTGAGACTGGCGCAGGCTGGAAATCGCTTGCGCCAGGGTAGCCCGCTGCGCCATGATCTGCGCCTCCAATTGGGCCTTCAGGTTGTTGTAGTTGGCCTGGGCCGCCTTATAGGCGTATTCGGCGCTGAGGGCTTGCTGGTCAAGGCTAGGATTGCTCATAACCAGCAAGACGGTGTTGGCCTGGACCGCGGTGCCGGGCAGAACCAGCCGCTTCTCAATCCGGCCATCGGTCTGGGCTGGGATCCAACTGATTTCCTCAGGCACCAGCGTACCTAGGCCGCGAACCTGGCGCAGCATGTTGCCCCGCTGAACCGTTTCAATCCATACGGTGCCACGATCTACCGTGGGCGGGGCGGGCTTCAGGCGGCTGACGGCGAGAGAAATGCCAGCCAGCACCACCACGGCAATGACGGTATAAATGATCCGCATGCGGCGGCGTTTGCGACTTTGATCAGGGCGCTGGATGTCCATGGGAGAAGGGAGATCTCGCCTTCAGATTAACAGTTCAGTCCATTGGACGCATGTCACGTGCCAAAGTGCCGACCGGGCAATTTACAACAGACAAAGGGGTTACGGATGGACACCGGCGGTTGTTCCACCCCGAGGTGTCCGCTTGCGGGATGGCGCTGTTCGCATTCGGACACCTGCCGCACAAGCGTTTGGACGCCGCCGGGGCGGAGGAGTGAGCAGGCGGCGCGGAGGGGGCGGCTCGGCCGCCCGATTCTGGACGTCCGGCAACGGGCGCCGGCTGGCGCTCAGGGAACCTTCAAGTTGCCGCGATCGTTTGCGGACCCATTACAAACGCGCTTGGGTAGACGACGGGATGGCAGAACTTGCCGGCGAGGTTACCGGGGTGGCGGCGGCGGGAAGATACAAGCGAACGCTGGTGCCCTGGCCGGGGGTGCTCTGGACGGCGATGCCGCCGCCACTTTGGCGGACGAAGCCAAAGACCGTCGCCAAGCTTAAACCGGTTGCCTGGCCAGTGGGTTTGGTGGTGAAGAAGGGCTCGAAGATGTGCTCCTGGGTCTCGGCATCCATTCCGGCGCCAGTGTCGCTGACGGTCAGCGAGGCATAGGCGCCCGCGCCGAGGGCCAAATCGGCCGCGGCGAGGGCGTTGAGCGTGACGTTGCCGGTGCGAATTTCGATGTGGCCCCCGGCGCGGATGGCTTCGGCGGCGTTCAGCACCAAGTGCAGCAAAGCTTGCTCGATTTGGACCGGATCGGCCCGCACCAGCGCCAGATCCGGGGCGCAGTGGGCGTCCAAAACGATCTCAGCGCGAAGCAATTGGCGCAGTGTCCGGGCGGTTGCCTCCACCACGTCATTCAGCTGGAGCACGACTGGCTGCAAGACCTGCCGGCGGCTGAAAGCCAACAGTCGGCGCGTGAGTTCCGCGGCGCGAGTGCCGGCGTGCTCGATCTGCGCCAACTGCCGCTGGCTGGTGGCGTCCAGCCCGTGGCGTTGCCGCAGCAGGTCCGCATGCCCAGTGACGACGCTCAGTAGGTTATTGAACTCGTGGGCGATGCCGGCGGCCAGCCGTCCGACCGCCTCCAACTTGTGGGCCTCGCGGACCTGCGCTTCTAGTTTGCGGCGTTCCGTCAGGTCACGAAACACCACCACCGCGCCCAGGACTTGGCCGTCGCGGATCATCGGACTGACGCGCACATCGGCGAAGAAGCTGCTGCCGTCAGCGCGCCAAAGCAGTTCTTCCCCCTGGGAGATCTTCTGGCCGGCGAGCAGCTGCTCCAGACCCGTGCACTCCGCGAGGGGATAGGGCGAACCATCCGGCCGGGTGTGGTGGATCAAGTGGTGCATCTGCTGGCCGAGCATCGGCTCCGCGGCGGCAAAGCCAAAGAGGCGGGCAGCGGCGCGATTGGACCACAGGCAATGGCCCTTGGGATCCAAGGCATAAATGCCGTCTTCGCTGCAATCCAGCAGCAGGCGAGCCTGAAACTCGGCGGATGCCGTGTCGCGTTCGGCGGCGATGCGCCGGGCCAATTCCCGACGAGTGGCTGCGGCCTGGCGGACAGCGATCGCAGCCAGGACCAAGAGAACTGCCGCCGCCAAGGCAAACCACACCTCCAAGTGCGCGGGCTGGAACAGCCAGGCGAGGAACATAAAAGATTGTGCCAAACGGTCCCGAACCGCCGGCTAATGCCTTCAGGATGGCATTGCCGGCCACTGACTCCAAGCAAAATGAGTCTGGGCGGCGGGATTAATGAGTTGACCGAAAAGATGCTGGGCGAGCCGCCAGCCGGAACCAACGCAGAGGAACGGCGGCGGCGAGGCGGGCATAGCCGGCGGGCAGGAAGTGCAGGTGATCGCCGAGGTCGTCGGCAGGCCGGAGGCGGGCCGGATGAGTTGGATCTCGGGCTAGGGCCGCGAAGTCCACGACGCCGTTGAACGCGTCGCTCGCGCGGAGCCAATGGTTCAACTGGCGCCAATCGGCGCGGTGCGCCGGGCTGTCATAGAAAGAGCCACCGAACGGGGTGATGGTGGCGGCATAGATCCGCAGGTGATGCGCGTGCGCCAGGGCGATCAGACGGCGGTCGGCGGCGATCAACGCCGGGGCGACCGGCGCGTGGGAGGTGCCGATGTCATTGACCCCCTCCCAGAGGATGACCCAGCGGACGCCGGCTTGGTCGAGCACATCGCGACGGAAGCGAGCCATCCCGGCCGGGCCAAGGCACGGCCGCAAGAGGCAGTTGCCGCCAATACCCTCATTCAGGACCGCGATCTCGCGCGTCGCCGCATGCCCCTGGAGCCGCCGGGCCAGGTCGTCAGTCCAGCGGTTATTGCCATTGGTGGTGGTGCCATGGCCGTCGGTAAGGGAATCTCCAAAGATCGCTACGGCGGCGGCGGGCCGACGTGTACGCACGTCCACGCCGGTCAGGACGTACCAATGCGGAGTCTTTTGGGGAGCGGGAAGCGTGGCCGCCGTGGCGACATTGCCCGGCTGGATGAAAGAGGTTTGTCGCGAGCCGGGATGGCCGGTCAGGTGGCGGGGCACGGCGCCGAAGGCCAGCGAGACGGTCAGCTCGGAGAGCGGGCGAAGCGGGAACGCCACCGGGTCGGAGATCACGGTGGCGCCGGGCGCGAGGGTGAGGGCGCCGCGGCCGTGAAAAGTCAGGCGTCGGTCGCTGGCGTGCACAATGGCGCCGGGCCCGGCGGGCAAGGCGATCCACGCGGCGCGGATGACCATGGGGCTACGGCCGTATTGATTGGAAAGGTGGACCCGCAGGATGCGGCCGCCGATGCTGACCTGGATCGTCTGGCGCAGTGTGGCGCCGGAAAGCCCGGGAGCCGGGGGCAGGTTGCGGGGCTCGACCAGTTGCGGCGCGCAGGACCAGGTGCCCACCCAATGGGCGGCGGGGCGTGGCGCCGGCAGGGCCAGGAGCAGGGCCAGGAGCAGCATGCCGCCATTGTGCGCCGCCGCGGCCGGCGTGTCATGTATGTGGGCGCCGCTGAAACGGCGAGTCAGTCCGGCTGCAATCGGGTATGCTGGGCTCGGTTGCACGCATGAAGACGCGATTCTGGCTTGGGTTAGGGCTGATGTTCGCCGTGGCGACCACCGCGGCGGCGCAGTTTCCCGGAATGCATTTGAGCGCGGCGCAGCGGGCGCGCCTACAGGCACAGCAGCGCGCCACCGCCGCTGGCCATCGCTACATGATGGACATCCTGCATATCCGCTCCCTCCGTCCCGGGGCGGACGGCTTTAACGCCAAGGCGCCGAATTACCAGAACACGAATGAGGCCATAGCCAATCCCTACCCCGACCTGCCGGACCCGCTGATTTCCAATGGCGGCGTCCGCATTACCACCCCGGCGCTGTGGTGGCACCTGCGGCGGACGGAGATTGAGCAGGACTTCGATCGTGACGTCTACGGCTACGTGCCGCGCGAGGTGCCGCGGGTGACCTGGACGCTGGTGCGGACCACCCGGGCCGTGCAATGGGGCGTGGCCACCGTGACCCGGCAGTTGATCGGCCGTGTGGACAACGCCAGCGATCCGGCGATTCAGGTCCAGATCCCATTGACCGTGACGGTGCCCGCCGACGCCGACGGACCGGTGCCGGTGCTGATGCATCTGTCGTTCGGCTTCAATCCAGCGGCGATGAAGGCGTTTCTCGCCATGCTCAAGGCGCGGCACGTGCCGATCCCGCCGCCACCCAAAGGGCCGGGCTGGCAGCAACAGTTGCTCCAGGCCGATTGGGGCTATGCCGTGCTAATCCCGACGCGCTTCCAGGCGGATAACGGCGCGGGACTGCGGCAGGGCATTATCGGCCTGCTGAATCATGGGCAGTATCGCCGGCCCGAGCAATGGGGCGCGCTGCGCGCCTGGGCCTGGGGCGCCAGCCGGGCGCTGGATTATCTGCAAACGGATCGCGCGGTGAACGCGCATGAGGTCGCCATCGAGGGCTTGTCGCGCCTGGGAAAGGCAGCGCTGGTGACGATGGCCTACGACCAGCGGTTTGCCATCGGGCTGATCGGCTCCTCGGGCAAGGGAGGGGCGACGCTGTTGCGGCGGCATTTTGGCGAGGAGATGGGCAACCTGGCCGGCGGGGGCGAGTACCATTGGTTCGCCGGCAGCTTTCTGCAATTTGACGGCCCCGAGAACGCGAGCGATTTGCCGGTGGATTCGCATGAGCTGATCGCCATGTGCGCACCGCGGCCCATCTTCATCAGCTACGGCGCGCCCAAGGTGGAAGGCCACTGGGTGGATTCGCGGGGATCCTTTATGGCGGCGGTGGCCGCCGGGCCCGTCTACCGGCTATTGGGCAAGCGCGGCCTGGGCACGACGGTGATGCCTCCGCTCGGCGTGGCGCTGCTGCACGGCGATATTGGCTGGCGGCGCAGCCACGGCGGGCATACCGATTTGCCCAACTGGCCGGCGTTCATGAAATTCGCCGCCAAATACATCCAACCGCCGCCGCGCAAATCCTAGCTTCGAGTCCGGACGCCGTTGGCGGGCGATGCTGAGGGACAATGAAGCCACGGGGCCGTAGCTCAACGGTCAGAGCAGCGAACTCATAATTCGTTGGCTGTTGGTTCGAATCCAACCGGCCCCACCAGGGCGGGGCGGCGTGGGCCATTGCGGGCGGCGGCGGTAAGCACCGCGCGGCCAGAGGCTGTACGCCGGAGCAGGCGCCAGCCACGCCAACCGCCGCCCCCGCCGGGCGGGTTGCCTCGCAGGCGGCGCGAGCGGATACTGGCGGAACACCCCGGAGAAAGAACCGTATGGCCATGCGGGCGGGCTCCTTGCCTGCTGTCGTTTTCGCCATTATGATCGCCGCCTGCACGGGTCTGGCGGCCCAGAGTGCACTTCCGCCCCCGGCGCCGTCGCGCCGGGAGGTGCGCGTCGTGGCAACCGCCGCAGCCCCCGCCCAGCCGACATCGCGGGATCTTCAGTTATTCGAGACAGCTTGGAAAGCCGCGTATGCGACCGGCGTTGCGGATGGCATGGCGGTGGTGCAAACCGCGATCCGCCCAAAGGTCGGCAGAATCCCGATCGTGGTGGACGCCTCCAGCGTGGACAGCTCGGATAGCGTGGGCCAGGACCTCGCCTATCAAATCGAAAACGATGTCGCCACCTCCGGCATATTCAAAGCCGCCGCCAAGGAAGACGGCGTCGGGTTCACCCTCAGCCTGATCAGCGTCCAGGCCAGTTCCTCGGAGACGGCGGCGGCGTGGACCCTGACCCAGGATGGCCAGGAGGTGGACGCGGGGGTTGTCCTGGCCGCCGCCGACCGGGTGGCCACCATGGCGGAGCAGGTTTTGGCCGGCGTGAACGCCGCAGTCTCCCGTCTGCCCACGGCTGTTCCGCTGATTGGCGAGACCCCGGATCCGGCAATACTCATGCGCGCTCTGCGCCAACCGGCGGCGATTACATCCCAGTGACGCCGGCTGGAGCGCTGGAGCCGACGACCGGGCTCGAACCGGCGACCTGCTGACGCACGGGCTGCGCGGGGAAGCCGCCGGAGAGCCGGCACCTTATTAGATATCCGTGCTGTCGCCATGGCGTGGTGATCCGCTAATATCCATAAAACTTTCCCTGCCGGTGCATGCACCCGTGATCTAAAATGTCCCGCTGCGGATTTGGGCGATAAATCTGGAAGCAACGGTACACTCTATGGCCGAGAACGAGTCCTGGACTCGACAGCGTCATTCGCGCAGGGATCTTCGTCACCTTACCGTCCGCGCAGTCCGGGGTGCAGTCGCTTGCGTTCCAAATGCCGGTCGCATGGGCGACGCTCGTGCCCCAGCCACTCCACTTCAAATTTATCAACGCCACCGAGCCGTCCTCGGCAAGTAAAAGCATTGCGGGACGGACCACGAGCGAGTCCTTGTTGGCAAAGTTTCCGAAGTCCGAGTAAAAGGAGATCGGGCCGGAGCTTGGGTGCGATGGGGCAGCCCCAACAGGCATTACCAACACACCGCCAGCGACTGCCGCCATGAGCAGCAGCGCCCCAACGCGAGCGAGCAGCACCCATGTTCCCAGATG
>JBOGKW010000051.1:0-19049 GCA_050746205.1 Terriglobales bacterium | reverse complement strand
CGTCGCGCGATGACCTTCACCTGGGGCAGCTGCTCCATCAGCCGGCGCTCGATCTCCGCCGCCTGGGCGCCCGCTTCCGGGTCCGCGCCCAGCGCCGCCTCACTCGCGTAGTAGCGTCCTGCCGCGCTCATCCAGCAGAGTCCGTGCAATCCAGGGGCCACCGCCGGTAAGGGCGGTCTAATCGCCGCTGGGGGGCCCCGAGCGGCTCAGTCGCCCTGTATTCTGGACGCTCCCGTTGATGCCACCCCAAAGCGCTCCGCTGCGCTCTGCGGACCGCGGGGTCGCTGCGGATGGGCTTCGACGGGATCCCCGGCATGCAGCGGCGCATGCGGGGGTGGGACGGCCGGTAATGGGCGGCCGCTGGATGTCAGGAATTGGCGAGATCATGACGTCTCCGTGCGCGGCCCCGCCCGCCGCTGCAGCGTTAGCGCACCGAGCCCAGAGATTGCACCGCGACCCGCGGGGGGATCTCCCCCGGCGACAAAATAACCAGCTTGGGGAGAAACGGCTCGACCAGCCGCCGCAGATAAAACCGCGCCGGCGAGCCGCACAGCAGCACCGGCGACAGGGGCGCATCGGCTTCCTCCCCCACCCGGCGCAGCCCCTCGACCACGCGCCGCAGAAACGCCGGCTGCAGCCCCTGCCCGCCCGCCGCGGCCGGCTCGACGGCCCGGGCGATCTCATCCTCCAGCGTGGGATCCAGCGTCACCACGGTCAGCTTGCCATCGTCGCCCAGCAGGGGGTGGATGAGGGTGCGCCGCAGCGCCTGCCGCGCCGCCTCCACGAGCAGCACCGGATTCTTGTGGCTCCCCGCCGCGTCCAGCAGCGTCTCCAGAATGGTGCCCAAATCGCGGATCGAGACCTGCTCCCGCAGCAACTGTTGCAGCACCTTCTGCACCTCGCCCAGCGACAGCACCTTGGGCACCAGCTCCTCGACCAGCTTCGGCTGCGCCTCCGCCAGCGCGTCCAGCAGCCGCTTGGTCTCCTGCCGCGTCAGCAGCTCGTGGGCGTTTTGCTTCACCACCTCCGCCAGATGGGTGGCCAGCGCCGAGGTCGGGTCCACCACGGCATAGCCCGCCGCCAGCGCCGCTTCCCGCAGCGCCGGCGCGATCCACAACGCCGCGACGCCAAACGCCGGTTCCCGCGTGGGGGTGCCGGCCAGCGGGGTGGCATCGGGCTCCGAGCTGATCGCCAGCAGGTGGTCGCGCACCATTTCCCAGCGCGCCACCTCCGCCCCGCGCAGCGAGACGACGTATTCGTACGGCTTGAGGCGGAGGTTGTCGGTGATGTGGATGGAAGGCACGATGAAGCCCAGTTGCAGCGCCAGGTGCTTGCGCAGCGAGCGGATTCGCGGCAGCAGTTGCCCGCCCTGCTTTTCGTCCACCAGCGGCACCAGTCCGTAGCCCACTTCCACGCTCAGCGGTTCGAGCTTCAGCAGACCTTCGATCTGCGTCTGTAGCGTCGGCTTGGGCGGCGGCGCCTCGGTTTTCGCCTCCGCCGGCGTCCGCCAGGCGGCATAGCCGAGCAGCGCCGCCAGCGTTAGGAACGGCAGCTTGGGCAGCGCCGGAATGAGCGCCATCGCGACCAGCACCGCCGCCGCGATGGCCAACGGCTGCCGCCGCGACAGCAGTTGCCGGCGCAGGTCCGCCGCCAACGGGTCGTCGGAGGCCGAGCGGGTCAGCACGATGCCTCCGGCGATGCTGACCAGCAGCGAGGGGATGATGGTGACCAGGCCGTCGCCCACGGTGAGGATGGTGTAGGTTTTGACCGCGTCGGCGAACGGCATCCCCTGTTGCAAAATGCCGATCAGCAGGCCGGCGATGATATTGATCGCGGTGATCAGCACGCTGGCCAGCGCGTCCCGCTGGTTGAAGCGGGCGGCGCCGTCCATGGCGCCATGAAACTCCGCATCGCGCGCGATCAGCTCCCGCCGCGTCCGCGCCTGCTTCTCGTCAATCAGACCGGCGTTCAGGTCGGCGTCAATGGCCATCTGCTTGCCCGGGAGCGCGTCCAGGGTGAAGCGGGCGCTGACCTCGGCAGTGCGCACGGCGCCATGGCTGACCACCAGGTATTGGATCGCGATCAGGGCCAGAAAGATCACGAAGCCGACGACGTAGTTGCCTCCGACCACGAACTGCCCGAAGGCCTCGATCACCCGTCCCGCCGCTCCCGGGCCGGTGCTGCCGTGCAGCAGAATGAGCCGGCTGCTGCTCAGGTTCAGCGCCAGCCGGAACAGCGTTAGCAACAGCAGCAGCGAGGGAAAGACCGAGAACTGCACGGGCTTCAGCACGTAGATCGCCGACAGCAGCACCAGCACCGAGGCCGTGATGCTGACCGCCAGCAGCACGTCCAACAGGGCCGCCGGCAGCGGCACCATCATCACGAACACCAGGCCCACCGCGGCGGCGGGCACGATCCATTCCGAGTGGGCCTGCAGCCGGCCGGCGGCGGTGGTGGCGGAGGGGGTGGCCATGGCTTGCGTCCTCGGCTTAGGCGGGCTGCGCCGCCCGCCGCAGCTGGGCCTGGGTGGCGAAGATGAAGGCCAGAATCTCCGCCACCGCCGCGTACAGGGAAGGCGGAATGGCGTGGCCCACCTCCACGGCGCGGTACAGCGCATGCGCCAGGGGCGGGTTCTCCACCGCCGGGATGCCGTGCCAGCGAGCGATCTCCTTGATTTGCCGCGCCAGGTGCTCTCGCCCTTTGGCGAGCACCACCGGCGCGGCCATCGTCTCCGGGTCGTAGCGCAAGGCGATGGCGTATTCGGTCGGGTTGACCACCACCACCGTGGCCTGCGGCACGTCCCGCAGCATCACCCGCCGGTAGAGCGTCCGCCGCAGCCGCCGCTGCCGGCCCTTGATCTCCGGGCTGCCCTCCAAGTCGCGGGTTTCGTGCTTCACCTCGTCTTTGCTCATGCGCAGCCCCTGGGTGAAGGTCCGGCGCTGCATGGCGTAATCGAAACCGCCCCAGACCAGCAGGATCAGCGAGGATTTCCAGGCGATCGCTAGCATCCAGCGCAGCTGCTGCACCAGCAGCGCCGCCGGCGCGCCCTGCGCCGCCGTCGCCAGCTGCGGCCAGGCGGCGCGCCCGGTGTCATAGGCGACGTAGAGGATCGCCCCCGCCGGAACCAGCGACTTGAGCAGGCGGCTCAGGCTGGCGGCGGAAAACAGGGCTTGAATGTTGCGCACCGGGTTCAGGCGCTGCAAGTCCGGCTGGAAGGGCTTGGGCGATACGATCCAGCCCCCTTGCGCCACGCTGGCCGCGACTGCCGCCACCCAGGCCGCCGCCATCGCCGGCCCCGACCACCACACCACCAGCGCGTTGGTGCGCTGCGCCGCCGCCAGCGCCGACCAGCGCCCCGCCGCCGCGCCGCGCAGCAGCCCGGCGAACAGCCGCCGCCATCCCAGCGCCCACTCCAGCGGCGAGAGCGCCAGCACCGCCATCAGCGCCGCCAGCGCCAGCGCCGCCGGCAGGTCCATCGAGCGGGCGATTTGCCCGTCCTGGCGCGCCTTCTGCCGCCGGTGCCCGGTTGGCTTTTCGGTCTTTTCGCCGTCCGCCATGCCTTCGCCCTAATGCGCGTGCGTCATCAACTGCGACGTCGCCACCAGCGCCTGGGAAAAATAGCCGCTCAAATACCGCGGCCAGTAAGCCACCGTCACGGCCAGCAGGGCGAAGCCCAGCAGGCTTTTCACCGACATGCCCACAAACAGGGCCGGAAACTGCGGAGAGGCCTTGGCCAGAAAGCTCAACGCCCAGTCCGTCAGCATCGTCGCCAGCAGCACCGGCGCAGCGACCTGCACTCCCATCACCCACATCACGTTCGCCAGCCGCATCATTCCGTGGGCCACGATCCAGCTAACGTCGAAGCGGCCCAGCGGCACGAGCGTGAAGCTCGCCGACAGCGCCCGGAGAATCCACCGGAACACGCCGAGCTGAATGAAGATCAGCAGCGTGATCAGGTCGTGCAGCACGGAAATGACCGGGGTGTTGACGGGGCTGTTGGGGTCAATCAAATTGGCCAGCGAGAAGCCCATCTGGAAGCCGATGATCTCGCCGGCCAAATCCATGCCGTCGAAGACGAGTTGGAAGATCAGCCCAACCGCCAGCCCAAAGATCGCCTCCCGCCCGAGCATCAGCGTCGCGGTGCCCGCCCCCACCCCTGGCATGGGTGCGCAGTGCAAGGGCGCCAGCACCGCCGTCAGCGCCACGGTTAGCGCCGCCTTCAGCCGCCAGGACACCGAGGCATGGCTGAAAAAAGGCGCGAACGTCATCAGCCCGCCGGCGCGCGCGCCGGTCAGCAGCACGGGAATCAGGTACGCGGTCAGCGGGAACGGGGCCATGGCTAGCGGATGAAGGGATGGAAGTTGCCAAACAGCTGCACCGTGTAGGCGGTCAGCTTGTGCAGCATCCACGGCGTCAGCAGAAACGCTACCGCCGCCACCACCGCCAGCCGCGGCACGGTCGAGACGGTGGGGTCCTGAATCGAGGTCATCACCTGCCCGATGTTGATCAGCAGCGCCACCACGGTGGCGGCGATCAGCATCGGCGCGCCGATCCAGAAAGCGGTTTGCAGCGCGTGGCGGGCGAGTTGGACGGCTAGATCGTTGCCCATCGGTTCCTTCGCTTCCTCAATGCAAACTGGTCAGCAGCGAGGCCACTACCAGGTGCCAGCCATCCACCGCGACAAAGACCAGGATCTTCAGCGGCGTCGAGATCACCACGGGCGGCAGCTGCATCATGCCCACCGACGTCGTGACCGCCGCCACCACCATGTCAATCACCAAAAAGGGGAGGTACAGGACCACGCCGATCTGGAACCCGGTTTCCAGCTCGCTGACGATGTAGGCAGGGACCACCACCCGCATCGGCAGATCTCGAGGCGCTGCCGGGCGAGGCAGGTTGGCCATTTGGTCGAACAGCGCCAAGTCCTTTTCGCGCGTGAAGCGCAGCATGAATTTGCGCAGCGGCGCGCTGCCCCTCGCCATCGCCACCGAGGCGCTGATTTGGCCGCTCTCGTAGGGCGTGATCGCATTCTTGTGAATGGTGGCCAGTACGGGCTGCATCACGAAATAGGTCAGAAACAACGCCAGGCCGATCAGGGTCTGGTTGCTCGGCGCGGTGTCGGTGCCCAGCGCCTGGCGCAAGAAGTGAAACACGATTAAGAGCCGCGCGAACGGCGTTACCGAGACCAGCAGGGCCGGCAGCACGCTGAGCAGCGTCAGCAGGATGACGATCTGCCAGGAGAGGGAGGTGGCCGAATCCGGCGGCGCCGGCAGCCGCAGCCCGCTGGGGCTGAGTGCCGGCAACAGGCCGCGCGTCAGCGGCCCCAGCGGCAGTCCGGGGATCGCGGCCGGCAGGCCCGCGCTGGAGGGCGGCGTCGGCGGCGTCCCCGGCATCGCCGTCGCCTGTGCCCCCAGCGCCAGCGTGGCCAGCAGCACCAAGGCCGCCAAGCGCCCCGCACCCGCCGCCGAGGCCCAGGAGCCCGGGCCCCAAGCCCTTAGCGGAACATGGCCGGATGTCCCGCCGCCACCACGCACGGCGCTTCGATCCGCGACAACAGCGCAATCGAGTTCTGCGCCCCGCCGATCAGGAACTGGGACTGTCCGTAGCGGATCACCGCCAAGAACCGCTTGTCGCTCAGTGTCAGCATTTCCGCCATGCGCAGCTCCCGCCGTGGCCGCCGCGCCACCTGCGCCGCGCCGCGCCGCAGCGCCGGCCACAACCCAGCCCAGCGCCGCGGCAGGAGCCGGGCCCAGCCGCTGCCCGCCGGCGCTGGCATCAGTTCCGTGGGCTCCGCCATCGGGGTCGCCGCCGCCGGCAGCGCCCGGCCCACCGCCTGCGCCCATTGGGCGCGAAAATCGGCGGCCGGCTGTGCCTGCTGGGCCGCCGGGCTCAGGGCAGCCCCGCGGTTGGCACGGGCGCCGGCGTGTGTGCGAGAGGCCTTCGTCGGAGACGGAGCCGCAGCGCGCCGAGGGGTGGCGCGGCGTGCCGCGGAGCGGCCGGCGCGGGCGGCGGGGGTGCGAATTGGATGTGGCATCGGACATTCCTTTCTAGGCGGGTTACGCCAGGCGCGTGATCCGGACCGCCAACTGCTCGCCGGACACCTCGAACTCCGCCCAGCCAATTAGCTGCCCGTTGACCCGCAGGGGCACGTCCTGCCCCTTCTGCCAGCGGGTGTTGATCACCGAGCGCGGCGTCAGGCGCAACAGATCCTGCACCGTGAAGCGCTGAATCCACAGATCCACCGTCACCTCCGCCGGCAGCTGTACGCAATCGCCCCACGGTTCGCCGCTGGCGAGCGTTTCGGGAGAGGGGGGAAGAGCGGACGGGTTCATTATGGCTAGGCTCATCGCTGAATCAGAAAGCCGGTGAAGTACAGCGTGCGCACCGGCAGCGCGGGCGCGCGTTCCCGCACCGCCTGCAAGAGCCGTTGCTTCAGCTGTGCCTTGCCCTGCGGCGACAGCAACTGCGCCGAGGTGCTGGTGGCGAGGATGGAAATGATGGCGTCACGCACCGAGGCCGTGACCGGCGCCGCCGTCGCCGCTGGCGGCGCCGCCGCCGTTAGGCCCAGCGCGATGCTCGTGCGCAGATACGCGGTCCCGCCGGGATCGGCCAGGTTGACCAGAAACGGCTTTAGCGTCAGCAGCGCGGTGATCGAGCGCCGCGCCGCCGGAGCGGACGAGGCATGAGCGTGCCGCAAGGAGCAACCCCCGGCCCCCAGCGCCAGGCCGACGCTCGCGGCCAAGCCGAGGACGCAGCGGGTCAGCCGCCGGGTGGGGGATGTTCTCGCCGTGGGTGGGGGCTGCGGCTGGGCCGCGGCGGCCGGCGACTGGAGCCCGATGGCGGCCCAGGCGCCGCGCCGTTGCGGCGGACGAACGGAGCACGGGGGTAGGGTCATCACCGCCGTGCCAATGCAATCGGCGGGCCGAAGCGCAAAACGGCGCGTTCCGCGCGGCGAGGAGCCGCGCGTGCTCCGCCGCGTTAGAGTTTTCTCGCCCCGCTTGCCGGCGCGATTAGCCGCGCCTAAACAAACCGGCGCCGGCCGCCCCCAAGCCGCCGGCGGCTCTGGAGGCGGGAACCCAAGGCGGGCGGCGCGTTGCGCCCCGCCCGCCGCGACCCGAGCCTCCGATCCGGACTACGCCTGGATCAGGCTGATCGCCGCCTGCGCCACGTTGTCCATGGTGGTGATGGCGCGGGAGTTCGCCTGATAACCGGTCTCGTCCTGAATCAACTGGGTAAATTCGGTCGAGATGTCGGCGTTGGACATCTCCAGCTCGCCGCCGGCCACCGTGCCCAGGCCGCCCGTGCCGGCGACGCCGACACTGGCTGCGCCCGACGCCAGCGTGGAGCTGAAGGAGCCGTCGCCGTTGCGGCTGAGCCCTTGCAAGTTGGCGAAGTTGGCCAGCGCGATCTGGCCCAGCGCCGCCGACTGCCCGTTGCTGAACGTGCCCTCCACCGTTCCGTCCTGCTCCACGGAGTAGTTGGAGAGCGTACCGCTGGGGTACCCATCCTGTACGTTCGAGAGCACCGCCGACGCGCTGGCCACCTGGGTGATCGCCGGCGCCCCCCCGGAGCTGAGCTGCCAGTTGAACAGCGTCGCCGGCACGGTCGCGCCGTTGGCCCAGCTGTCGCCGGCCGGCATCTTTACGGCGACCGGTCCCGTGGTGGTCAACGCGCCGCTGCCGTTGAACGCCAGCGTGCCGCTGGCCAGCGTGACCGGATTGGTGGCCGCTCCGGCAATGTCCGCCTGCGGCGCGGTGATGGTGTAGTTCCAGCTGTTGGCGGCGGCCTCGGTGAAGGTGAACGTGAGCTGATGGCTCGCCCCCAGCGCGTCGTAGATGGTCACCGGCGCGCTGTAGGTGCCGCCCACGGCGGTGCTGGCGTCCAGGTTCATGCCCAGGGTCACGTTGGCGGTGGCGTTGGGCGGGCTCGTCTGCCCGGCGCCCATGGCGATGGGGCCCAGGACGCCATTGTCGTTGACCGCGCCATTCACCGCCGGATAGCCCATCACCAGCCCGCCGCTGCTGGTGGTCAGGTCGCCGGTGCTGTTCACGATGAAGTTGCCGTTCCGGGTATAGGTGGTGATGCCGTTGGTGTTGACCACGAACAAGCCATTGCCCTGGATGGCGACATCCGACGGCACGCCGGTGCTCTGCGGACTGCCGGTCGAAAAGTCGGTTTCCGTGCCACCGATCTGCGAGCCGTTGCCGACTTGGATCGGGTCGCCGGCGCCGGTGTTGCCCAGTTGCTGATAGAACAGGTCGCTGAACAGCGGCGTCTCCGCTTTATAGCCGGTGGTGTTCAGGTTGGCCAGGTTGTTGGAAACGGCCGAGAGCGCCGAGGAGTAGGCGTCGAGGCCGGACAGAGGGATCGAAAACGAGGACATGACAGTCTCCTTTGGGAGGGTGGGGCAGGCGTCCTCGCCTGCCTAGGTAGTGGAACTGTTGTTGTTGGTGCTGGAAGCAGCGGTCCCGCCCGCGGCGGGCGCGGTGACGCCGGCGGCCGGAGCGGTTCCTGCCGCGACGCCGCCGAGCTGTTGCGTCAGGACTTGGTTGATGCTCATCAACTGCTCCAAGCTGTTGAACTGCACCAGCTCGGTCATCATTTCGTTGGGATCCACGCTGTCGTCCGGCGTTTGGTTTTGCAGTTGCGCCGTGAGCAGTTGGATGAAGGAATCGGCGCCCAATTGGTTGTTTGGGTCGCTAGCGTCCGTGCTGCCGCTGGTGCCGCTGCTGCCGCTCGTGGCGCTGGTGCCGCTGGTGGCGCTGGTGGCTGCCGCGAAGGCCAGGCCGGGGATGGGGTTGACATTACCGATGGTCATAGACACCTCCACAGAAAAATCTCTATACGCGCACGCTCAGCCGGCCCGGCGGCAGGGTCGCCCCGGCCGCCGCCCCGGCGGCCTCGCCGCCCGCCGGCGGGGAAGCAGCGGGGGCCCAGCTGCGGGCCGAGGGCCGGGCGCTTTGCGCCGGCGCCTGGCCTTGGCGCCCGCCGCCTTGCGCCGTCGGTTGGAAGCCGCCGTGGCCGCCGGAGGGGTTGGCGCCCCCGCCGGAGATCGAGCCACCGCCGTGATTGGCCGGCCCGCTGGAAACCGTGACCGAACCCACGCGAATGTTGTGATCGCTCAACGCCTGCTGCAACACGGGCAGATCGCGCAGCAGCGCCGCCTGGGTGTCGGGCCGTGCGGCCTGAATCGCCGCCACCAGGCCGCCGGGCTGCAGGGTCGCCCGCAGTTCCACCGCCCCGAGCGTGTCGTTGTGCAGCGCCACCGTGACTTGTTTGCTGGCGCCCGGCAGCGCCTCCGCCGGCGGCGCGGCCGCCGCGGTCAACTGGGACGCCAGGCTGGGCGCTGCCGCTGGGGGGGGGCCGCCAGGGGCGGTTCTGCCGCCGGCCGCTGCGCCGCCGTTGGCGGCCGCCAACCCCGGCGCCGACGCATTCGTGGGGGCGGCATTGGCGCCGGCAGCCCCGGTAGCGCTGGCATTGCCACCGCTTCGCGCGTCGCGTCCCGGCGCCGGAGACCCGTCCGTCGCCCACTCCGCCGGCTCCAGCTTGCCCGCGAAGGTCTTTCCCGACCGTGCGGATGCTCCTGCCGGCCCTGCCGCCGTTCCGTCTGATCCAGCCGCGGCGCCGCCGTTGCCCTTTCCCCCAGCCGTGCCGCCGTTTGGCGCCGCCGCCGTGCCCGGGGCGACCGCCGCACCCGGTGCGCCCGCCGCGACCGGCACCGAGGCGACGACGGCAGCGGAGCGAGTAACGATCGCTCCAGCGCCCATCGTGGCCGCTGCGGTGGCCGTCGCGGTGGGGGTGGGAGTTGCACTGTTTGTTTTCGTTGCCGGCGCGGGCTCGCTCGTCCCGGTCGCGCTTTGGCGCACCGCCGGCGCTGCCGGGCCGCCTGCCACCGGGGCTGCGGGCATCCCGACCGCCACGCTTGGCGCCCCGTTGTTTGGCCCCAGTACGGCGCCGTTCCCGACCGCCCGCGCGCTGGCCACGCCATTCGAGTCTTGCCGTAGGGCCGGCGTTCCCGCCGCGGCGGCCGCGGCTTGGTTTTGCGCGGTCTCTGCCGCGGGCCCGCGCAATGTCTCCGGCCGCGCCTGCCCTCCCGCGCCTTCTTCAGGCAGGCTCGGTACGACCGGGGGCGCCGCGGCCGCCACGTTATTCGCCGCGACCGCCTCCGCCACCGCGTTGTCGTCCGCGCGGGCAGCCCCAGGGGCGGCCGCCGCCGCGGCGGCGCCGTTCGCTTCGTCCCCGCCCTTACCGCCGCTGGAAGTTTGTTCCGCCGGGTCCCCCGTGGTCTTCGCCGCGGCCTGTTTCTTCGCCACGGCTTCGTTGATTGCCGCGCTTGGGGATGCCTTCGCCGTGCGCGGCCCCGTGGTCATCGGCGTCGGCTGGTCTGCCTCACTCGCCGCCGGGTCCGCGCCCCCGCCGGGCCGGACCTCCGTGGGTCGAGCCGCGGTCGCGGTGGCCGCGCTATAGGCAGCGGTGGACGCCGCCGTGTTCGCCGTTGCGTGCCGCCGCAGCCGATCCGGCACCTTTTGGTTTGCTGCGGGCGGGGTGCCAGAAGCCGCCGCCGGTTGGGTGGCGCCATCGGGCCGCGCGGATCGTCTTCCACCCGAATCCGCGCCCCGTGCCGTCGACAAGTGCTGCGCAAAGCTCGCGCTCTTGCCTCCCAGCGATCCGTTTGGCCCCGCCGCCGTTGGGCCTGGCGGTGCTGAGGCGGCGCCAACGCCCGCGCGCGAAGGTGCGGGCGCGGCGGGCAGCGCGTTGGCTATCGGCGCAAGAGTCACGCCATCCCCAAGGCATTTCGGCCGCCAAGCCCTCGCTGCCGCCTAACCCCCGCCTTTTCACCGTGGCGAACGCTCCTTTCCCGGCATAAGACCCGCCCGCTAGGCAATCGCTGCCGCCCCCGCTAGGCAAAGCCAGCCCGGGCACCGCGCCGAGGCGAGGACGCCTGTCCCACGTTCTGCTCAACCGACAGGCGAGACCCACGCGGGGGCGGACTATGATCACCGCGAGAGAGGTTGTCCCTGCCGAAGGCCCCAGAGTTCGTTGTGCTGCTGGCAATGGCCGCAGGCCTCTCGGTCGCCTCGGCCCAGACGCCAGTAATCCGGCAGAGCGTCAACCAGGTCATTTCCCCAGCCCGGCGGGAGCGGGGCCGTCTGGGTCGCGGCGCGGACGCCTCTGCACGATCTGGCTACTCGGCCGTTGCCGCCGCACCGTTACGGCCGACTGCGCCGCAGCACCGAGAGTTCATCCTGCGCCTGTTGGGCGCGGCGGGCCTGCGCCGCCTCATAGGCGGCCCGCTGCTGGTCGCGCAGCGTCTCGATGGCGCGCAAGTCCCGCCTGGCGCGCAGATACGCCGCATGCCGCTCCTGGCGCGCCGCCTCCAACTCGGCGGAACGCAGAGCCAGCGCCTGCTCGCGCCGCGCCAAAGTGCGCTGGCAGGCGGCGGCGAACTCCAGTTCGGCGCCGGTGCCGCCGGCGCGCAGATCCGCCGCATTGCATTGCCGAAACGCCAACTGCTCCGCCTGGCAGGTTTCCAGCGCCGCCCGCGCCGCCACCCATGCCTGCTGGGCCGCTTGCAGCCGCGCTTCCTCCTGCCGCGCCAGACTGTCGCGGACCCGTAGCACCGCCGCCAGCGAAAACCGAAACCCCATCATCCCCTAGGCGCTGGGCAGCGCCAGCAGCCGCGACAGGCTGTCGTCCAGCGGTGCCGCGTCACCCGGCTTTTGCCGCAGGTATTCCAGGATCGCCGGCCGCAGCGCGATCGCCCGATCCAACAACGGATCGGCGCCGGCCTGATACGCCCCGATGCGGAGCAAATCCTCCGAGCGCTGATAGCAGGCCAGCAAGCGCCGGAGCTGCTGCGCCTTCTCCAAATGCGCTGGGCTGGCCACCGCCGGCATCAGCCGGCTGAGGCTGTCCAGAACCGCAATCGGTGGATAATGCCCCTCGGCCGCCAACTGCCGGTCCAGCACGATGTGCCCGTCCAGCAGCGACCGTACTGCGTCCACCAGCGGGTCCTGCTGGTCGTCGCCCTCCATCAAGACGCTATAGAAGGCGGTGATGCTGCCGCCCTGGAACTGTCCCGCCCGCTCCACCAGCCGCGCCAGCAGCGAAAACACCGACGGCGTATAGGCCTTGGCCGTGGGCGGCTCACCCGCCGCCAGGCCGATCTCCCGCTGCGCCATGGCGAAGCGCGTCAGCGAATCCACCACCAGCAACACCTGTTGCCCCTGGGCGCAGAAATACTCGGCGATGGCGGTTGCCGCCAATGCCGCCCGCAGCCGCAGCAAGGGCGACTGATCCGAGGTCGAGACGACCACCACCGACCGCCGTCGGCCCGCCTCGCCCAGCGTCTCCAAAAACTCCCGTACCTCGCGGCCGCGCTCGCCGACCAGCGCCAAGACCGTCAGGTCGGCGGCCGTGTTCCGCGCCATCATGCCGACCAGCGTGCTCTTGCCCACGCCGCTGCCGCCGAAGATGCCCAGCCGCTGTCCGCGCCCGCAGCAGACCAACCCATCCAGCGCGCGTACGCCGCAGCCCAGCGCCCGGCGGATCGGTTCCCGGGCTAGCGGCAGCGGCGCCGCCTGGTCGTAGGCGCGCGTTGCCGCCGGCGTAATGGCCGGTCCCCCGTCCAGAGGTGCGCCATTGGCGTCCAGCACCCGCCCGCGCAGCGCCTCGCCCACCGGTACGCCGGGCCGTTCGCCCCAGGCCGTGATGTGGTCGCCGTAGCGCAAGCCTTCCGGCTTCTCGATGGGCATGGAAAGCACGGTGCGCCCACGGAAGCCGATCACCTCGCCGGGAAACTGCCTGCCGTTACGGTCTTCGATCAGGCATCGTTCGCCCACCGAACAACACGGCCCTTCGGACTCGACTACATTGCCGACCGCCTGCACCACGCGGCCGGTCCAGCGCGTCATCGCGCCCAGGCCAAGTCGCTCCAGGTAGGCCGAGAGATAGCCGCCTTCGGCCGCCGTGCTCACGCCGCGGCTCCCCTGGCGTCGGGGCTCGGTGCGAGGGCGTGAGTGCAGACGTTCACGCGGCCCCGTTCGCGGTTGGGGAGGGCGGCGGTGTGCCGCTCGGGAGGCTGCCCCCAGGGCCGGCCTCCGGCAATTCCGTCAGGGACAGGAGTTGCCCGCGCTCGGCGACCAGGTCAAAGAAGCCCTGCTCGATCTCCCGCAGTTGATCCTCCAGGTCGCAGCGGGTCTCGCCCAGCGTGGTTTCCAGCACGCACTCTTGTTGCCCCAGCCTCGCGTCCTCCATCACCACTGGCGCCGGAACGCCGGTGGGCAACCCGGAGGCGGCGCCAAATGCCTGGGTCCACAACGCGGCCCGCCCCGGCGCCACGCGCAGCTTGACCTTCGTGCCCGCCTCCAGCCGCTCCAGCGCCAGCCGCACCGCGCCGCGCAACAAGAGCGGATCCATCTGCGCTTCGCGGTGCAAAATGCGGCGGGCAATGGACAGGGCCAACCGCACCACCTCCCCCTCGACCTGCAAAAAATATCCCGCCCGCGTCCGCGCAAACGCCCCCACCACCATTCCGATCGCCGCCCGCTCCGCCGCTAGCTCTTCGCTCATCCGCCCGTGGGCCCGCGCCTCCGCCTCGCCCCGCCCGGCGGCACGCCCGCGCTCGAAGGCCGCCTGCAGTTCCGCCTCCCGGTCCACCTCTGGCTCGGCCTCACCCGCCCCCGCGGCCGCCTCGTCCGAAACTCCCATCCCGGCCGTCGGCGCCGCCGCCAGAGGTGCGGCGGCGGGATAGACGAAGACCTCCGCCCCCAAGGGCCGCCCACCGCCGTTCCGCCGCGCGGCCGGCCGGAGCGGCAGAGGCGCCGCCTGGGGCAGGGTCGGGCTAGACGACATAATCCTCGCCTTCCTTCAGCGCCAGTTTGCCCTCGGCCTCCAGCTTCCGCGCCAGTGTCACGATTTCCTGCTGCGCATGCGAAACCTCCCGTCCGCGGACCGGCCCCATGGCCTCCATATCCTCCTTCATCATCTCCGCCGCGCGCGAGGAGATGCACGCGAAGATGTGCGCCCGCAGCTCCTCCGATGCCCCTTTCAGCGCCGTCGCCAGCGTCTTCTTGTCCGCCTGCGCGAGCAGGTCTCGCAAGCTTGTCTCCGGCAGCCCTAGGAAATCCTCGAAGGTGAACATGAGATTGCGAATCGTGACCGCCAGGTTGGGATCGTCCTCCTCCAGGCTTTGCAGGATGGCCTTCGCTGCTGCCGGATCGGTGCGGTTGAGGATGTCCGCCACCGCCTTGACGCCGGCGTAGGTGCGCCGGCTCTGCTCTCCGACCGCCTGAAACTTGGAGTGCAGAATTTGCGAGATTTTTTGCGCCATTTCCGGCGAGAACTGCCGCATCTCCGCCAGGCGCCGGATCGTCTGCGCCCGCAGGGGCGGCGGCAGCAGGGCCAGCAGCGACGCCGCTTTCGAGCCCAAGTGCGCCAGAATCAGCGCGATTGTCTGCGGATGCTCGTCCTCCAAAAACTTGGCCAGCTGCTGGAAATCCACGCTGTGCAGCGTGTCGAAGTTGCCCATCCGCGCTTCCCGGGCGATGTCCACCTGCTCCAGCAGGCTCCGCGCCGCTTCCTCGCCGAAGGCCCGCACCAGCAGCTTGCGCGCATACTCCGCTCCGCCCTGCGCCACATAGCCCTGCGTGACGGTCAGGCGGTAATACTCTTCCAGCACCTGTGCCGCGACCGCGGGGTCAATGTAGCCCAGGGAGGAGATCTCATGCGTTAGCTGCTGCATTTCGGATTCCGACAGGCCGCGGCAGACCTGGCTGGCGGTATCGTCGCCGAGCAGCACAAGCACGATCGCCGCCTTCCGCAGCCCCGTCAAGGGAGGCGCGGCGCCGGCGGTTTTGGCCGCACCGGCGGCCGGCGGCGTGGGATTTGGGGGCATCGGGACCGGGGTCATCAGGAGTTCTCGCTCCGCATCCAGTGGCGCAGCAGCCGGCTACTTGTGTCCGGCTCCTTTTTCACCACCTCCGCCAATTGCTTCTTCAGGGTCTCGGCGCGGCGCGCGGGATCGCCCGGCTGCCGAGGATCCAGCTCCAGCGCCGGGGCGAGTGCCTCCCCCATCGCCACGGGCGGCGCCTCCGCGCGAGGCAGGGCCCCCGTCTCGGCCGCGCCCGCCAGGGCGGGAACGGCCGGGCCCACCGCCGCCGGAGCGCGCGCCAGGCTGTAGGCCAGCACCTTTTGCAGCGGCCGCCACAGCAGCAGGTATGCCAGCAGGAACAAAACCAGCAACCCCGCATCACGCAACTCGAGCGCCCAGGCGCTGCTGAACGTCCGCACCCGCTGGCTCACCGAGGCCGCCGGTAGCGGCGCCGGCGGCGGCAGCGCAAAGCGAATATCTTGCACCGTGAGCTGGTCTCCCCGCTGCGGGTTGAACCCGATCGCCGCCATCGCCAGGCTGCGGATCTGCGCCAGTTGGCTTGCCGAGCGCGGCTGATAGGTGGTCACGGTGCGGCCCTGGGCCGTCCGGGTGACCGGGATGTCGTTGACCAGGATCGCCGCCGAGATGCTTTTGATGCGCCCCGCCGGCGACACCTGGTGCGTCACCTCGTGGCTGACCACATATTGGTCCGCCTCGCTGCTGCGGTCCTCGCCCTGGCCGGCGCCGACCGCGGCAATGGTGGCGTAGCCGCCGGCGCGGTGCGGAGTGCCGCCGCCGCCCTTGCGGGCGCCAGGTCTCGCGTGGCCGGTCGCCAGCTTCGTCTTGGTCGCGTTTCCGGCGACCGCCACCCGGGGCGCCCCCAGTTGCGGCCCCGGCACGTTGCTCGTCGCGCCCGGAATGCCCATCGCGCTCGGCAGGCTAGCCGAGTCTCGGGTCACGTCCGAAGACACCAGCACTTGTCCGTTTGGATCGTAGGTCACGCTGTCGCTGTCTGTCGTGCTGCGGTCATAGTCCACCGTTACCTGCGCGCGCACATTGCCCGCCCCGGCCACCGGCGTCAGCAGCGACAGGAGCTTCTGCTTGAGCTGCTGCGGCAAGGGGCTGTCCGGGCCGAAGGGCGAGGCGGGACCGCTGCGCAGCACCAGCCCGTCGCTGCCGTCCACCACGACCACACCGGACGGCGCCAAATTGTCCACCGCTCCGGCGACCAGATGCTGGATTCCCGCCACCTGCTGAGGCGACAACCCGCCCGAGTCCAGCCGCACCACCACCGACGCCTTGGCCGGCCGGGCCTGGGTCGTAAACAGCGACTGATGCCCCAGCACCAGGTTCACCCGCACCGCCTCGACGTTGTTCAACGTCAGGATCGTGCGTTCCAGTTCGCCCTCCAGCGCCCGCTGGTAATCTACTTGATCGTCGAAGTCGTTGCCCATCCAGTTGGGCTTATCGAAGATCTCCCACCCCATCTGCCCGCTGTGGGGCAGCCCCGCCGCCGCCATTTGCATCCGCACCCGGTCCATCGCGTCGGCGGGTACGCTCAGGCTGCCGCCGCCAGCGGAGACGCGAAAGGGAACGTTCTCCGCCCCCAGCCGCTGCGCCAGCGTCTGCTCGTCGGAGGCGCTGAGGCCGCTGTACAACGTGGCATAGGTCGGCTTGGCCATCAGCCGCGTGAAGACCCACAGCAGCCCCATCGCCAGCAGCGCCGAACCCGCCAACAGGAGCAGTTGGCGCCGGCTGAGGCCGCGCACGAACGGGGGTAGGGAAGCGAAAGAGTGGGAAGTCACGGGGCGATAGGGGCGCGGACAGCGCTAGCGGTCCTCGGCTAAAAGCTCATCTGGGCGACTTCCTGGTAGGCCTGCACGATCTTGTTGCGCACTTGCATCATGAACTGGAAAGCGAGATCGGCCTTTTCCACGGCGATCATGGCGTTGTTCAGATCCCCGCCACTCCCGTTCAACACGCCTTCCACCTGCGCGTGGCCGCTGGTCTGCATCTGTTGCACCTGTTGGATGGCGTCCTTCAGGCTGCCCAGAAATCCGCCCGCGCCTCCGCCCGCGGTGGCGGGAGTGGGCGAACGCAGATCGGCGGGCAAAGGCGGCGCGGCGACGCCGCTGATCGGATTCATGCGGGTTTCCTCGCTGGCTAGGCCAGAATTTGCAGGCTCTCGGTGATCATGTTCTTCGATGCTTGCACCGCGGAGAGGTCAAACTGATAGGAGCGCGCCGCGCCCATCAGGTCGGCCATCTCCTCGACCGGATTGATGTCCGGGTAGGCGACGTATCCCTGGGCGTTGGCCAGCGGGTTGCCGGGCTCGTAGACTTCCCGCGCCGGCGCCGTGTCGGTGACGACGGCGGCGACCCGCACCCCCTCCGCCTGCGCGTTCCCGGCCGTGGCCGACAGGCCGCCGCCCCAGGCGGCGGCGAAACCGCCGCCGACTGGCGTGGACGCGAAGATGACGCTATGGCGGCGATACGGCCCCCCGCCCGGGCCCCGGGTGCTGTCGGCATTGGCCAGGTTGCTGGCCACCACTTCCGCCCGTTCCCGCTCGGCCGCCAGAGCCGAGCCGCTAATATCCAGCGCGCCAAATAAGTTCAAAATGCCCCTCCTCCATTGATCGCGGATTGAATGCCGTTGAATTCCTTGGTGAGCAGCGCAATGCCGAGATGAAACGCCAGCTGCGTCTGGGCCATCAGCAAGCCCTCGCGGTCCAGGCTGACGTTGTTTCCGTCCGGCCGCGCCAGCAGGCCCGCCACCGGCTCAATGCGCGGAGCCGCCGCCGCTTCCGCCGGGCTGGCCTCGGCCGCCGCCAGCGCCTGCTGGAAGTTGAAGCCCAGCGTCCGATATCCCGGCGTGTCCAGGTTGGCGACGTTGGCCGCGAGGAGCGTCTGCCGCAGATCATTCAAGCCGAGGAAGCTTTGCAGGTCGTGGATATAGTTCACATTCATCCAGCTCATGACACGGTCTCCAGAGTGGACGGGTGCGGCCGCGGACGCGGCGGCAGTTGGTATTCGCGGATCTTGTTGCGCATGGTCCGCAGGCTGATGCCCAGCATGTCGGCGGCGTGGGTGCGGTTGCCGCCCGTTGCCGCCAGCGTCGCCGCAAGCAATTGGCGTTCCGCCTCCCGCCACGACAGCCCCGCTCGCAGGACGCCCGCCGCCGGCGGCAGGCTCCTCGCGGCGGCGCCAGCCGGCCCGGCCTCGTCCAGGTCCAGCGCTTCCAACCCGATTACCGGTCCGGTGGCCAGCGCGATCGCCCGGCGGATAAAGTTTTCCAGCTCGCGGATGTTTCCCGGCCACTCCCGTTCCCGTAGCGCCGCCAGCAGCGGCGGTGCGAGCTGCGGCGTCGCTCCCGGCGCCGCGTACCGCCGCAGGAAGAACTCCGCCAGCGCAGGGATATCCTCGCGCCGCTCCCGCAAGGGCGGAATCGTCAACGGCACCACGCGCAGGCGGTAATACAAATCCGCCCGGAATCGCCCCTCCGCGACCAGCGTGGCCAGCGGCCGGTTGGTGGTGGCGATGACCTGCACGTCCACCGGCCGCGGCCGCACGTCGCCCAGCCGGTCCACCTCGCGCTGCTGCAGCGCGCGCAGCAGTTTGGGCTGAAGTCCCAGCGGCATCTCGCCGATCTCATCGAGCAGCAGGGTTCCGCCGTCGGCCAACTCGAATTTGCCAGGCTTGGCCGCCGCGGCCCCGCTAAACGCTCCGCGCACATAGCCGAACAGTTCGCTCTCCAGCAGCGCGTCCGGCAGGGCGGCGCAATTGACCGCCACGAAGGGTCGCAGGCGGCGTGGGCCGCTCGCGTGCAAAAACCGCGCCCAGACCTCCTTGCCGGCCCCGCTCTCGGCTTCGATCAGCACGTCGGCACCGGCCTGCGCCGCCTGCCGCGCCCGCTGCAAGCCGCGGCGCACGGCGGCCGAGGCGCCGGGGAGCGCGGCCAGCGGAGACTGGGCGGCCAGACCGCCGGCGTCGCCGCTCCCAGGGCCGGCAGGACGGCCGGCGCCACTCCCGGGCCGCGACAATAATCGTTCCGCCGCGGCCAGCAGGTGGGGAAACGCCACCGGCTTCATCAAGTAATCGCAGGCTCCTGCGCGCATCGCCGCCACCGCTCCGGGCACGCTGCCAAAGGCGGTCAGCAGGATGACCGCCGTCTCCGGCGC
>JBOGKW010000050.1:0-19099 GCA_050746205.1 Terriglobales bacterium | reverse complement strand
GGCCCGGCGGCCGGCTGGGGTCGCGGGGCGTTCTCCACCATGCGGGAGGCCGGGCGGGCCGGCAGGGCCGGCGGCTGCCGAGGGGTCCGGGCGGAATCCCGGCGCAGGCAATATCGCGGTGGCCCACCGCACGAACCGGTTTACCACAGCGCCGGCCTCAGCCCGCTCGACCTCCAGCGCCCTGTGCAGCGGCTTGCGCACCGGGTACTTCCTTGGTCCCGTAGCGAAAGCGCCGCAGGCGGCCCTCCCAAGAGGTCCGGATTGACGACGGGGCGCCGAATTTTACAAGTTAGATAAGAACTGATGGGGCACCTGCATCGCCGCGCTTCAATTCGGATCGAGGATCGCACCTCAGCTCGCTTGGAAGTGCAGTTGGTAGGGGAGACGCTCGCGGCGACGGAGCTTGCGGTCGTGCAAAACATGAGCCCGCACGGGGCCCTCGTGCGGACGCGAAGCTTGCATTTGCCCGGCGAGAGGCTGGCGCTGCGGTCGCCCAGCGGGCGCCCACTCGCGCGCGCTCGAGTGATCTATGTCCTCGCCTCCGGCGGGCAATATCTGGTCGGCATGGAACTGTTGCTGCCCGCGAGCGAATGGACGGCCACGCCACCCGGGCCCGGACGCCGGACACCTGGGTAATACGCCGCGGCGGAGCAAGCCCCGGGGATGCGGCGCAGCGAGGCTCAGCCGCCCGTCTCTGGTCGCCCCATCGCTCTCCCCCCGTCCGGCACTGCCCACCACGCGACCGGCGCGGGCGGGACCGCGGCGAGGCTTCGTATGCCGGCCCGCACCGCTGCAGGCTGGCGAGCCCGGCTGAGGCGGCTGGGGAAGGCGAGGCTCAGCCGCCCTATTCGGGACGTTCCCGCTGGCCGCTGCGGCTAGGCTTCGACGGCCGGCAACAGGCGCTCGCTGGCGCTCGCGACATCTCCAAGTCGCCGCGATGGGAACAACCCGCCTGCCTCGGGGGTCTATTGGGGTGGAGGGCGGGATGTTCGAGCAAAGCCTAATCCAGCCGGGGGCGGGGCGGCGGCGGCCGGCGGCGGTGGCATTTTCGCTCGCGCTGCAAGCGGCGGGGATTGGCGCGCTGGTGATCGTGCCGCTGTGGCATTACGCGGCGCTGCCGGACGCGGCGGCCCTGTCGCAGGTCGCGGCATTGATGGCGCCGAAGCCGCGACCGATAGCACCGAGGGCTGCGGGCGCCGAGGTGGTGCGGCTGGCCATCGCGGCGGCTCCGGCCGCGCTGATGGCGCCCGCGGCCGTGCCGCTAGCGGTGGCGCCGCCGATGACGGCAACGCCCGCTCTGGGCCTCGGCGTACCGGAGGGCGGGGTTGGGTCGCCCAGCGGGTGGCCGGGCGGCCTGCGCGTCGGGGCCCCGGCGGGGCCGCCGGGCCCACCGACCCCTGGGCCGATTCGCGTTGGCGGCGATGTGCAGGCGGCGCTGTGTCTGGCCTGCCCGCCGCCCGGCTATCCCGCTTTGGCGCGCATGGCGGGGATCAGTGGCGTGGTGCTGTTGGCGGCGACCATTGGCCGTGATGGCCGGGTGAGGGAGCTGCGCGTGATCCGCGGCTCGCCGCTCTTGGCCGGGGCGGCGCTGCGGACGGTGAGCCGTTGGCGGTACCGCCCGACCGAACTAAACGGCAAACCGGTGAGGGTGGAAACGGCGATTCGCGTGGCTTTCCAACTGCGATAACTCATCGCTGCGCTTCCTGCTACGAACACAAAGCACGCCCGCGGCGGGCTGCAAACCAGGATTCGGACGGCTTGGCTCTCGCCCCGCCCCCGCGCGGGCTGGCGCCACCTGTCCTTTAGGACGTGACACGGTTTTAGTAACTCTCCTGGTTCGCCCGGCCACATTCGAAAGGGCTTAGCTCAGCCGGGGCGGGCCCGAATGTCATAGATGATTTTTGCCGTCCTCAGACCTGGCCTTGCAGCCGGTTGGGGACTTGGCCGCCGGTTGGCTGACGGACAATGAACCGAGCGCGGGGAAAGCCCGGCGCGGCGCAGCCAGGGCTAGGCGGGACTAAGGCCGTCGGGATCGGGCTCGGCGGGTTGATCCTCATCCCCGCCCAGGCGCACAACTTCGTCGCTCTCGCCCTCGCCGGTGGTGAGCGCCTCGGCTTCGGTTTGGACTGCCGGCATCGGCTTCTTTGGAACCGCTCCGAGTTGGGCAATGCGGCTTCCGAGCGAGAGGACATTTCCCTTCCCGTCGGCCAGGCGTTTGACGGCCTTGTCATGCGCCTCCAGCGCCCCAGCGATCCTGGCCCGGGAATCGTTCAGGCCAGACAGGCTGTCGCTGACTTTGTCGCACATCTGCCCGGCGAGGCGGGCAATCTCGCGGGCATTGTTGTTCTGCGCCTCATAGCGCCACAGGCGCGCGACGGTTTGCAGGGTCATCAGCAGCGTGGCGGGGCCGGCCAGCACCACCTTCTTTTGCCAGCCATACAGGAACAACTGCGGGTCCGCGTTGAGCGCCGTGGCCAGCGCGCCCTCGATGGGGACGAACATCAGAACGCAGTCATGGGCGAGGAGCTGCTCGTTGTGTTGATACGCGGCGGCAGCAAGCTCGTCCACGTGCTGCTTGACGTCCCGCACCAGGAGGCGGGCCTGAACCTCGCGATCCTGGGCGTCGGCGGCGCCGATCACCCGCTCATAGGCGAGCAGCGACAGCTTGGAGTCCACGACCACGCAGCGGTTTTCCGGCAGGAAGACGAGGACATCGGGCTTTTGGGCGTTGCCTTCCTCGCCCGCCAAGCCCAGCCCGCGCCCCTGGGTCACGTACTCGCGCCCTTCGGTCAGGCCCGCGGCTTCCAGAATCCTCTCCAGCACCAGTTCGCCCCACCGGCCCCGCTTTTGCGAGTCGCCGCGCAGCGCCTGGGCCAGGCTGTCAGCCTGCGTGCCCACTTCCTGGGTGGTCTGCAGCGCCAACGCGATGTGCGCCTTGAGGGAGATCACCTCGCGGGATTCGTCCGCGTAGGTTTTTTCGATTCGGTCCTGGAACGTCTGCAGGCGGTCTTGCAGCGGCTTGATGACGTTGCCGAGGGTGTCGCTGGAGGCGGCGACGGCGTCCGCCGCGCTGGCCCTCAAAATGCGGCCGGCGATATTTTCGAACTCGGTGGTAAGGGTTTTGTTTTGCTCGGCCAGCCGGCCTTGCAGCTCGCCCATTTGGCCGAGGAGGCCAGCTTCGCGCTCCTGCAAGTGGGCCTTTTCCACCGCGGCGGTCGTGGCGGCCTCGGCGGCGGCCCGCAATTGACTTTCCAGATCTTGGTTTTTCTTGGCGAGGGTGGCGGCGTCCCGGTTCAGCCCCGCCTCGCGTTCCGCCAGGCGTGCGACTGCGGCCTTCGCTTCGCCGACCCTGCGTTGGACCAGGGCGCGGCCGATAAAGAAGCCAATGATGAGCGCCAGGACTGCGCCGGCGATAGCCACAGAGATTGCCACCATGCAGAAGCCTCGGCTGGACCGCGGGTCAGCCCCGATGGCTTCTATCGTACACAGGGCAGAGGTCGCCGGGCGGAGCGGCGTTTCGCGCGCCCCGGGAGCGGCAGGCTCTGGCGAGCGGGATCCCCGGCCCACGGGCTGGGCCCGCGTGGGCGACGCCCCGCTCGGCCCATGCGGTGGCGGCGGGGCGCGGCTACACTGAACGGTGATGCGAAGCGACTTGCGCCCCAGTTCTGTCCTCCGCCGGCCCCTCTGCCTCTGTGCTGTCGTGGCGCTGGGCGCCGCCATTGCCTGGGCGGCGGCGCCGCCGATCACGGCCGGGCGAATGGTGCGGTTCGGCGATGGGGAAGGCTATCTGGTCGCACCCACCACGCCGGGACGGCATCCGGCGGTGATCGTGATTCAGGAATGGTGGGGGTTGAACGGCTGGGTGAAGCAGCAGGCGCGGCGCCTGGCGCGGCAGGGCTACGTGGCGCTGGCGCCGGACCTCTACCACGGCCGGGTGGCGAAGACGCCACAACAGGCGATGGTGCTGGTGCGCGCGTTTAACGTCGAGCGCGGGCTGCGGGATCTGGAATCCGCCTACGATTACCTGTGGCGCGATCCGCGGGTGACGTCGGGCGCGATCGGGGAGATCGGGTGGTGCTTCGGCGGGGGCATGGCGGCGCAGTTCGCCGAGCGGCAGCCGCGGCTGAGAGCCTGCGTCATCTACTACGGTGACGTGCCCAGCAGCGGGGTGGCGCAGATCCGCTGCCCGGTGTTGGGAAACTTCGGTGGCGCCGACCGGGCGGTGACGCCGGCGCGGGCGCGCGCCTTCGCCCGGGCGCTACGGGCGTCCGGAGTGCCGGTCAACTTGAAGATTTATCCCGGGATGCCGCACGCCTTTGCGCATCTGACCACGCCCGCGGGCCGGGCCGCGGCCCAGGACGCCTGGGCGCGGACGTTGCGGTTTTTCTCTCGGCACCTGCGCGGCTCCGGGCGGGGCTGAGAAGCGCGCCGGCCGAAGGCCGCGCGAGGCGGCGCCGCGTGGCCATGGCTGGTGGACGTTCCGCGCCCCAGGCGTCGGGAAGGGTTGGGCAGGCGGCCGCCTGGACGGAGCGAGTCGTGGCATCTTGGCCGGCGTTGTCGCGCGGATGCCTTGTCTTGGCGCCGAAACTGTCAACCGCGCGAGCCCCGATGGGCAGACTTGGCGGTTGCATGCTGAGCGGGGGGCGCCTGCCCGCCCCTGGCCGGCGGCGTGGCGCTGACCATCCGCCGGAGAGCGGAGGCGAGGCGGGGAGCGGCCATGAAGACGGGGCCGGCCCAGACGGCTGGCGAGCGGCTGCCTCGCCAGCGGACGTGAGGGGCAAAGACGAGGACCTCATCCCAGTAATAGCCACCGGAACTGTTCGGGGCGGCGGAGCCGTGCATGCGGGCAACACGGCGACGGATGGATTGGGAAATCAGGTGGTTGGGGTCCCAGAACTGGCGGACGCGGGGATCGGAGATGCGGCCCAGATCGCTGCGGCTGGGCGGCTCCCAATCCGTCGGCAGAATGGGCTCCCATACGACCAGAACGCGGACGTTCCAGCGGGGATGGCGGTCCAGGATGTGTGCGGTTGCGGAGGCCCCCCGCAAACAGAACGGTCACGTGGGGGAGAGCAGCAGCACGACCCGAGGACCGGCCCCGGCGGCGGCGAAACTGGTGGTGAACGTGGCCAGGTTGCCTGGGGTCAGCGTGAGCAGGGGCTTTTGGCCCTCGGGCGTTCGGCCGGGCGCCCAGAGATAGAACGCGACCGCCACGGCACAGGCCGCTATGGCGGCTATGGATATCCAGCGGACTTTCGCGGGGTGTTTCATCGGGGTGTGCGGATGAACAAGTCGGCGATGAGCGCGGAGACCTGTTGGGGAAAAAGGACCATGGCCAGGACCACGGCGGCGCCGAACCAGAGGATCGCCCGCGAGGCCCGGCGGCGCCGGGGAGCGCATTGGCGGGCGTGGCGGCGGTACTGCCAGATGGCAAGAAGGAGCAAGGCGCCGGAAAGCGCGAGGAGAAAGGGCCGGAGGCGGTTGAAGAAGACACCGGCCGCGCCCACGCCCACGGCGGCGGCGAAGCCAAAGGGCAGACAGCAGGCAAGCGTGGCGATGGCGCCGAGCGCGGCGGCGAGGGATGCTGCGGCGCCCGTGCGAGGCTTCATTGCGCATCTCCCGAGGCGGCGGCGAGGATGGCGCGGCGAATCATCTCACGGCTGGGCAGGCCGGGCTCGGAGCTGCCGGAATAGAGCCGGCAACTGAAGGCGGGCGGCTGAGGATCCTCCCCCGCCACATCACCGCCGTTGACGCGGATGGTCGGAGATCCGGGAAAACGCCAGGCGCCGGCCATGGCAGGGCTAGTGACCAGGACTTCGCGGATCTGGCCGCTTACGCCGGTTTCGCGGAGCAGGTCCTGGACGCGGCGCACGGCGGCGCGGTGGAACGGACAGCCGGCGATGTACAAGACCTCGATCCTCATTGGGCGGCTCGGAGCAGGCCAGGCGCTGCGTCTCGCAAAACGGGACACTGCGCGCCGCCGTGTTTCAGTTCCCGGTCGCAACGGCGCAGAGCCAAATCCAGCGTGTGCTCCAACTTGTGGAGGTCGGCGATCTGGCGCCGCACATGGGCGAGCTTCTCCTTGAGGCGGGCGCGGACGGGCGCACAGGGCAGGCGGTGGCTGTCGAGCAGCCCGAGGAGTTCCCGGATCTCTCCGAGGGTGAAGCCCAGGTTCTGGACGCGGCGAATGAAAGCCAGCATTTCCACATCGCGGCACGAATAGCGGCGATAGCCGCCCAGGGTGCGGGGCGGAGGCGGAAGCAGGGCGCTGCGCTCGTAAAAACGGATGGCGCCGGGGGAAAGCCCGGCCATTTTGGCGACTTGTCCGATTTGCATTTTGTCCTCCCCTAAAGCGGAATGTACACCTTGGAGTGAGGTCCAGAGTCAAGCGATGGAGCCGGCTAGCCCGCCGGCGCTCGGATCTTCTCCAGTGCCGCGAATAGACTTCAGCCCGTGCCCCGCGGGCATGACGGGCTGTGGCAAAACGCGCGGTTTCCCCCGGAGGCGCGGGCCTCTGGCCCGGACGCCCCCACCGGCCTGATGGCCCGCGCGGCTCCCACCTGGCATGCGCGCGATCTGCATTCTGTCGAGCCTTCAAGCCGGATCTGCACCGAGCGAGGTCCCGAGTCAGCGGACGGGACGCCGATTCCAGGTGCCGGCCCGGCGGCAACGCGGGTGGGGCGGCGGGCATCCGTGCGACGGTGCGGCTGCATACCGCGCCGGACTTATCGTCTTTGCGCGCCCTGTGGGCGGCGGCAGAACCGGCGCTGGCGTCCTGCTTCCAGAGCTTCGAGTTCGCGCGCAGTTGGAGCGAGGTGTACTTTCCACGCGGGGTCGCGGCGTTGGTGGTGCAGGACGCCGCGACGCCGTTCCTGCTGCCGTGGGCGGCGCGTGACGCAGTGTTGTTCCCCATCGGGCATGGGCTGTTCGACTATGCGGACGTGATCGCCGCCCCCGCGGCGGCGCCAACGCTGGTGGAACGGGCGCCGGCACTGGCACGCGCACTGCGGCGTTGCGGCGGCTGGCGGCGGCTGGAGATGCATGGGCTGCCAGGCGATTCTCCATTCCTGGCGTTTTGGCGCCGGCTGGCCCAGGAACTGGGTGCGCCGGCGGCGATCACGCCCTTCTCCGCCGCGCCGCAGCTGCGGCGCAACCGGTGCCTGGCGACCCCCCAGGCGTTGGACCGCCTCCATCCCCGCGCCGCGGAACGCCTGCGCGCGGCGCGGCGGAGGGGATGGCTGGGACCCGTCGAGGAGGAGGGCGAGCGGCGGGCGATGGTGGACTGGCTGCTGCGGCAAAAGGAGGAACGCATGCGCACCCTCGGCCAGGCCAGCGTGCTGCAGGCCGCCGAGGGGGATTGGCTGCGCCGCATTGCGACCCACGCCTCCAGCGGCGCCGAGTTGTGGGCCTATCGGCGGGAGCAGCGGCTGGCGGCCGGATTTTTGACGTTTCTAGCCCCGCCGCTGCGCTACGGATACCTGCTGGCCTTCGCGCCAGAACTGGCGGCGACATCGCCGGCGGTCACGCTGCTGTACTTTGTCCTGCGGGAGACGATCGGGCAGGGGCTGGACTTTGATTTCTTGACCGGCGAGCAAGCATTCAAGCTGCGCTTCGCCAACGCCGCGCGCCCGTTGCTGCGCTTGCAGCTGGAGCGAACGCCGTAAGATAAGGGGCAGGGCCGCTCGGGAAATCCGCGGCGGCGGCCGGCGCGCCCATGTCCCGTTACGTTGACATTCACTGCCACATCCTGCCTGGGCTGGACGACGGCGCCGCATCCATGCAGGACTCCGTGGACATGGCCCGTATGGCGCAGGCCGACGGCACCAGCGATATTGTGGCCACGCCGCACGCAAATTTTCAATTCAGTTATGATCCGCCGAAGATTGCCGCCTTGCGCGTAGAGCTGCAAGCCGCGATCGGCCCGGCGCCGCAAATCCTGGTGGGCTGCGACTTCCACCTCTCCTACGAAAACGTCCGGGACGCGCTCGACCAACCGCGCAAATACGCCATTAACGGCACGCAATACCAACTGGTCGAGTTCGCCGAGAGTTTCAACATTGAGGCCATGGAGGCAGTGCTGAGCCAGCTGCTGCAGGCGGGAATGATCCCGGTGCTGACGCATCCGGAGCGGAACCCGGTATTCCAGCAGCACGGACAGCTGGCGAACCGGTATGTCGAGCTGGGGTGCGTGGTGCAGATTACCTCCGGCTCGCTGCTGGGCGAGTTCGGCAAGTTGGCGTTGAGGGCCTCGACTGATCTGCTGGACCGAGACCTGGCGCACGTCATCGCCTCCGACGCGCACTCCACCAAGTGGCGGACGCCGTGCCTGTCGGCGGCGGCGGCGGCGGCCGAGGAGCGGCGCACGGCGGCCATCGCCAAGGCCTTGGTGGCCGACAACCCGGCGGCGATCATCGCCGGACAGAGGCTGCCGTTTTTCCCCGAGCCGAGGAACACCAGGAAGAAGTCGGTCCTGAGCTTTTTGCGGGGATAAGAGCGCGGCGGCGGGCAGGCGGGACGCACCGCCCCCGCGTGCCGGAGCTAGCACCCGCGGGACACTGCGCTCCTGCCCCGCCGTGCGCCGCCTAATCGCCACCGGCGCGGACGGGCTCGACCTCGGCCTCGACACGGGCGCCGGTTTGAATGCGCATGCTGTAGAAGGAGCGATAGATGAAGACGGCGGCGACGAGGAAGAAGACCGCCGCCAGCACGCCGTTGAGCACGGCGCCGGTCTCCGCCCGCAACCGAACCGCCAGCTCGACGGCCAGCAGGCCGAAGAGCGTGGTGAACTTGATGACCGGGTTGAGGGCGACCGAGGAGGTGTCCTTGAAGGGATCGCCCACGGTATCGCCGATGACGGTGGCGTCGTGCAACGGGGTGCCCTTGAGCTTCAGCTCCACTTCGACGATCTTTTTGGCGTTGTCCCAGGCGGCGCCGGCGTTGGCCATGAAGATGGCTTCATACAGGCCGAAGATGGCGATCGAGATCAGGTAACCGATGAAAAAGAAGGGTTCGACGAAGGCGAAGGACAGGGCGGCAAAGAAGACCGCGATGAAGATGGTCAGCATGCCCTTCTGCGCGTAATGGGTGCAGATGCCGACGACCTTTTTGCTATCCGCGATGGAGGCTCTCTCCACGCCCTCCAGGCGGATATTGGCCTTAATGAATTCGACCGCGCGGTAGGCGCCGGTGGTGACGGCCTGGGTAGAAGCGCCGGTGAACCAGAAGATGATCGCGCCGCCGGTGATGAAGCCGAGCAGGAACGGCGCGTGCAGGAGGGAAAGCTTGTTGACGTTTTCGGTGATGCCGTTGGTGAGCGCCATGATGATGGAGAAGATCATGGTGGTGGCGCCCACGACGGCGGTGCCGATGAGCACCGGCTTGGCGGTGGCCTTGAAGGTGTTGCCGGCGCCGTCGTTGGCCTCCAGCAGCTCCTTGGCAAGCTCAAACCGCGGCTCAATCTGATATTCGCTGCGCAGTTCCTGGGCGATATTGGGGATGGTTTCGATTAGCGAGAGTTCGAAGATGGACTGTGCGTTGTCCGTGACCGGGCCGTAGGAGTCCACGGCGATAGTGACCGGGCCCATGGCCAGGAAGCCGAAGGCCACCAAGCCGAAGGCGAAGACCGGCGAGGCGACCATCAGGTGGGGCAGGCCGAGGGTGCTGACGCCATAACCGACGGCCATCAGGACCACCATGACCAGGCCCAGGTAGTAGGCGGAGTAATTGCCGGCGACGAAGCCGGACAACAGGCCGAGCGAGGCGCCGCCCTCGCGCGCCGAGGCCAGCACCTCGCGCGTGTGGCGGCTCTCGGTGGAGGTGAAGGCCTTGACCAACTCGGGGATAATGGCGCCGGCGAGAGTGCCGCAACTGACGATGATGGAGAGTTTCCACCATTGGCTGCTGTCGCCGCCCAGGGCGGGCAGAATGATGGCCGAGATGACGAAGGTGAGGATGACGGAGATGACCGAGGTGATCCAGACCAGCGAGGTCAGCGGCGATTCGAAGTTCATGCGCTCCGCTTGGCCAAAGCGCCGCCGGCACCAGGCGTCATTCGTCCAGTAGGCGGCGACCGCGCTGACCAGCATGACCACGCGCATGACGAAGATCCAGACCAGCAGCTGGACTTGCACGGCGGGGCTTTTGACGCCGAGGAGGATGAACGCGATCAGCGCTACGCCGGTGACGCCATAGGTCTCAAAACCGTCGGCGCTGGGCCCGACCGAATCGCCGGCGTTGTCACCGGTGCAGTCGGCGATGACGCCGGGGTTGCGGGCGTCGTCCTCCTTGATGTGGAAGACGATCTTCATCAGGTCGCTGCCGATGTCGGCGATCTTAGTGAAGATCCCGCCGGCGATGCGCAGGGCGGCGGCGCCCAACGACTCGCCGATGGCGAAGCCGATGAAGCAGGGGCCAGCGTAGCCGCCGGGGATGAACAGCAGAATGATGAGCATCATCAGCAACTCAACGCTGATGAGCATCATGCCGATGCTCATGCCGGCATCCAGCGGAATGTGGTACAGGGGGTAGGGGCGGCCGGGGAGGCTGGCGAAGGCGGTGCGGGAGTTGGCGAAGGTGTTGACGCGAATGCCAAACCAGGCGACGCCGTAGCTGCCGCAGATGCCCAGCACGCTGAAGGCGAGAATGACGATGACGCGTGTGGCGCCAAAGTGCAGCAGGGCGCCGAAGTAGATGAGGATGACGGCGGCGATGAAGGCCTCGAGCAGCAGCAGGAACTTGCCCTGGTTGATGAGATAGGTCTTGCAGGTTTCCCAGATCAGCTCGCTGACGTCGCGCATGGAGCGATGGGCGGGCAGGCGTTCCAAGCGGCGATAGATGGACAAGCCGAAGGCCAAACCGGCAAAGCAAAACAAGATTCCCCACAGCAGCAGCGTGTGGCCGTCCACGCCGACGAAGGTAACCTGATGCAGGTTGGGGACTTGCAGGTCGGCTTCGCCGGTGACTGTGGCGGCGCCGGCGGGAAGGGCCAGGGCGGCGAGGCCGGCGAGGAGGCAGGCATTGGACGCGATACGGCGGAACAGGGCCAGCGTGAGGCGCATCGGGGTCTCCTGGGGCGTGGGTCGGTGAGGATTTTACGGCAGCGTGGTCCGCGGACTAGGCGCCCTGCCCACTCGCGATGCGGAGTAGCACGGTGCGGCCATAGTCGGAGGCCGGGACTGAACGTTTATAACATAGGAAACCCGGCACAGTGAACAGGGCACGGAACGGCGGGGGCCGGCGCTAGGGGATCGGGGAGAAAGTGACCGGTTGGCCTAGGCGTTGGAAGGAATGCTGGCCGGCGAGGCCGGGGCGGGGCCGGGGAAAATCGTCGCGAAAGTGCGCACCCCGGCTTTCCTCCCGGGCCAGTGCGGCGCGGACAATGGCGGTGGACGCCAGGGTCAAGTTGTGGTCCTCCAGGCTGGCGGCGAGCGGGCTCGGCGGCACGGACAATTCGGCCAGCCACTGCCGCATCGTGGCGCCGTCGCGGATCACCCCGGCGGCCTCCGCCATGCGCTGCTGCAAGTGAGCCCGGGGCCAGGCGGCGCCGGAGGCCAGGGCGGGCTGACCCAGGGCACGCGGGGCAGCCGGCTCGGCGGCCATTGTCCGCGCGGCGCAGGCGCCGAACACCAGACCTTCCAGCAGCGAGTTGCTGGCCAGCCGGTTGGCGCCGTGCACGCCGCTGCAGGCGGCTTCGCCGGCGGCGAACAGGCCCGGTAAGGTGGTGCGACCCTCCAGGTCGGTCCAGATGCCGCCCATCATATAGTGCGCCGCGGGGCGGACCGGCACCGGTTGCCGGCCCAGGTCCCAGCCAAACTGCCGCAGCGTGGCGACGATGCGGGGAAAGCGGCCCTCTAGTGCCTTGGCCCCGAGCGCGGTGGCATCGAGAAAGCAGGCGGCCTCCGGCCCGGCGCCGGCGCGGCGCAGTTCGGCGACAATGGCCCGCGCGACGACATCCCTGGGGGCCAACTCGGCGCGCGGATCGTAAGCGGGCATAAAGCGCTCGCCAGCGGGGTTCCGCAAAATGGCGCCCTCGCCGCGGAGGGCCTCGGAGAGCAGGAACCGCGGCGCGTTTGGGGCGGCCAGCGCGGTGGGGTGAAACTGCACGAACTCCATGTCCGCCAGCACGGCGCCGGCGCGCCAGGCCAGCGCCGGGCCGTCGCCGGTGGCCACGGCGGGATTGGTGGTGTCGCGATAGACCTGGCCCAAACCGCCGGTGGCCAGCAGCGTGGCCCGGGCCTGGCAGCGGAGTACCTGGCCGGTGGTGGCATGGCGGCACTCAATGCCCGTGACGCGGCCGGCGGCGGCGTCCCACAGCAACGCGGAGACGCGGAGCAGAGGTTGGATCTGAATGTTGCCTCGGGCGGCAGCGTGGCGCAGCAGGGTCTCGGCAATCTCCCGGCCGGTGGAATCGCCGTGCGCATGCAGCACGCGCGAACGGCTGTGCGCGCCCTCCCGGGCCAGGTCCAGGGCGCCGGCGGTGCGGTCGAAAGCCGCGCCCCAGCGCAGCAATGCCTCGATCGCGGCCGGGCCCTCTTTCGTCAGCATGCGGGCTGCTTCCGGCCGGCTTAGGCCGTCCCCTGCAGTGAGCGTGTCCTGCTCGTGCAGGGCCACGGAATCATCCTCCCCCCAGGCGACGGCAATGCCGCCCTGGGCGAAGCTCGTGGCGGAGTCAGCGAGCTCGCCTTTGGTGAGCAGCAGCACGCCGCCTTGGCCCGCGGCGCTGAGTTCCAACGCCGCCCGCAATCCGGCAATGCCCGCACCGACAACGATGAACTCGATCACGGCCATGAACTAGAAAGTATAGCGGCGGGGTAGGAAGGGAAAGGCCGGTTCGGGGGGGGCGGATCGCATGGCGTCGTGCTCCCACCCCAAGTTGCGCCGCTCCACCCCAGCCCGCGCCGCTACGCGCTGGGGAGCCCGAATGCGCCTTGGGGGATCAAGCGCCATCCCGTTGCCACCGGCCTGGTCGGCAGGGCGGAGACCTGGCTATGGAGCAGCGCGTTCCGGGGTGATGGGCAGTTGAAGCCTGTTCCACCCGGCGCCGTGGAATTGGCTTCAGCCGGTGTCCGGCAGGCTTCAGCCCGTGGGCCATCGCGATCGCGCCGGCCGCATCCGCGACTAGGCGGCGCACGCAAGCGGCATTCTTCCGCCGTTTCGAGACGGCGGCCCGGCGAGGGCCTAAGCGTGGGAGCCGTTGCCGAGCCGAAACCCCCGTTCAATGAGGTCCGCGAGGCGGCGGATGCGCTCATCGGTTTCGGCGAAGCGGCGGTCGGTCTCGGCGAAGCGGCGGTCGGTTTCGGCGAAGCGGCGGTCCATGTCGGCAAAACGCCGGTTGACCTCCGCGAAGCCGCGCTCCATATCCTGGCGCAAATCGTTCATGCGCTCGAGCATCTGGATCTGCATTTGCGCCAGGCTACGGACTAAGGCTTGGGTCTCGCTCACCACGTTCATCACGTGCTGCAGATTGCCGGCGAACTCGGCCTGTTGCTGGAGAAGGAACTCGATGGCCCGCTCCATGCTGGGCTGGTCCATGGCCATGGGTTGATGATAGCCCGCCTGCCGGCCCGGCTTCGGGCCTGGGGTATTGGGGCACGCGACCTCGGATCCTCGGCGGGCATCGGGGACGGCAAAGTATTAAGCTGAGCCGTGCGCACTGTTTGGGTCCGGCTGGCGGTTCCCTACCCTGTCCTGATTGGCAACGGGGCCATGGCGCGCGCCGGCGCGCTAGCACGGCGGCATTTGCCTAGGGGCGGGCGAGTGTTCGTGATCACGAATCCCACGGTGCGGCAGCACTGCTTGGCACCGCTTCAGGTGAGTCTAGGGCGGGCGGGCCTGAAGGCCGCTGTGTTGTTGATGCCAGACGGCGAGGCGGCGAAGACGATGTCCACGGCGGCGCGTCTGGCGGAGGATCTGGCCCGTGCGGGTGCCGATCGGGGCGCGCTGATTCTGGCGCTGGGGGGAGGGGTGGTGGGCGACGTGGCGGGGTTCGTGGCGGCCATCTACATGCGCGGCGTGCCGGTGATCCAGCTGCCTACCACGGTAGTGGCGATGCTGGACAGCGCCATTGGGGGCAAGACCGGGGTGAATTTGCGAGCCGGGAAGAATTTGGCCGGCAGCTTCCATCAGCCACGCGCGGTGCTGGCGGATCTGGACCTATTGGCGAGCCTGCCGGAGCGGGAGTACCGGAGCGGGCTGGCCGAAGCCCTGAAGTGCGGCGTGATTGCCGATGCCCGGCTATTCGGGCGCATGGAGCGGGAGACAACGGCGCTGCGGCGGCGGGCCGCGAAGCCGCTAGCGGCGGCGATCATGGGAGCAGCCGCGATTAAGGCGCGGATCGTGGCCAGCGACGAGCGCGAGGGGGGGCTGCGCCGCATCTTGAACTATGGCCATACGCTGGGGCATGCGCTGGAGAGCGCCACGCGCTATCGCCAGTTCCTACACGGCGAAGCGGTGGGATGGGGGATGATCGCCGCCGCGCGTCTGGCGGCGGTCCGCGGTGGGCTGGGCGGCGCGGAAGCGGCGCGAATCGAGCGCGCCACCCTCGCGCTGTTGTCGCCGCTGCCGGCGATCCACACGGATGCGGCCCGGATCCTGCGGCACGCGCAGCGGGACAAAAAGGCCTCCGCCGGCATCGTGCACTTCGTCCTGCCCACCGGCATTGGGCAGGTGGAGGTGGCCGTCCCACCCGCGGCGGCGGTGCGGCAAGCGCTCCTGGACACCATCGCCCTCAGCCGACGCCCGCTCAACTCCAGCCGTCGCGAGCGGCGAGCAGCCCGGCCTGCAAACGATCGCTGACGCGCAGCTTCTTGTAAATGCGGTTGAGATGGGCTTTGACGGTGGTTTCGGTAATGCCCAACTCGGCGGCAATCTCCTTATTGCGCTTCCCGCGGCCCACGGCTTCCAGCACGCCGCGCTCGCGGGTGGTGAGACCCGGGGCGCCGGCCGCGGCGCCGGAGGGGGATAGGTCCAGGGCGGCGGCGGCCAGGCGATGATCGGCCCACAACTGCCCGTCGCGCACGGTAACGATGGCCTTGATCAGCGTCTTGAGGCCGGTATCCGCATAGAGGTAGCCGCGCGCCCCGGCGCGCAGCAAACGCGCGGCGTGCGGCTGGTCGTCGCTGCCAAACACAATCCAAGCGGTCGGCGCCAGCAGAACGCGGAGGCGGTCGAACCAACGCCAATGGCGGGCGCAGGGCAGCAGGTGGGTGACGCCCACCTCGGCGCGCCAGTCCACCGCCATCGCCGGCGAGATGGCGGGCGGGGGCGCGGCCCCGACGACGGCCAGGGCGGGAACCGCGGCCAGGGCGGCGGCCAGCAACTCATTCCACAGCGCCGACTCAAAGCAGACCGCCACGCGAACCGGGCGGGGCGCCGCCGCGGAGGTGCGGATCAAACGTTGCGGTAGGCTGACCATCGCCGAACTAGATGCGGCCCCGGCGCACATGGGCCTGCAACGAAGGTAGGAGATGGCGTACAACTATCGCCCGAGCGGCTTGCAACCTCTGAAGGATTGCTGGCCGGGAGGCTGAGCCCGATACTCAAGACCACGGATGCTCCGCCGCAGGCGGAACGGCGTGGAGGAATCCAGCGCGATGAGAATCGGAGTGGTCGGGTTTGGAGTGGTCGGCCATGCCCTGGCCGAACTGTTTGGCGGCCCACAGCGGCTCGCGATCTACGACAAGTTCCAACACGGCTATGACACCGCCGCCCACAGGGCTGCGGTGGATGAGCAAGAGTTGGTCTTTGTGGCAGTGCCCACGCCGGAGGGCGGCGACGGCAGCGCCGATATCAGTCAGGTCGCGGAGGTGGCGGGCTGGGTGCGGGCGCCGGTGTGCATCAAGTCCACCGTGCCGCCGGGCACCACCGAGCTGCTATCGCGCAAATACAGCAAGGGCATGTGCTTCAGCCCGGAGTATGTGGGCGAGACACCGTGGCACCCGCTTAAGACCGTGGAGACGCACGGTTTTGTACTCATCGGCGGGCCTCACGAAGCGGCGCAGCGGGTGCTGCAAGCGTATCAGGAGCGCTTGGGCCCGGCGCCCCGGTACTACCTGACCACAGCCAGGACGGCCGAGATGGTCAAGTACATGGAGAACTGCTTTCTGGCCACCAAGGTGGCCTTCGCCAATCAATTTTATGATCTGGCTCGAGGCCTGGGGATTGACTTCACCGAGCTGCGGGAGCTGTGGCTGCAGGACACACGGATCGGGCGCTCGCACACGCTGGTGACCGCCGAGCGGGGCTTCGGCGGCCGCTGCCTACCCAAGGACTTGGCGGCGATGGTGGCGCTGGGGCGGCGGCTGGGCGGGGCGCCGCTGCTGGAAGCGGTGCAGCACTACAACCGCGAGGTGCGCACGCGGGCGGTAGCGGCGATGGCGCGGGACGCCGCCGCCACCGGCGGCGCCGAGGTCAACGGCGTGGACACGCGGGGGACGGTAGCGGCGTGAAGTGGTTCGGGCGGGGCGATATGCGTCGCATGGCGTCGTTCTCCCGACCCAAAGCCGCGGACGGCTTTGGGGACCGCGGTTTGGCCGGTCGGGCCGGTCCGGGTACGCTGATGTGCTCCTCCCGGCCTCCGCGGCCTGCGGACGCCCACCGCGAGGCGCGCCGCTGCGTCGCGGGCGCCCCGGCCGCGCCCGGCTCGCCGCTTCTCGTGGCGCTCCGCTCCGCTGGGCTCGCCCCGCTCGGGCATCGCTGGCCGGCAGTGGGCCGCCTCGCACCGTTCCGCGGCCTGCCTGCTCGGCGCCGGCATCACCGGCCTTCCGGGGTCAACTCGCGAGCGGGCGTGAAACGCGTAACGCGGACCTGCGGGTTCCTGGCCCTGCTTCTGATGGCTAGCGCCGCCGCGGCCCAGACCTCGGGGACCCATGCGGCCTACAATCCGCCGGCGATGCCGCAGCCCGACCGCACGGGCGTGATCCAGATGTTCGGCGCCGCCGGGCCGGATGATCCCATCGGCCCCGGCGATCTGTTGGACGTTCGGGTCTTCGACCAAGCGCAGCTGAGCGGCACGGCGCGGGTGGGCGAGGACGGCATGGTGGATCTGCCATTCGCGGGGTCGGTGCGCGCGGCCGGACTCACCTCCCGGCAACTGGAGCAACGGCTCACCCGCCGCTATCACCAATGGCTGCTGCACCCGCTGGTCAGCGTGCGGGTGCTGGAGGTCAACAGCCGCCGGTTGGCGATCACCGGGGAGGTGCCCCGTCCGGGGGTATATGCGTTTAGCGGCCGGGTCACATTGCTCGGGGCGCTGGCGATGGCCGGCGGCATCGATATGCCGCAAGCGGGAGACGAGCTGTATCTGCTGCATGCGGCGCCGCCCCGCACGTTCACGGGACCCAACGGCGAACCTGGGGTGTCGGTAGATTCGGTGCTGCAGGTCATCTCGATCCACCGACTGTTCAGCCAGCCGGGCTTCAATCCGGTGCTCCACCCCGGCGACACGATCGAGGTGCCTCCGGCGCGGCGGGTCTTCGTCACCGGAGACGTGATCCGCTCCGGCGACCTGCCGCTCCGCGCACGCATGACGCTGGCCGAGGCGATCAGTGAAGCCGGCGGCACCCTGCCGCAAGCCAACCCGAAACAGGTCCGCATCCTGCGCCGGGTGCCTGGGCAGACGCGGCCGCGACAAATCGTTGTCAATCTCGACGCCATCCACCGGGGCAAGATCGCGGACCTCCGGCTGCAGGCAGGCGATATCTGCATTGTGCCGGACTCGGCGTGGAGGAACGTCGGGCTGGCGGTGCTGGACTTCTTCAGCGGGGCGGGGAGATGGCGGGTGCAGAGCGCCCTGGGGGTGTACTGATGAACAGTCAGGGCAATTGCCGTCGCGGGGCTTGGTTCCACCCGCAAGCTGCTGATGCCGGCGGCGACCCCGGCTGGCGGGTTTGCAGGAGGGCGGCGTGAAGGCGGACGAGACCCCGGCGCGGTATTCCGGCGGCGCCGGGGGAGTCTGGTCGCGGCGCACGGCCGGTTACGGCGAGCCGGCGCTGGATTATCGGCCGGAGGTGGAGGAGCCGCGCTGGCGCCGGTTGGCCGACAGCGCCTTCCGCTACCGCTGGATGATCGCGGGCATCATCGTCGCCTGCACGCTGGCTGGCGCATTGGTGGCATACCTGACGCCGCCGCATTACATCGCCACCGCCAGCATCATTCTGGACCGGCCGCAGCGGCGGCTGGCGCAGGTGACCCCGACCGCCGACTACGTAAGCTACGACGCCGACCGGGCCACGCAGACGCAGCTGACCATCCTGACCAGCCACGCGGTGGCGCGGCAGACGATCCGGCAACTACATTTGGAGCAGCGGGACGTGCGCATCCGCCGGGCGCTGGAAAAGATTGACGCCGCCCTGGCCAAAAAGCACGAGCGGCTGGCTCCGGGACCACGGATGCAGATCGCCACCGCCATCTTCCTTGGCGAGCTGCAGGCCAAACCGCAAAAGCTGAGCAGCACCGTTGAGGTGCAGTTCGGCGGCCGGGACCCCCGCCTGGCGGCGGCGGTGGCCAATCAGGTGGTCAGCAACTACATCGCGTACAGGCTCCGCTCCCATGCCGCGGTGGGCCGGCGGCTGGACGGCTGGCTAGGGCAGCGGTTGGCGGGCGTGCGCGCCCGACTGCTGCGAGACAACGCGGCGCTGCAAGCGATGCAGCAACAGAGCGGCTTCATTCCCCTGCCCGCGCAGAATGGAGCGCAAAACGTCAACATCGAACGCCTGGACCTGATCAACCACGAACTGGCCGAGGCGCAGGCAGCAGCGATTTTGGCGCAGGCGATGCAGGCCGCCTACAGCGGCGACGTCGCCACCGTCCCGGCCACCCTGCGCACCCCGGCGACGGACGCCGCGGTGCAGAACCTGCAGCGGGCGCGGCAGCAATATGATGCGCTGGCGGCGGCCTACCAGCCCCGCTTCGCTCCCGTCGAGGTCGCCCGCGACCAGATGCAACGGGCGCAGGCGCGAGTGCGGGCCTTATCGGCGGAGCTGGCGGCGAGCTTGGCGCAGGGGGTGCGCGCCGCCGAACAGCGCGTGGCGGCGCTGACTGCGGCGCTGGGCCAGGCGCGGCGCCAGGCGGCGAACCGCAGCGGCGTGGCGCTGCAGTATGG
>JBOGKW010000049.1:0-19303 GCA_050746205.1 Terriglobales bacterium | reverse complement strand
GAGCGGCAGCGGCGGCGCCTTGGCGGCTGAAAAATAGCGTACGCCGATCAGCCGAACCGGCCCGGGCCGGGGCCAGCATGGGCTGGCCGTAGCCGTTCTAGGCTGTCATGCAGGCCGGGCGTTCCGCCCTGCCCAATTGGGTGGCGGAGCGGCTACAATCCAAAAACGATGGACGGAACGAGCGGGGCAAAGGCGGTCTGGGTCGGGCGCGGGGTGGTGGTAACCGGCGCAAGCGGATTCTTGGGTGCGTGGCTGACGCAGGCCCTGCTGGCGGCGGGAGCGCGAGTGATCGCGCTGGTGCGGGATGAGCCGCGGCCCAGCGGCCTGGACCTGTTCGCCCTGCGCGAGCGGGTGACGCGGGTCCCGGGCAGCGTCGAGGACGCCACCGCGGTCGAGCGGGCGATCGTCGAATACGACGCGAGCGTGGTCTGCCACCTCGCGGCGCAGACGCTGGTGGGCCCGGCGCGGCAGAGCCCGGTGGCCACATTCGAGACCAATATTCGCGGCGCGTGGACGGTGCTGGAAGCCTGTCGGCGGCAGGCGGCGCGGATCGGCGCGCTCCTGGTCGCCTCCAGCGACAAGGCCTACGGAGACCAAGCCCAGTTGCCTTACCGCGAGGATTTTTGTCTCCGGCCCCGGTTTCCCTATGACGCCTCGAAGGCCTGCGCCGACATCCTGGCGCGGTCGTATTTCCATACGTACGGGCTGCCGGTGGCGGTGACGCGGTGCGCCAACCTGTACGGCGGCGGCGACATGAACTTTTCGCGTGTCGTTCCCGGGACGATCCGGGCGGCGCTGGCAGGTCAACGGCCGGAGATCCGCAGCGACGGCACGCCCGTGCGGGATTATCTGTACGCCGAGGACGCGGTGCAGGGATACATGGCGTTGGCAGAGGCGGTGCTGGCGGGCCGCTGCCATGGCGAGCCGCTCAACTTCGGCACGGCGGAGCCGATCGCGGTTTTGCCGCTGGTCCGGGCCGTCCTGCACGCCTGCGGCCGGCCGGATCTGGAACCCGATGTTCGGGCCACGGCCCAGGGAGAGATTGACCGCCAGTTCTTGGACAGCCGGCGGGCGATGGAACTGCTAGGCTGGCGGGCGCAGACCCCGCTGAGCCAAGGCCTGGCCGCCACCGTCGCCTGGTACCGGGGCCACCTCCAGCCCGTTGCATGATCCTCGCCCGCACGGCTACAATGCTCCCCATGCGCCCGCAGCCCTTGATCGCTGTCACCGATGTTGAGGCGAGCAGCCGTTGGTATCAGCGCCTGCTCGGCTGCCGTTCCCACCACGGCGGCCCGGAATACGAGCAGCTGGTTGCTGACGGTCAACTGGTGCTTCAGCTGCACCGCTTTGGCGTCGGCCACCATCACAGTTCAATCGGTGACCCCGCCGACAAGCCCTATGGCAATGGCGTCCTGCTTTGGTTTGAGGTGCAAGATTTCGACGCCGTGATCAGGCGCGCGACGGAGATGGAAGTCGTATTCATCCTGCCACGCCACCGGAATCCCCCGGCTGGCGACGGCGGGCCCAATCACTGGGAATGTTGGCTGCGCGATCCCGACGGTTACGTCGTCGTAGTGGCCAGCCCTTACGGCACGGCCGACGGTTCCTGGCAGCCCGGCCCGGAGCCCTGGGGTCCGGTCCCCGCCCCAACGCAATAAATCCCGGGCGCCCAGGCACCCACCCAGATCGCTCATCTGCCGCTGCCACAACCGTGATGAGTACGGCAAGTGGCTGGACCTAGGCCATCACCGGACTGGAAACAAAGGACCTAGACATCGCTGATCCAGAAAAAGATCGCTGCTGGTCAGCCGCAACCTCCCGCCCGCCCGGGCCCTCCTGCGCACTCGAGCAACGCCTGCGTAACCCGCCCACGGCCACTGCGCTGTAGCGCTTCCCGGGCGACTAGTTCGAGCGGGATTTCGGTCGCTCGGCCCAAGAGCGCCGAGGGCCGTTATTCCGCCTTCAGCGAGCGTTCCATCAGCACCCGCACCGCCTCCCGTGGGGCCCGCTGCTGGAATAAAACGGCGTGGATCTGCTCAGTGATTGGCATTTCGACGCCGTGGCGCGCGGCCAGGCGCACCGTGGCGGCACAGGTGGTTACGCCCTCGGCAACGGTGGGGCGGGAGCTGAGGATGTCCGCCAGCCGCTGGCCGCGGCCCAGTTCCAGACCGACGGTGCGGTTGCGGCTGAGGTCGCCGGTGCAGGTCAGGACCAAATCCCCCAGACCGGCCAGGCCGGACAGCGTCTCCCGACGGCCACCGCAGGCTTCGGCCAGGCGGGCCATCTCGGCCAGACCGCGGGCGATAAGCGCGGCGCGCGTGTTGGCGCCCAGGCCCAGGCCATCGCAGAGGCCGGCAGCAATGGCGATGACATTTTTGACTGCCGCCCCCAGTTCGACGCCAGCCACGTCGTTGCTGGTATAAAGCCGCAGCACGGGGCTGGAAAAGGCCGCCTGGACCACCGCCGCCAACGCCGCGTCGGCGGAGGCGATGACCACGGCGGCGGGTTCGCCGCGGGCCACTTCCCGGGCGAAGGTCGGGCCACTGAGAACGGCATGGCGGAGCGGCCGGGCAAAGTGGGGGCGGAGGACGTCGTTGGCCACCTCGCTCATGCGCATCAACGACGGCTCCTCCAGACCCTTCGTGGCGCTGATGAGCGGCGTCGCCGGGGTCAGGTAGGCCGCCATGGCGTCCAGAAGCGGGCGGGTGTGGGCCGAGGGCGCGGCCAGCAGGACGGCGGCGGCTCCGCGCAGCGCGCCGGGGAGGTCGCTACCTGGGGCGACATTGGCGGGCAGGCGCACGCCGGGCAGATAGACGCTGTTTTCCCGGCTGGCGGCGAGCACCGCCGCGGTCTCCGGCCGCCGTGCCCAGAGCCTTACCTCCAGGCCCTGCCGCGCCAACACGATTGCTAAGGCGGTGCCCCAGCCCCCGGCGCCGATGACCGTCCAAGGGCCGGAGAACGAGGAGGCGGCGCGGGTCATCGCGGGAGGTGCGGCTCAGGCCGTGGCCCGGCGGCCAAAGCGGCTTTCGTTGCCCGCCAACAGCCGCCGGATGTTGCCGCGGTGGCGTATCACAATGAGGACGACGCTAGCGGTCACGGCGAGATAGATGGGCCAAGGATAGCCGGGCCCATAGCGCCACAGCAAGAGCAGTGGGAAGGCGAGGCTGGCGAGGATGGAGGCGGCCGACACGTAGCGGGTGAGCAGCAAAACGGCCACGAACAGTGCCACCGCGGCCAGCGTGGGCCATGGCGCCAGCCACAGAAACACGCCCAGCGCGGTGGCCACACCCTTGCCGCCACGCCATCCCAGCCAGGGCGTGAACATGTGGCCGAGCATGGCGGCGACGATGCCGGCGGCCAGCCAGGCGTAATGCCAGGTAGGCAAGCTGGCGCCGGTGGCGCTAAACATCTCCGGCTGCTGGACGGTGGCGGCGGCCCAGGCTCCGGCGATGGCCAGCGCCAGATAGCCCTTGGCCGCGTCCAGCACCAGGGTGGCGATGCCCAGCGCCTTGCCCGCACGGCGCATGACGTTGGTGGCGCCGATGTTGCCGCTGCCGCCGCGGCGGATGTCGCCGCCGGTGGTCGCGCGGAAAAGGAGATAGCCGAAGGGGATGCTACCGAGTAGGAAGGCCTCGACCGGAATGAGCCAAAGTCGCATGGGTCGGTTGCCGGAATGCTTGATTCTAGCAAGAGGGTGCATCGTGAGCGCTTGCGCCACCCATTCTAGGCACCTCGCGGCAACTTGGAGACGCCCTGAGCGCCAGCGGGCGTCCGTTGCCGGCCGTCGAAGTCCAGCCGCAGCGACCAGCGGGAGCGTCCAGAATAGGGCGGCTGAGCCGCCCGCGCGCGGCGCGGGCCGGCCGTCGCGATCCTTAAGCCCCTTGGCGGGCAGGGCTGCCAGAAGGCGCGGCGCGGAGATACTGCACCGGCCAGGCGGTGGGCTGGCCCAACTCCCGGGCGGCGCGCAGCGGCCAATAGGGGTCGCGCAGCATCTCCCGCGCCAACAGCACCACGTCTGCCTGTCCGCTGCGGATGATTGCGTCCGCTTGGGCAGGGGCGGTGATCATGCCCACCGCGCCGGTAGGTACGCCGGCCTCGCGGCGCACCCGCGCCGCAAAGGCGGTCTGATAGCCAGAGCCGACGGGAATGGCGGCGCGCTCGACGTTGCCGCCGGAGGAGCAATCCACCAGGTCTACGCCCAGCGGCGCCAGACGCCGGACCAGGGCGGCGGATTGCTCGAGATCCCAGCCGCTGGCCACCCAATCAGTGGCGGAGATGCGCAGCCACAGAGGGCGATCGCCGGGCCAGACCGCGCGTACCGCGGCTATCACCTCGGCGAGCAAACGGCAGCGGTTCTCCAAACTGCCGCCATACGCGTCCTCGCGCTGGTTGCTGATCGGAGATAAAAACTCATGCAACAAATAGCCGTGGGCGGCGTGGATCTCGATCACGTCGAAGCCGGCGGCCAGGGCGCGCCCCGCGGCCGCGGCAAAGGCGGCAACGATGGCGGCGATGCCGGCCGCGTCGAGCGCGCGCGGCAGGGGATAGTTGGCGGCGAAGCGCAGTGGGCTAGGCGCGACCGTGGGCCAGCCGCCATCCGCCAAGGCAATTTCACCCTCGCCGCGCCAGGGCGCGTAAGTGCTGCCTTTGCGGCCGGCATGGGCCAACTGCACCCCGGCGTGGGCGCCTTGCCGATGCAGAAATTCCACGATTCTCCGGAGCGGCGCGACATGGCCTTCGTCCCAAATCCCGAGATCGTCCGGGCTGATGCGCCCCACCGACGTCACCGCCGCCGCCTCGGTGAATACCAGAGCCGCGCCGCCGATCGCGCGGCTGCCCAAATGCACGAAGTGCCAGTCGTTGGCGAAGCCGTCTAGCGAAGAGTACTCGCACATCGGCGACACCACGATGCGATTCTTCAACTCCAGCCCGCGCTGTCGCCAGGGGGAAAACAGATGGTCCATGCCGTTATTAAACCAACTCCCATGGACGAATTGGCGGTAAACGGCAGCGGCGACCCCGGCGTCGAGCACCACCATGTCACCGGCCGCAGCTGCCGCGAGTGGGCATCCGGCGCCCGCCAACTGCACAGCCGGCCAGGAAGCGAGGTGCGCACTGGCGCGGGACGCGTCAGGCGGCGGCGGATGGTACGTTGGCGATAAGAGATGACGCCAGGTGAAGCACCAACGGTTCGAGCACAGCGGAGCGAGGCGGTGGCGCTGCGTCGGCCGGAACAGAGCGCGGCCGAGTGGCTGTGGGCGGCGGCGGTGTTCGTGGCCACAGCATTGGCCTACCTCCCCTTTTTGCGCTGCGAGGGGTTTTTACTCGATGAGGGCATTCTGCTCGAAGGGGCCCAGCGGATCCTGCAGGGGCAGGTGCTGTACCGGGACTTTTTCGGCTTCTATACGCCCGGGTCCTACTACGGCCTAGCGCTGCTATTCCGGCTTTTCGGCGACTCCGTCCTGACCGGACGGGTGGCGCTGCTGCTCGAGGGCGCCCTGATGGCTGCCCTCACCTATCTGCTCGCGCGGCGAGTGACGGCGCGTTGGGCGGCGCTGCTGGCGGCCTATGCCGGCGCGGCGATTACGCTGCCGTTTGAGTTCATTATTCTGCACAACTGGGATAGCACCCTGCTGGCCTATGTGACGTTGTACGCAGCGGTGTGGTGGCTGGAGCGGCCGCATTGGGCGAGTGCCGGCGCGGTGGGATTGTTCGCCGCCCTGACCTGTTTAGACGAACAGTCGAAAGGCGCGGGGCTGGTGCTGGGGTTACTGGCCGCTGGGCTCTGGCTGGCACGCCGGCGGGAGTGGCGGCGCCGCTTCCGGGCGCCGCAGGCATGGGCCGCGGGCGCGGGCTTTGCGGTGCCGGTGTTGGCCACCGTCGCCTACTTCGCCCGGCAAGGCGCCTGGCGGGCGACGGTTGCCGACGTACTGTGGCCGCTGCGGCACTACAACGCGGACAATGCCCTCTCCTACGGCTACATGTTTTTCCGCGCCGATATTCCCGCGCGGGGAACGTGGCTGACCAAGGCCGTCGCGGCGTTGGTGTTCAGCCCGCACCTGGCGATTTTGCTGCTGCCCTGGATCGGATTGGGCGTGGCCGCGGCGTTGTGGCTGGGACAGCGGCCGGGCCGGCCAGAGGGCGCGGCGCGGGCCTATTACGCGGTGGTCAGCTGCGTAATGGCGGGGTTGCTACTGAGCGTGCTGGCCACCCGCGAGGACTATTCTCACGTCCTGTTTCTCACTCCGATCTTCGCCTTGGCGCTGGCCTGGGTGATGGGGCGCGCGGCGCCCGGACCGGTGGCGCGCGCGGCGGCTCCGGTGATCGGAGTGTACGTGATGCTGTTTTTCACGTTGGCCGCGGTGCCTTATTGGGCCAAGGCCCTTTGGGGCTATCCCCAGACGATGGCCACCGCGCATGGCAGGGTGCGGGTGGCAGTGCGGGAGGAGGCACTGGCATATTTGCGGCGCGTCCCGCCCGGAGCGATCTACGTCTACCCCTACCTGCCGGACTACTACTATCTGTCCGGGCGGCCCAACCCCACGCGGTTTGAATGGTTTCAGTTTGGACTCAACAGCCCGGCGCAGTTCGCGGCCGCGCGGCGGGAGTTGGCCGCGGCCCGACCCGTCGCAGTCTTGTTCGGCCTGGAAGCCAATCAGCAGGAGGTGCTGGATTTTCCTCTCATGCCGCCGGCCGCAATCGGACAGATCTATCCGTTGGAACGCTATTTGCTGCGGCACTACCGCGCCTGCGCCACCCTGGGCGAGCCTCCGCGGCGGATGACGGCTTTGCTGCGGCGCGACCTTCCCTGCCCCGCTTGGCGTGGGGCCCGGCGCGCCAACCGGGACCGTGCAGGATCTGGCCGGGGCGGGCGGTAGTGAGCCGGCCGCGCCACAGGATCGGCACACCATTGACCAGAACATCCTCCATGCCGGCCGAGTAACGCCAGGGATGGGCATAGGTCGCGTGGTCCTGCACGGTCCTTGGATTGAAGATGGCCAGGTCGGCCGCGTATCCGAGGCGGATGAGGCCGCGGCGGCGGAGATGCAGCGTCTGCGCCGCCAATCCAGTCATTTTGAACACCGCCGCGGGCAGCGACAGCCGTCCCTCCCGGGCCCACACTAAGACCCGTGTCTGCGTGCCGAAATAGCGGGGATGGGGCGCAACATAACCGGTGGCATCGGCTAGGTCGGCGTCAATGGCGTCGCCGCCGATACTCACGAACGGAGCGGTGATGATCTCCCGCACCGAGGCGGCGCTCTTGTTGAAAAAGATGCGGCCGAAGTTGCCGCCTTCGCGCCGGAGCAACCGCGCGACGGCTTCGGCCGGAGGCCGGTTCATCATGACTCCGACCATTTGAAACGTTTTGCCCACGTATTGCCGGTCGCCGGCTCGGGCCACCGAGCTGACGTACTCCTCACGCCAGCCGCCGGGGTCGCGCGCGGTGCCAAAGCGGCGGGCGGAGGCGGCGATGCCGCGAACAATCGCGGCGTGGAGCGCGGGGTTAGCCAGGCGGCGCAGCAGGGCGGCGGCGCCGCCGGCTCGGAAGCGGGCGGGAACCATGGAAACGGCGGGGTTGGCAGCGGCCCGATAAGGATAGGCGTCGGCGGTGACCTGGAGGCCGTGGCGGCGCGCCTGCTGCAACCAGCCCAGAACGGTAGCCGCGGCTCGCGGGCCGTCGCCCCGGTCCACCTGGAGATGAAAAATGTGCAGCGGCAGCCGGGCGGCGCGGGCGATGCGGATCGCCTCCTGAATGCCGCCGGCGCGGATGTCGCCCAGGCCGCGCACGTGAGTGGCGTAGATGCCGCCGTAGCGGGCGGCAACGCGGGCCACCGCGATGACCTCCGCATCGCGGGCGAAGACGTCGGGAGCGTAGCTGAAGGCGGTGGCCAATCCCAAAGCGCCGTCGCGCATGGCTTGGGCCATCATGGCGCGCTCCCGCGCCAACTGCGCCAGCGTGGGCGCGCCCGGCGCCAGGCCGAGGACCGCTTCCCGAATGCAGCCGAAGGTGGCGTAGCTGGCGACGTTGACGCGGATGCCTTGCTGTTGCAGGCGTTGGAAATAGCCGCGCAGCCGAGTCCAAGTGACGGTGACGCCCTGAGCGGCAAAGAGCCGCTGCTGCTGGCGAAGGGCCGGCCCCGCCAAAGGGCCGGCAACGGCGACGGCGGGCGTTTCACCCAGGATTTCCGTGGTTACACCTTCATAGATTTTGCTGCAGCAACCGCCGTTCTGCAGCAGCACCGCGTCGCTGTGGGCGTGCATGTCTATAAAACCGGGCGCCACGACCAGACCACGGGCATCAATCACGAACGGGGCGCGGGCTCCGTGCAGGTTGCCGATGGCGGCGATTCGGCCACCCCGCAGGCCGATATCGGCGCGATACGGCGCGGCGCCGGAACCATCCACCACCTCGCCTCCCAGGATCAGGACGGCAAACTGCGCGGGTCGCGCCGTGGAGACGGCGGCGCCGGCCATCGCCAGCAGGCAGGCCAGGGCGAAAAGCCCTGCCATTCGCCGTAGCCAGGGAGCCTGCATGCGCGGGAATGTTACTACGCACCCGAAGCGCCCGTGCGCTCCGCGGCGCCACCCCAGCGGGCCCGGGCAGGTGCGGCGGTGTTCCCGCGGGTCCCCCCGAAGGGGGTCTGGCGCAGAGCGGGGCGAGGACCTTAAGATCGGGCGGCGATGAGCGCCCACTCCCGGCAACTGGGTCATGCCCTGAGCACCACCACGCGGCCATCACCCGCCGTTGCCGCCATACCGCAGCCCCACCCCACCGCCACGCCGGACGGCCATGCGGGGCTGAGCGGCCCGGCGGCCGGGGCGGAGGCGTTGGCCGAGCAGTTGCGGGCCTTTCTGGCGGCGCAGCCGCAGGTGCGGATCGTCGATGGCCAAGAGTTACTGCTTGTGCTGGAGGGGGAACATAGCGGCTTTCACGTGGTCTGCGAGGGTGGCCAGGTGGTGGCCCATTTTTGGGCGCTGGGGCGGAGCGTGGTGCGGCGCGTGGTCGGCGCGCGAGCCGTCAAGGGAGGCCTGCAACTTCAGGCCTTGCGCTTTGGCCAGCGGGAGCCGGGGCCGCTGCGGTTGGAGAGCGCCACCGGCGCGCCGCGTACCCGCGGCGTGGCGCGGCTCTTCCGGGCGCAAGTGCTGGCGGCCATCCAGCGGGAATGGGTGGGCTGGCGGCTGGACCCGCCTTCCTGCGCCGCGGGGCGGCCGGCCAGCATGATGGACGGACTCGCGCCATTGGAATTTTTCTTGTTCCGCCGAGGGCCGAGCCTGGCCGCCGCGGTGGCGGCGCCGCCGGAGCGGAGCCAAACGGCGGTGGACGACGCGCTACTGGCTCTACTGCTCTGGGCGGGGGTGCTAGCAGACGCTGGCGGCCTTCCGCCGGCGCGGCTCATGTTGGTGTTGCCGGCGGAGAAAAGCGCGCCGACGCTCTCGAGGCTGCCGTTGCTGCGCGCCGCTGCACGGTTTGCGGCTTATGAACTGGATGAGGCTGCCGGGCATCTGCGGCCGCTGTCACCGCTGCCCGAGGGCAACATGGATTCGGTGCTGCGGGCCGCGCCGGCGGCGGAGGGGCCGCTGCCGGCAGCGGCGGCGGAGCTGTGGACGCAGATCCGCCCCCTCTGCCCTCAAGCGGCCGTGGCGCGCAATGCCGACGGCGTCGCCTTTCGCCTGCACGGGCTCACGTTTGCGCGCACCGCGCGTGGCGCCGCTGCGCTGCGGGCGGCCTTCACCTTCGGCTTGGGCGAGCCGCGGCGGATCCCCGGGTGGGCCGGAAACCTGGGCTCGCGCCCGCTGACGCCGGAATGCATGGATCAATTTCGCGCGCTCTTGTTACGCCTGGATCGCGAACGGCGGCCGGAAGCCGACGGCCAGGGATATTTGGGCCGCTGCCAGGCTGAGGCTTGGATGGAAGAGGAGGTGCGCGCCAACTTGGTCGCCGTAGCGCCACAGTGCGATCCCCGCTTTATCTATGCGCAAGTGCCGAGCTTCCGGCGCGGCGAACGGGAGGTAATGGATTTGTTGGCGGTGGAGCGGGACGGGCGGCTGCGCATTCTGGAGTTGAAGGCAAGCGAAGACCTCCGTTTCCCACTGCAGGCGCTGGACTATTGGCGCGCCGTCCGACACCACCAGCAGCGGGGCGACTTCACGCGTCGCGGCTATTTTCCCGGTGTGGCGTTGCGTCCGGAACCGCCGCGGCTGACCTTGGTGGCGCCCGCGCTCCGCTGGCACCCGCGCGCCCATGCGCTGCTGGGCTGGCTGGGGCCGGAAGTCGAAGTCGAACGCGCCGGCGTCAATGAGGATTGGCGGCGGACACTGCGGGTGGTGGAGCGCTATGCCCCCACGGTAGTGGATGGGACGGGCGGAACGGACGTATGATTTTCTTTCGCGCCGCCGTCCCCGGCGAGGCGAAATCGAAGGAGGAACGATGGCGGAAGCCAAGAAGATTGGGTACGGCGATCTTTCCGGCCGAGTGGGCGTGGAGGAAATCCAAGCCCGCGGCGTGGACGTGGATCAGCTGCTCAAAAAACTCGTCGCCAATGCTGCGGCTGAGTTTTCCAGTACTTATTACTACTACACCATTCTGCGCATGCACCTGGCCGGGCATGAGGATTACAAGGAGATCTGCGAGGACGCGCGCCTCGAGGATCGCGCGCATTGGGAGCTGATCGTACCGCGCATCTATGAGCTGGGCGGTGAGCTGCCCAACGATCTGCCCGCCTTCCACAACGGTGCCGGCTGCGCCCCAGCGAAGCTGCCAAACCCGCCGACAGTGGTCAACATCCTGACGCTGCTGCTGGAGAGCGAGCGTTGCGCCATCCGCAGTTGGTCGGAGATCTGCGATCTGACGTTCGGGAAGGATCCCCGCACCTATGACATGGCGGCACGCATCTTGAACGAGGAGATTGAGCACGAGGCCTGGTTCATCGAGCTGCTGGCGCAGGAGCGGGACAACAAGACCATCCCCTCGGGGCACTTCCGCCGCGGCGAACCGGGCGAAGCGCCGTACAGCAAGAATCGCGGCTTCTACAACCCGTAAAGCCGCAGGGCTTGGGCAGTTCCTGCAGCGGCGGGCCCTCGCGGCCCGCCGTTTCCTTCTGCGGGCGGTTCCTCCCGGCCCGGGAGGGAGGAAAGACTACCGCGGAACGGCAGCGGCTGGTAAACTGGAGATGAGCTATTTCGGGCCGCTTGCGGCGCTGCTGGGTGCGCCTAGGCCCGCGCCGGAGCGGAGATGCGGGCCGTTTCCGCCACCGGAATTCTGTTCCTCGGAGGTGTCCCATGGCCGGTCGTTCCCGTCCCAGTTTCCAAAAACGTCAGAAAGAGAAGGCGCGTCAGGAGCGGCGGAAGGACAAGATGGACAAGAGGCTGCTGCGGAACCACGAGAAGGCCGGCGGCGTCAACCACGACAACGATATTGATTACGACTTCAAGATCTTTGCCGGGCTAGAGGATGAACCCGCCGAAGCCGAGGAGCCCGCTGCCGAGACCGCGGCCCGCTAAACCTGGTGCGTCACACCCCGCGCGCGCCGTTGTGTCAACTGGGCTGCCGCACCGCGTGGCGCGGCTGAAGCTACCCGGAAGGCGGCGCGCCGACCGCGACGACATTCATCGCGGTGCGCCCTGCCGTTCGCGTTGTTGCGCATGCGCGCGCCGGCGGCTGGCGAAGACGTGATAGGTGACGCTGTCCCAGGCATTGTGAATGGCGGTGAACAGCAAAACTAGGGCGGCGGCGGCGACGGCGAACAGGGCGCCGCGGGGGTGGGCGCCGCTGGCAAGCGCCGATAGGCCAAGTGTGGCATAGGCGGCGAGCGGGAGGACGGCGTGGAAGATCCAGTCCTCGGCCTCGGGCTTGTAGACGGTCTGCCTCGCCATGCGCCAGGAAATGGCGACTAGGTAGATCACGCCGCACAAGCCGATCAGGCCCCAAATCCAAGCCGCCGGTGCGAGGCCGTGCCAGGGGGCGCTGAGGACGGCCGCCAACAGCAGAACAGCGCCCAGGTGGACGATGGTGGGCGTGGCGAAGGTGCGGCTGCCCTGCTCGCCGCCGTCAGCAGCGGGAGTGCCGGCGATGAGTGTAATCACCACGAATTGCAAGCCGATGAGCGCGCCAGCCGAGGAGCCGGCAATGACGTAGAAGTTTTCCCATCCAGCGGCCGGCGACATAGCAAACGTGCGGCCGCGCGGGCCGCTAAAAATCCAATAGTTGGTGATCGGGACAGGCCGCTTGGAGCTGGTCGTGCAGCAGCGCGGGCCAGGCCGGGCCGAGGCGCAGAGCCGCAGCGGCGGAGTTCCAGCGGCGCTCCTGTAGATGGCGGCCGGGATAAAGGAGGCCGGCGAGATGGCGGGCCTGGCGGCCCAGGTCCTCCTGGCGGCGGGCCAGACTGCGGGCCAGTTTGGCCTCGATTTGATCGAATTGGTGCCGCACTTTGTCGCCCACGGTGCGGACAAAATCCACCAGCGTAGGATCCACCTCGCCCACCTGAGCGGCGAGCCCGGCCAAGCCCTGGGCAGCGTTTTCCCGCTGCGCCGCCAGCCCGGCGGCAAGGTCGCCTGGCAGTGCCCGCCGAGCCAGCCAGGCCGCCAGCGCCGCCTCTCCGTCGCCCTGCGGGTCCAGGCGCCAGATGTCCAGGACGGTGAGTTGAAATCTTTCCAGCAAACGGCGTGCGCGGGCGTCCACCAGCGTGGCGCTCAGGCGCGGCAAGCGGAGCGGCTGGTAACGGCCGAGGGCGGCGTAGAGCGCGCTGGATTGGGCCAGGTAGGCGGTCTCGGCGGGACCCGTGACCTGAACCGCGGTCGGCAGCAGCAGGTCCTGCACCAAGGGGCGAAGCAGGGCGCCGGGAGAAAAACGCTCCGGTTGCGCGCGTAGCAGCGCTGCCAACTCCGCCGGCGAAAAACGCTGCTGACCGGCGTGGGCGGCGCCCTCGGTGAATCGCAACGGCTGGCGCTGGCCGGCGGTCTCCAGGAATAGCAACGCCGCACCGCTATCGTGGACTTGGGCATGGTATCCGGCCGCGGTAAGTTCCTCGCTCCGCTGCCGCAGTGCCGCCGAGAGGGCGTCAGGGCGGGCGACGACCTCGGCCAGGAGCGGCGCGCTGAGCGGGGCCAAGGTAGGATCGAGCGGGTCCAGCAAAATCAGGCCCCAGGGGGCGAACCACGCCGCCAGGAGTCGCGCGAACGCGGAACCGAGCGTTTCGCCCGGACGGTAAGCGGCCTGGAGCGGGGCCATGGCCTCCGGCGCGGCGCCTGCGGCCTGGGCGAAGGCCTCCAACACGCCGGCGATGGCTGGGCCAAGACCGATGCGGCCCACCGGAGCCGCCGTGGCGGCGTCCGGCGCGGCCCATTCAATCCGTTGCGGTTCGCCGTTTGACCCCAGCACCCAGGCATGGTTGACCTCAGCGAAGTCATGGTCCTGCGTCGCCATCCAGAAGACCGGAACCGCCGCGATGCCTTCGGAGCGCATCCGTTCGGCGGCCAGTACGGCAGTCATGGCCTTGTACACGGTCAAGACCGGGCCCCCGAGCAGGCCCACCTGCTGGCCGGCGACGACGGCCACGGTCTCCGGGCGGCGAAACTGGGCCAGCAACGCCTCCGTCGCAGCGCTTGCGCCCCAGCCGCGGTTTTGCCGCTCCAAAACCTCGGCCATGCGACTGCGTACGGCGGTGGCATAGGCCACGCGGGAGGCGGCGGCGGCGAACGCGGCCGGCGCAAACGGAGACTCCGCCACAGCATAGAAGCGAGCCACCCGGTCAAAGGCGTACAGGTAATCGGCGTACAGGCGGCTGACGCCCGGCAGTTGGCGCTGGTCGAGGCACACGGCCATCGCTTTATTTTACGTGCGGATCGCCGCGGACCGCCGGGCCGGCCAGACGCCTGCACCACCGCTGGGTGCTGCCCCCAAGCAACCTCGTTTACATGCCACTGCCGGTTTCCGGCGTGGCAATGGGAGCGCCGGCGAACAGCGTGCTGGCGTGATGATGCAGCGCCAGGCGGTTGAAGGACGCCACGTCCGTGCGGAGCAGCCCGTTGAACTGGCCCAGATAGGCGTGCAACTCCGTCTGCTCCTTGGCCAGCAGCGCCAGAGCGTTCTGGTTGGGTGGCAGATCGTAGCCGTCCGACAGGCTGTACATGGCCCGGGACATCAGGTCATGAAAATCGGCCAGGTAATGAATATCGTCCTCGCTGCCGGGCTGGACCTTGGTGTTGTAAACGGCGGCCTTCATGGCCACGACCTTTTTATCCAGCGCCTGAGCACGGGCCAACACCGGCTGGTACTCCACGCTGACCACGCCGGTGGGCCGGGAGGGCTGCAGCAGCTTGACCACCGCGGCCAACTGCGCGTGCAGGGCGGTCAAGCGGTTCAGCATGGCATTCAGGGCGGAAAGGTTGCCGCGGGCCCGTAATGCGGCGCGCGTCTCTGCCCGGAAGTTGGCCATGTTCACCGGGAAGTTGGGATCGGGCTTCACCTCGGCCGTCACCGCCTGGCTTTGGCCCTTCAGCGTGGCGGTGATTTTATACGTGCCGGGCGCCACCTCGGGACCCATGCCACGGAAACCAAAATAGCCGCCGGAAACGTGCTTGATGAAGTCGAGCGGCGTGGCGCCGGCGTAGCGCATCGGCCAGTTGATGCGGTTGAAGCCCTTTTTAGCGGGCCCGAACATCGTGTCCACTAGATGGCCCTGGGCGTCGGTAATGGTGATCTGCACCGGCTGTTGATGCCGCTGCTTCTGCTCCGCGGTGGGCTGGACCGCGGTCTTCACGTAGTAGTCCACCATCACGCCGGTCGGCGGGTTGGGCGTGGTGAAGTTGCTCAGGCTGAGCGTTCGGCGCGGCCGGGAAGTAAGCATGTAGGCGGGCAGCGCCGGGAAGAGATGGAAGTCGTCGGCCAGGATGGCGGGCGTCTGATCCTCAAGCGGGGTGATGTTGTCGAGGACGAAGATGCCGCGCCCGTGGGTGGCCACGACCAAGGAATGATCGCGGGGAACAAACTGGAGGTCGTAAACAGTGATGGTGGGCAGATTGGCTTGCAGTGGCTTCCAAGACGCCCCGTCGTCCTGGGAGTAGAACAGGCCGGTGTTGGTTCCGGCCACCAAGAAGCCCGCCTGGTCCGGGTCCTCGCGCACCACCTTCACCGGCGTGTCCGGCGGCAGCCCGGCGCTGATGTTGGTCCAGGTCTGACCGTAGTCGCTGGTCTTATAGACATAGGCGTGGTCGTTGCCGGTCTCATGGAAATCGAAAGACACGTAGCAGCCGGCAGGGTTGCTGGGTGCGGGATCAATTTGCTGCACCCGGCCCCATTGCGGCAGGCCCGGAATGTTGGCGGTGACGTTGGTCCAGTGGGCGCCGCCATCGCGGGTTACCTGCACCAGGCCGTCATCCGTACCGACCCAAATCGTGCGGGGATCCTTGGGGGAGATGCCAAACGACAGAATGGTGTCGTAGGTCTCCGCGCCGCTGATGTCATGCTCCATGGCGCCGCCGCTCGTCTGCTGCTTGGCCTTATCGTTGCGGGTCAGGTCCGGACTGATGGGCGTCCAATGCAAGCCGCCGTCGCTGGTCTTGAACAAGACGTTGGCGCCGAGGTAGACGGTGTTGGGATCGGTCGGTGCGACCGCGATCGGCGCAGTCCAGTTGAAACGGTACTTCAGATCGGCCGGCGCCATGGCGCTGACACCCAGGATGGTGGGCCGCTCATAGCGGGAGGTGTTGTTTTTGAGATTGATGCGGCCAATATAGCCGTTCTGGGAATCGGCGTAGATGATGTCGGGGTCGCTGGGCGCCGGAACCGCGTATTGGCCGTCGCCGCCGGCCACGATGAACCACTCGCTGCCGTCAATCCGATAGCCGCTGCGGCTGGGCCCGCACCAGGCGTTGTTGTCCTGCAAGCCGCCGCAGACGTCGAAGGCGATCTTGTTGTCGGTCGCCACCTGATAAAACTGCTCGATGGGAAGGTCCGCCAGAAAGCGCCAGTTGCGGCCCGCGTCGAGGGACAGGTCCACGCCCCCGTCGTTGCCCTCGATGATGCGATTGGGATTGTCGGGGTCAATCCAGATGGAGTGATTGTCGGCGTGCACGTTCCGGCCGATGGACTCGATGGTGCGGCCGCCATCCTGCGTCTCATGCAAGCTGGAAGCGAGGAAATAGACGCGGTCGGGATCATTCGGGGCCACCGCCATGGTCGAGAAGTACCAGGGGCGGTCATCAATGGCGTGATTGTTGTTGACGTTCTTCCAATGGCCGCCCAGGTCGTTGCTGACCCAGAGGCGGCCGTGCTTGGCCTCGATGAGCGCATAGATCCGCTGTGGGTCGCTGGGGGCAGCCGCTAGGCCGATGCGGCCCAGCGGGCCCTTAGGCACGCCGTGGGTGAGCTTGGCCCAAGTTGTGCCGCCGTCGGTGGAACGGTAGATGCCGCCGCCCAGGCCGCCGTCGTCAAAACCCCAGGGATGGCGCACCGCCTGCCACATGGCGGCAAGCAAGACGCGGGGATTACCGGGTTCCATGATCAAGCTGGCGACGCCGGTGGCGTCGTTGACGAATAGTACCCGCTGCCAGGTATGTCCGCCGTCCTCGGTGCGGTAGACGCCGCGCGTGTGGTTCGGACCCCAGGTATGGCCGAAAACACCCACCCAGACCTCATTCGCGTTCTGCGGATTGACGAGGATGCTGGAGATCTGCCCGGCGTTCTTCAGCCCCATGAACTGCCAGGTAGCGCCGCCGTCGGGAGAGAAATAAACGCCGTGGCCATTAATGACATCGCTCCGGATATTGGCCTCGCCGGTGCCGACCCAGACCAGATTCGGGTTGGAGGGCGCCAGGGCGACGGCGCCGATGGAGTTGGGGCCATGTTTGAAGATCGCCTTCCAGGTATAGCCGCCATCCACCGACTTCCAGACGCCGCCGCCCGCGGTGCCGACGTAATAGACCATGGGATTGCCGGGAATGCCGACGACCGAGGAGACGCGACCGCCGGCGACAGCCGGTCCCAACTCGCGGAACTTGAGCGCGCCGAGCGCGCTGGGGCTGTTCTTGGCTGTCTGCGCCTGCGCGTTGGGCGCCAATAGGAACAAAAGCGGCAAGGCCAGAACCGGGGCCAAATAGCGAGACAGGCGGGGACGGACGTAAAGGCGGCTAAACATTGGATTCTCCTCGAACCGCAAATCTTACTCCCGTTTCCGGCGGCGAGCCAAGCGGCTCAGCCAAAAAGGTGGCCGCCGCGGGGCAAAAGGGCCCCAGGCAGCCCGCCTATTCGCCGGCACGGATGAGGCGCATGAGGTTGGTGCGGCCGGAGATGCCGAAGGGGACGCCGGCGACGATGGCCAGGACCTCGCCGGACTGGATCAGGTGATGGTCCAGGAGCTGGCGCTCGGCGCGGCGCAGCATCTCGTCGGTGGTGGCCATGGCAGGGGAGGCCACGGGGATTACGCCCCAGTGCAACGCCAGGCGCCGGCGGGTGCGGGGATCGGCGGCGAGGGCATAAATGGGACAGGGGGGGCGAAAGGCCGCCACCTGACGGGCGGTCTCACCGCCCTGGGTATAGACGGCAATGGCGGCCATGGGCAACTCGCGGGCAGCGCTGGCCACGGCGGCAGCGATGGTCTCGGCGATGGAGTGGGCGGTCCCATCGGGCCGGCGCCTGCGGCGGGACTCGATATCGTCCTGGTGGGCGGCTTCGGCCTCCACGATGATGCGCACCATCATATTGAGCGCGGCGAAGGGATACTGGCCGCTGGCGGTTTCCCCGGAAAGCATCAGCGCATCGCTGCCGTCCCAAACCGCGTTGGCCACGTCGGTGGCCTCGGCGCGGGTGGGGCGGGGATGGGCAGTCATGGACTCCAGCATTTGGGTCGCGGTAATCACGGGCAGGTGGTGGCGGCGGGCGTGGCGAATGATGCGCTTCTGCAGCACCGGAACCTGTTCTGGCGGCAACTCGACGCCCAGATCGCCGCGGGCCACCATGACCGCGTCGGCGCGGGCCAGGATGGCATCCAGTTCGGCGATGGCGCGGGGCTTTTCCAGCTTGGGAATGACGCCGGTGGCCGCGGCGCCAGGAACCTCGGGATGGGCGGCAGCCCATTCAGTGATGGCGGCGCGCAGCAACTCCACATCGGCGGCGGTCTGGACAAACGAGAGGGCCACAAAGTCCACGCCCGCCGCCAGGCCGGCGTGGAGGTCGGCGAGGTCCTGCGGCGTCATGGCGGGAATCGGCAGTAGGGCGCCGGGCAGATTGACGCCCTGGTGGCCGGCCAATTCACCACCGTTGATCACCCGGCAGGTGATGCAGCCGGCGGCTCCGCCAGCGGCGGGGTCGGCTTTGGCTTCCACGCGTAGCTCAATCAAGCCATCGCTGAGGAGAATCACGTCACCGGGACCGACCGCGGGCGCCAGGTCATGGCTGGTGGTGATGACTCCCGGCGGCGGGGCATCGCCCGGCGCAGCGGCCCTCAGCGTGACCGTAGCTCCTGCGGCGAGCGCCAGCAGTTGCGTGCCCGGCAGCGCGCCGGTGCGGATCTTGGGACCCGCCAGGTCCAGCAGCACCGCCACCTCGCGGCCCAGTTCGGCCGCAGCCTGGCGCAACTCGGCGATCATCGCCGCCCGCCAGGCGGCATCGCCATGCGCGCAGTTGAGGCGGGCCACATCCATGCCGCCGCCGATCATGGCGCGAATGCCGTCCGGCGAAGCGCAGGCCGGACCCAGAGTGCAGACAATCTTGGCGCGCCGATGCGGCGCTGCCGCCGCGGCGGAGCGCACAGCCGAAGTCATGACACTACGGTAACAGGGCCCGGCCCGCACAGGCCGGCGACCGGGGGCGGCGACCCGGCGCGGGCCCCGCTTCAGATCTCCAGGTCGGCGCGGGTGATCTTGAGGCCGTTGAGGTTGCCCAGCACGGTGACGCCGACGTTTTCGCTGACAAAGCACTCGGCGGCAATGGCCCGCAGTTCCTCGGCGGTGACGGCTTCAATGCGCACCAGCATCTCGTCAAGCGAGATGCGGCGCTCGAAGTAGATCTCCTGGCGGGCCAAATGGGACATGCGCGAGCCGGTGGATTCCAAGCCCAGCATCAGGCTGCCCTTCACCCCATCCTTGGCGCGGCGCAGCTCCTCCTCGGGCACGGCATGGGTTTTCAGGTCGCGCAGTTCCGCCACCACGGAGCGCACTACCTGGGGCACGGTTTGGACACCGGTGCCGGCATAGACACAGAACATGCCGGCGTCGCGGTAGGGATTGAGGTCGCTGAAGACGGCGTAGGCCAAGCCCTGGCGCTCGCGGATATTTTGGAACAGGCGCGAGGACATGCCCCCGCCCA
>JBOGKW010000048.1:0-19529 GCA_050746205.1 Terriglobales bacterium | reverse complement strand
GCGCCCGGCTCCTAGCCCGCGTCCAGTACCGCGCGCGCCGCCGCTTGCCCGCTGGCGATGGCATCGGGCAAACCCACGCCGTAATAGGCGGCGCCGGCCAGAGCGAGCCGAGGATGGCGTGCCCGCCGCGCCTCCAGGCGGGCCACGCGCTCGGCATGGCCCAGGGTGTACTGGGGCATGGCCCGCGGCCAGCGGTGGAAGCGCCGCCAATCTGCCTCGGCGGCAATGCCCAGGATTGCGGCCGCCTCCTCGCGCGCGAGCATGGCCAGCCCCGCATCGGGCAACTGCAGGACCTCAGCGTCCAGAGCGCCGCCGTAGAAGAGGCGCAGCAGGGCCGCGCCCGGCGGCACGCGATGCGGAAACTTTTGATGCACGAAGGTGGCGGCCAGTAGGCGCCGGCCCTCCTGGCGCGGCGCCAGGAGCCCGAAGCCCGGAGGCAGCGGCGGGGCTTGGGCGTAGGCCAGATGCACGGCCGCAGCGGAGGCGTACGGGATTTGGGCCAGGGCTGCCGCCATCGCCCCGTCCAACGGGGCCAACATGTCCGCCGCCGCCCAGGCCGGCGCGGCGATAACCACCGCGGAGGCGCTCAGCTCGGCGCCGTCGGCCAGCCGCACCTGGTAATCTCCAACCCGGCCCCTGCGTACCGCCGCAACGGGCTGGGCTAGGTGCAAACGCTCGGCGCCGATGGCCGCGGCCAGCGCTTGCGGCAATGCGTCCATGCCGGCGCGCAGGGTCAGAAACAGCGGCGCGGCGCCGGGCGGGCTCTGGCGCCGCTGGCGCCAAAGCGCCCGGCCCACGCTCCCCCCGGCCGCCAGCGCCGCGAAGCGCGGCAGAGTGGCCGCAAAGCTCAGTTGTTCCGGATTGCCGCCATAAACCCCTGCCAGTAGCGGCGCCACCAAGCGGTCCAGCACCTCCGGCCCGAACCGGGCCCGCACCCAGGCGGAAACCGAAACGTCGCCCGGCGGCAGCCTGGCCGGCGCCAGGAACTCCTGGGCCAGCCGCAGCTTGGCGGGCCCCGAAAGCAAGCGGGTGCGCAGCGCCGGCCACCACCGCGCGGGCGCCAGAAACTGCCAGCCCTCGGGCAGCGGCTCTAAACGCGCGCGGTGCAGCATCCACGTACGCGGCCGGGCCGGGGCGCAGCCCGTCAGCTCACCGCCCAGTCCCACCGCGCGGCAGAGCTCGGCGGCGGCCGGTTTCGCCGCCAGGAACGAATCGGGCCCGGCCTCAAGGCAAAAGCCCTCCCGCCGCTCGGTGCAGATCGCGCCGCCGGCGCGCGCCGTGGCCTCGAACAATTGCACGTTCCCTACGCCCCGGCGCGACAACTCCCAGGCCGCGGCCAGCCCCGCAATACCCGCCCCGACAATCACCACGGGCGCTGCCGCGGGCCTCACGCCGCGCCGCCGGTTTCGGGCTCCGCCGCGGCCGGCTCGGCGGCGGCCGCGCGCACCCACTCCACCACCGCACGGACGTGAGCGACCGGAGTCTCTGGCAAAATGCCGTGACCCAAATTGAAGATGTACCCCGGCCGCGCGCCCGCGGAACGCAGCAGGCCCTGCACGGCGGCGCGCAACTCCGGCAGCGGGGCCAGCAGAGCGGCGGGATCCAAGTTGCCCTGCACCGCGACGCCAACACCCAGCCGTCGCCTCGCCGCCGCCAGATCCACCCGCCAATCCAGGCTGAGGACGCTGGCGCCGGTTTCGCGCAACGCCTCTAGGTAACCGCCCGTACCGGTGGAGAAATAAATGACCGGCGCATCCAGCGCCTGGATGGCGGCAACGATCAACTGCACGTAGGGCAGCACGAAACGACGATAGTCGGCCTCGCTGAGCGCCCCCGCCCAACTGTCGAATAGCTGCACGGCCGCCGCTCCCGCCGCGACCTGATCGGCCAGGAACGCCGTCAGCAGCGGGCAGAGCGTTTCCATCAGCCGCGCCCATGCCGCCGGATGCTCCCAGAGCAGCCGCTTGGTGGCCACAAATGCGCGGCTCGGGCCACCTTCAATCAAATAGCTGGCCAGCGTGAAGGGGGCGCCGGCAAAGCCAATCACCGGGACACGATCGGCGAAATGCTCCCGCGTGCGGCGAATCGCCGCGGCGACATAGCCCAGGGCCTCGGGGGCCGGCGCCGGCAACGCGGCGATGGCGGCGGCGGGATCGGGCGCGTGGCGCAGCGCCGGAATAATGATCGGACCCTCGCCGGCGGCGTAGCGCAGCTCGAAGCCCAGCGGCTCGGCGGGCAGCAGCAGGTCGGCGAAAATAATCGCCGCGTCCACGCCCAGCCGCTCGGCCGCGGTGACGGTGATTTCACTGGCCAGGTCCGGCCGGCGGCACAGCTCCAGCAGGGAAAACCGCTCCCGCAGGCGGCGGTATTCCGGCATATACCGGCCCGCCTGACGCATGAACCATACCGGCGGCCGGTCCACCGGCTGGCGGCGGCAGGCGCGAAGAAACCGCTGGCGCGAGTCCATCGCCTTTAGGGTATCCTCACCCGGGGTTACCGCGCCGCCAGCCGCTCTACCGCCTGGAGCACGGCCACGGTGTCCGCCGCGGTGGAGCGGGGATTCATCACCACCATGCGCAGCACCCGGCGGCCCTGCAGCACGGTGGAGCTGATGTAGCCCTCGCCGCTGGCATTTACCGCCGCCTCCAGCCGCGCATGCCTGCGGTCGGCGGCGGCGCCGCGCGGCGACCGCCGCAAGCGAAAGCAAAAAATGTTGGACTCCGGCTCATGCGCCGGCGCCAGCACCGCCGACCGCAGGCAGTATTCGTAGGCGGCCCAGGCGGCGGCGCAGACCCCGTTCACCAGCGCTCCCCAAAACGCTCCGCCATACGCCTTCCACGTCAGCCATATCTTGAGGGCGTCAAAGCGCTGCGAGCAGGCCAGGGTGAACTGGGCCAAATCCGGCGCGCCGCCGGGCAGCGAGCGAAACAGATACGGCGCGTACTGGCTGAAGGCGGCGCGCAGCCGCCGGCCGTCGCGCACCAGCACCGCACCGGCGGTCAGCGGCATGAACAGCATCTTGTGCGGATCGAAGGTGAGCGAATCGGCCGCCTCCAGGCCCCGCAGTTTTCCGCGCAGACGGCGGCTGAAGATAAACCCCCCGCCATGCGCCGCATCCACATGCAGCCAGGCGCGATAGCGGCGCGCCACCGCGCCGAGCGCGATCAGATCGTCGCAACTGCCGGTGGGGGTCGAGCCGCAGGTGGCGGCCAGGATAAAGCGGCGATAGCCGGCGCGGCGGGCGGCGGCAAACACCTCCGGTGCCCGTGCCGCCAGCGTGCGCTGGGCCGCATCCACGGGAACGGCGAACACGGCCCGCTCGCCCAGGCCGAGCAGCGCGGCCGCGCGAGCGATCGAATAATGGCTCTGGGCACCGACGATGACCGCCAGCCGCCCAGGCTGCACCCCGTCCCGCCAGGCCGCGGGCTGGAGCGCCGCCCGCGCCGCCACCAACGCCGTGAGGTTCGCAAAGCTGCCCCCCGGGGTGAGCGTGCCCTCGGCGCCGGCGGGAAAGCCAAAGACCCGGCGAAAATCCGCCAGGAGCGCCCGGTCCACCGCCGTGCCGGCGGGAGACATGCGCACCACCGCCAGGCTCTGGTTCAACGCCGCCACCAGCGACTCCACCAGCGCCGCCGCCGGAATCGGCGCCGCCACCTGCTGCGCCATGTAGCGGCGATGGTTCAGATGCAGGCTCGCCGCCGCGATCTCCCCCGCCGCGGCGGCGATATCGCCGTCCGGCACGCCGCGCCGCAGTTGCGCGCGCACACGGGCGGCGAAGCCGGGATCGCGGACCGGGCCCGGCCCGCCGATAAGCTCCTGGGCGGCCAAGTCCGCCAACTGGCGGGCCAGCCGGCGCACCCGCGCCGGCGCCCAAGCCGCGGCAACGGCGGCCTCGGCCTCCCCGCGGCTCCATGCGGGACGCGGCGGGCGGAATGGGGGGGCCGAGGGCGCAGGCGCAGTGCGGCTGCGGGAACCAGCGGGGGAACTCACCCTCCATTGTCCGCGATTTCCGCGCCAGGCGGCCGCCGCCGGCTATTCCTCGAGATGCTCGTGCAGGTAGCGCTGCAGCGCCTCTTGCTGTAGCGGCCCCATGTCCACAAACTCGATTCCCACCCGCTCCGCGTTTTCCTTGCGCACCACGCGGCCGGTCAGCACCCAGGGCTTGGGATTGGGGGCCAACGCAAAGCTAAGACCCATCTGCTCCCCGACGTTCAATTTCCCGCAGCTCTCCAGCAGCATGCCCGCCTCGCTTAGATTGAGGCTGGCCAGCCGGAAGTCTCCGGCCTCGGTATGGCACAGGACGCTCACCCGGAAGGGCAGCCGCACGTGGCGGATCTTGGCCTTGATCATCCAGCCCCGCAGCACGCCAAACAGCGATTGCAACCGCTCCAGACTGAACGGTTTGGCGAGGAAAAAGTTGGCGCCGGCGGCGAAACTGGCGCGCATCATCTCCGGGCTCTCGTCCCCGGTGGCGAGCACAATCGGCGCGACGGCGTTGAGCGGCGAGGCGCGGACCCGCCGGGCGAGTTCGAAGCCGTTCATGCCCGGCATATTGGCGTCAATGAAGATGCCGTGAATCTTTTCGTACTCAATCCGGTCGGCCGCGGCCACGCTATCCGCGCAGCTCAGCACGCGGCAGCCGAGCGGAGCGACCAGATTCTCAATGAGCTCCAGGATCGCTGGGTCGTCATCCACGGCCATGAGTTTGAGTGCAGGCATGGATGACGGGGCCGGCGCCCCTGTTCGGCTTAATTTCTCCGCGGGCGCGCGCCCCGGTCAGAATCTCGGGCAGAGATCCCTAATTGCCGGAAATTAGAGCAATTGCCGGGCCAATGCCTGCAAGCCACGGCCATTTTGCGGCCAAGCGCCGGCACCAGGCGACGTATTGGCATGTGGTTAGACGCCCAAGGTAACCAGTTGGGTGCCGCCCATCCGGCTCGAGGCCGCCGGACCGGCACCCGGGGGTGACCGCGCGGATACGCCGCATTCTGTTCCATCTCCGGCCCATCCCCGGCTACCGCGCGCGTCGCCCGGCGCCTGCTGGCGGGCGACGCGCCGTCGCATCCTGCGCCCGCTCCCAGACATTGCTAGCCTGTGTACATGCCGCCATCAGACTTCGGGCTTGCGCGCATCGGGGCCATCGCCCTGGTCTTGCTGCTGCCCGGCCTCGCGCAGCGCCCGCCCGCAGCCGCCCCGTCCCGGCTCCAGGGCCAAGTATTGAGTAGCGACGGCCTGGCGATCCCGGGCGCGACGGTGAGCGCCGCCGCCGGGGTCACCGCCCAAACCGACCGGCAGGGGCGCTTCCAGTTGCGAGTGGCGAGCTTGCCGGCGCAGTTAGAGATCACCGCAGCCGGCTTCGCGCCCCAGCGGATTCTGGTGCGCAAGGTCGGTCCGCTGCGCGTCGTCCTCGCCCCGGCGTCGGTGACGGCCCGGGTCACCGTGGCCGCCACGGGAAGGCGACAAGCCGTCACCGCCGTGCCGGTGCTGGCGGAAACCCTCGACGCATCGGCACTGGAATCCGCCCCGCAGTTGAATCTCGATTCCCAATTGCGCCAGTTCCCCGCCCTGAGCTCCTACCGCCGCTCCGATTCGCTCAACGCCCATCCCACCACGCAGGGCATCTCGCTGCTGGGCACCGGCTCCAGCGGCGCCAGCCGCGCGCTGGTGTTGCGCGACGGCATTCCGCTGAATGACTTTTACGGCGATTGGGTGGATTGGCTGCGCGTGCCCGACGACAGCGTGGCGCAGCTCACCGTGGTGGAGGGCGGCGCCTCGCCACTCTACGGCAGCGGCGCGCTGGCGGGCGTGGTGAACATCGTCAGCCGGCAGCCCAATCAAACCCACGCGTCGGTGCAGACGGGCATGGGAAACCTGAGCACCGGCGTCTTGCAAAGCTACTCCTCCATCGCCGGGGGCTCGCTGTCCGCCGGCTTGGGCCAACAGAGCCTGACCACCACCGGTTATATTCCCGTCCCGCCCGCCGAGGCCGGCGCGGTGGACACCCCGGCCGGCGTCGCCGCCAACGAATTCGCCCCCGAAATCCGCTACATTCCCAATTCCCGCCTGGTGCTCTCGCTGGACGGCGAGTACTTCGGCGAAAGCCGCGGCAATGGCACCCGCCTGGAGAAAAATTCGACCGCGCTACGGCAACTGGCGCTGCACTTCAATCTGCAAGCCGGCGGGTTCTGGCAAGGCAGCCTGTTCCAGCAGTCGGAGACCTTTGCCAGCAGCTTTGTTTCCGTTGCCGCCGATCGCGATAGCGAAACGCTGGTGCTGGACCAGCGCGTACCCTCCCAGACCAGCGGCGCGGCCTTGGACTGGGCCGCCAGCCGGGTCACGCCCTGGGGCCCGGTGCATGCCATTCTCGGCGCCTCCTACCTCGACATCCAAGCCGTGGATGACGAGTTCGCGCCCCTCAATCACACCCTTCCCTACACCGATCATGCCGGGCGCCAGCGCCTGGCCGGCGCTTTCGCCGAGAGCCAGTGGCGCCCGTGGCGGAATCTGGAACTCACCGCCACGCTGCGCGATGACCATTGGCGCAATTACGCCGCGTTCACCGACAACTTCGGCCTCAATGCCTTGGCCCATCCCGCCCAATTCGCCTTCTATCCGAATCGTTCCAGTTCGGCCGTCAGCCCCAGCCTAGGCGCGGTGTGGCATCCCCCCGGGCCGCTGTCGTTCCGCCTCTCCGCCTATGAAAGCTTCCGCGCCCCCAGCCTGAACGAACTCTATCGCCCGTTTCGCGTCGGTGACATCGAGACGCTGGCCAACCCCGCGCTCACCGCCGAGCGCTACCGCGGTTATCAGGGGGGCGCCGACCTGCGCCTGGGCCGCCACGGACTGCTGCGCGCCACCTACTTTGACGGCATGGTCTCCAACGTCATCACCGCCGTCACGCTCAGCTCTACGCCGAGCCTGATCACCGAGCAGCGGCAGAACCTGGGCCGCCTGCGCTCGCGCGGTGAGGAATGGGACGGCCGATGGTCGTTGCGTCCAGGCCTCTGGCTCTGGGCCGCCTATGCGCATCTCCATTCCATCGTGGCATCCGCCCCCTCGGCCAACCTCATTGGCCGCCACATCGCCGAAGTGCCGGACAACAACGCCACCTTTCGGGCGGTGGATCGGTGGCAGGGATGGACGCTCTCGGCTGAGGAGCGGTTCGGCGGCGCGGAGTTCGAAGACGACCTCAATACCGTCCCGCTACCTGCCTTCTGGACCACCGGCGTCTACGCCAGTCGCGTGCTGCCCTACCACGCCGGCTGGCTGCGCTCCATCGCGCCCTACCTGGCGGTGCAGAACCTGTTCAACCGCCGCTATGCGGTCACCATTGACCCGGTCGCCAACTTGGCTTCGCCACTCCTGCTCACCGCCGGGCTGCGCCTTCGCTTCGGGCAGGATTAAGGCCTAGCCCTTGGCGCCGTCATTGGCGCCAACTCGCGCGGCACCTAGGCCGGCGGCATGAGCCACCACCGCCGGTGAATTCGGGCGACAGCCCCTTGGGCCTGCGCTTCTGTGGGCTTCATCCGCAGCCCCAAAATTCTCCCGCCCCGCACTTCACTCCGTTAGGTAGCCCTCTCTTAGCGCGCATGCCGGTGCCCACCGCCGCCGTGCCCACCGCCACCACGGTTTCCGCCACTGGCAGCGCGGCGACCCGGGTTGTTGCCGTCATGGCGTTTGGCCGGCGGGCGGGTTTTATTGTCGGGCGCGGCTTTGCGCGGCGCGGCCTGCCGTTCCGGCTTGGCCTGGCGGGCCGGGGCGGCGCGATTCGGTTCTTGCCGCTCCGCGGGCGCCGCACGCCGGTCGCCGTTGCCCTGGGGCGCGGCCTGGTTGGTACGCCCATAGGTGCGTTCGGGGGTGGCGTTGCCCAAGGGATGGTTCTCGAATCCCCCTTCCGCCCGGCCCGCGGGCGCCTGCCGGGCTGCCGCGCCAAATCCCCGAAAGTCACCGGCGGCTGCCGCCGGCCGCGCCGCTCGCGGCGCCGACTGCTCCGGCATGGCCGCCATGCCGGCCCGCGTCCGCGTGGCCTCGATTTGCCGGCCCACTGCGGCCATGCCTACCCGCGGCGGCATCGCCGCGGCCGGCCCGCGGCGGAACACGGTCCGCGCCGTGATGGTCCGGGGCGCCGCCACGGTGGCGCGGCCAAACCCGCTGCGTCCCGCCGTTGGCGCCACCGGCGCCGTGCCGTTGACTGCGGCCGCGCGCTGAATGTGGCCCACCGCCACCGTCCGGCCCAATCGGTTCACCGCGCCTCCCGCGAAGCTGCCCTGCGGGATCGCTATCACGCCGCCCGGTGCATGGGCGTTCAGCAGCCCGGCGGGCCGCACCATCGGCGCGTTCACCCCGGGCCGATAGATCGCCGTCACCGGCGCTCCCCGGCGCAGCCACCGCGTTTGGCTATACCCGATATACCGCTCCCCGGGCGCCAGCGCCACCCAACCGATCGCCGGATGGGCAAAGCCCACGCCCCACGCCGGCCCGCCGACAAAGAACGATACATACGCCGGCGCCCAAATGGCCGGCCCCGCAAAACCGCCCGGCCACCACGCCCAGCCGATGGCCGATTGCCAGAACCAGCGGCCATAGTGGAACGGCGCCCAGCCCCACGGCTCATACGACACCCAACTCCAGCCGTAGTACGGCGTCCAAGCCCATTGACCATCAAAGTACGGCTGGAACCCGGCCGCATACGGCGTCCAGCACTGCCCATAGCCGGACACGTACTCCCAATGCCCATAGGTATCCAAGTCTTCCGCCCCGGATACGCTGGTGCTCACATATTGGTCGCGGTAATCGGCCGCCTGCTCGACTCGCTGCTCCCGTGCCGCCACCCATTGATCCCACGCATCCTGGGCCGGCGCCGACACGGTCCGGTATTGGGCGTTGCCCTGCGAGCCCGCGAGTTGCACCTGCTGGCCCGCCTGCGCCTCGACCGCTCCCTGCGGCGTAAATACCTGCACTGAGCCGTCATCGGCGGTGACGCTCGCGTGGGCGGCATCCACCACATCCACCCGCCATTGGCCCGAGCCCTGCGGCCGCACGCCAGCATTGGGCAGATCTATCTCTGTCTGCAAATTGCCGCCCGGCAGCGTGGCAAAACTCAGCGTGCCGCTCTTGAGTTGCAACTGCAGGTTCTGCCCGGCAAAAGCGGAGATCACCAGGTCGGAGCCCCCCGCCAACCAGGCGCGATGGGCGTAATCGAATTCGACCTCCATCCGCGCCCCCGGCGCGGTATAGACCTCATCGCCCGCCACCAGCGGCGTATTCAGCAGCGCCTGGTCCCAAGATGCCGCTCCGGAGCGCAACAGGCTAGCCTGGCCACTCACCAAGCTAATGCGCGCCACTCCGGGCGCCGCCGCCGCCCACGCCCACCCCGCCCATGCCAATAGGGCTACCGCCACCCCTGCCCAGCGAACCGCTCGCATCCCGAGGCTCATGGCCCCTCCTTGCCACGCTTCGTGGCTGGCTATTGGTACGCCGCCGGGCGGGTTCGGGTTGCACCGCAGGCCCAGGCGCCTAGACCGTACCATGGACCGGAACGCTGCGCCGGACCGCCGCCTCAGAACCGGGCTGGCGGGCGAAGGCGCGAATCCGGTCCGCCACCCCGTCGGCGTCCAAACCATATTTGGCATGTAGCAGTTGCGGGCTGCCGTGGGGGACGATCCGGTCCGGAACGCCGATGCGCAAAATGCTGACCGGGATGCGCCGGTCCTGCACCAGGGCGCAGACCAGCGCCCCAAAGCCGCCCGCCAACGTGCCTTCCTCGGCAGTGACCAGGAAGGGCTTTTCCGCCGCCAGCACCGTGATCAACTCCTCATCCAGCGGCTTGGCGAAACGCGCATTGATCACCGTCAGCGACAACCCCTCGGCGGCCAACCGCTCCGCCGCCGCCAGGCACGGCGCCACCATGCTGCCCAGCGCCAGGATGGCGCCGTCTGCGCCTTCGCGCAGAATCTCCGCCCGACCGATGTCCAGCCTTCGCAACTCGGCATCCAGCGCCACCCCAAGCCCGTTGCCGCGCGGGTACCGCAGGGCGATCGGCGCGCCGTGCTGCACCGCGGTGTAGAGCATGTGGCGCAGCTCGTTTTCGTCCTTCGGCGCCATCACGGTCATGTTGGGCGCCGCCGTCAGGTAGGCCAGATCGTAAAGGCCATGGTGCGTCGGCCCGTCGGCACCGACAATGCCGCCACGGTCCAGGGCGAATGTTACCGGCAGGTTCATCAAGCAAACGTCGTGAATAATTTGGTCGTAGGCGCGCTGCAAGAAGGTCGAGTAGATCGCCGCCACCGGCCGCAGCCCCTGCGTCGCCAGCCCGGCGGAAAACGTGACCGCATGCTGCTCGGCGATGCCCACGTCGTAGAAGCGCCCGGGAAATCGCTTGCCGAATTCCGACAAGCCCGTCCCGTCCGGCATGGCCGCCGTGATGGCCACCACGCGCGCGTCCCGCTCCGCCAGCTCACACAGCGCCTGGCCAAACACTGCGGTGTAGGCCGGCGCCTGCGCCGGCGTCTTCTGGAAGGCGCCGGTGGAAACGTCAAACGCCGTCACGCCGTGGTATTTGCTGGGCAGCCGCTCCGCCAGCGGATAGCCTTTGCCCTTGCGCGTGACCACGTGCAGCAACACCGGCCCGTCGTAGCTCTTGGCCTTCTCCAGCGCGTCCAGCAGGGCGTCAATGTTATGTCCGTTCACCGGGCCCATGTACTCATAGCCCAGTTCCTCGAAGACCAGCCCAGGGATGATCAGCGTCTTCGCCGCGTCCACCAAGTCCCGCGTCAGCCGGACCAGGCGCGGGCCCAGCCGCGGCACGGAGGCGATCATTTGCTCGATCTCCTCCTTGATCCGCAGATAGGCCTGCCCATGCACGATGCGGTTCAGGTACCCGGCAATTGCACCCACGTTCGGCGCAATGGACATCTCGTTGTCATTGAGGATGACCATCATCCGCCGCTTCAGGTGCCCGGCTTGGTTCAGCCCTTCCAGCGCCAGCCCGCCGGTCAGCCCGGCGTCGCCGATCACCGCCGCGACCTGATAGTCCTCGTGCGCCAAATCCCGCGCCACGCACATGCCCAGCGCGGCGGAGATGGACGTGCAGGCGTGAGCGACGTTGAACGTGTCGTAGGGGCTCTCATCCCGCACCGGAAACCCGGAGATGCCGCCGTATTGCCGCAGGGTCGGAAAGCGGTCCCGCCGCCCGGTCAGGATCTTGTGCCCATAGGCCTGATGCCCGACGTCCCAAACAATTTTGTCGCGCGGCGCCTGAAGGCTGTAATGCAGCGCCAGCGTCAGTTCCACCGCCCCCAGGCTGCTGCCCAAATGCCCGCCCACCTTGGAGACGGTGGCGATCATGTAATCGCGCAGCTCTGCCGCCACCACCGGCAACTCGTTCCGGCTGAGCTGGCGCAGATCGGCGGGGGAATTGATGTGCGGGAGATAACGGTATTCCATGGGCGAGACGCGGGGCCAGCAGCCCTCCTAATTATAATTCCCGCGCCGCCTTCTGCCCCCGCCGCCGCGCGGCAGCCCGTGAGGGCAGCGCTGCGCCTCAGCGCCACCTCTCACGTCGCTTCCAGGCCGAAGCCGAAACGTTACGAACCGCACGGTAGCCCCTGCCCGCCTACCACCAAAAAAAGCACCGCCCCGCTCGGCGCTGCTCTGCCACGGCGCAGAAACTCCTCCCATCGCGACGACGGATTGGGCACAATACAGGGTTCCGCGCTGTTTGAGAGGTGACTCGATGCGTCTCTGTTCCCATCGCGGCTGGCTCACCGCCGCCGCCATCTGCCTGGCGCTGGGGTTAGGCGCCGGCCTGGCGGCGCAACAGGCTGCGTCTGGCGGCCAACAGGCCTCCGAGGCCACGCGCTCCCGGCCGGGCTCTGCCTCGTCGGCTTCCGCTCTGGCCAGCCTGCCGACCCACCGAGCGATCATGGGCCTGGGCAAGCTGGCGCCGGCAGCCGAGATCGCCCAGGGCAAGACCCTGTTTGAGACCTCCTGCAGCTTCTGCCACGGCGCCGATGCCCGTGGCGGCATCGGACCAGACCTGCTGGAATCTCCGGTGGTCCTCGACGACGTCAACGGCGACAAGATCGGCCAGGTAGTGGGCAAGGGCTTCCCGCCGCACATGCCGTCCTTTCAGTTCGACCCCGTGCAGGTTCACGCGTTGGCGGCCTTTCTCCATAGCCGCGTGCTGGAGGTGGCCAACCTGGCGCACGGCGAGTACCGCCTGCCGTTCACCGTCACCGGCAATGCCGCCGCCGGCAAAGCCTACTTCGACGCCAACTGCGCCAGTTGCCACTCCGTCACCGGCGATTTGGCCCACATCGGCTCCCGCTATCAGCCGCTTCAACTCCAAAATCTGTTTCTTTCGGGCATTAATATCCGCAGCTTTTTCCGGCGCGGCGCCCGCCCCGTGCGCACCGTCACCGTGACGCTGCCCTCGGGCCAGACGCTCAGCGGGAAGCTGCGGTACCTGGATGAGTTCAATGTCGTTTGGGTCGGTCCCGGCGGGCGGGTGCATTCCCTGCGCCGCGTCCCGGGCATGAAGGTTCAGGTGGCCGATCCCCTCGCTGCGCATCAAGCCTTGCTCGCGAAATATACCGACGCCGATATCCACAACGTGACCGCCTACCTGGTGACCTTGAAATGAAACGCCCGGACCTGCGCCTGCCCCTCCTCGTCGCGCTGCTGGCCGCCGCCGTGGCCGCGATCCCTCCGTCCAATTCCGCCGCCGCGCCGCCGCCTTTATTGCCACCCCAGGTGCTGCTCCAGCCCGCCCCTACCACCACCTGGCCCACCTACAACGGCGATTACTCCGGCCGCCGCTTTAGCCCCCTCACCCAAATCAACGCTGGCGATGTGCAGCGGCTGGCGGTGGCCTGGATTCATCAGGTCTCCAGCGGGCCCATGGCCAGGATCGGCGGCTTCGCCATTCACGCTTCCATTGATTCGACCCCGCTGGAGGTCCACGGTGTCCTGTATTTCACCGTGCCCGACAACGTCTATGCCGTGGACGCCCGCACCGGCGAGCCCATCTGGCATTTTCACTGGGTCAATCATGGCGGACTGCTCATCGTCGGCAACCGCGGCTTGGGCATGTATGGCAACTGGCTGTACTTCATGACGCCCGATAACTGGCTGGTCTCGCTCGACGCCCGCACCGGGAAAAAACGCTGGGCGGTGGAGATCGCCGATCCGCTCCAGGGCTACTTCTCCAGCGGCGCCCCGCTGGTAGCCGGCGACCACGTGATCGTGAATGCCGGCGGCGACACGCTGGACCTGCGCGCCTATCTCGAGGCCCGGGATCCCGCCACCGGCGCGCTGCAATGGCGCTGGTATGTGACCCCCTCGACCGGCCAGCCCGGCGCCGACACCTGGCCCAACGCCAGCGCCCGCTTGCATGGCGGCGGCAATCCCTGGGTTCCCGCCACCTACGACCCGAAGCTCAATTTGGTCTACGTCGGCACCGCCAATCCCAATCCCGTCTACGCTGGCCAGGCCCGCGTCGGCCGGGATCTTTTCACTGGCTGCTTGGTAGCCATCAACGCCGACACCGGCAAAATGGTTTGGTACTTCCAGGGCAACAGCCATGACACCCACGACTGGGATCAGACCGAGCCGCCGGTGCTGTTCGATGCCCGCATTCATGGCCACATGGAGCCACTGGTGGCCCAGGCCTCGCGGGACGGCTATTTCTTCGTGCTGAACCGCCGCACCGGCAAGGAAATCGTCGCCCAGCCCTTTGTTCCGCTCAACTGGTCCCTGGGCCTCGACAGCCGCGGCGAGCCGATCCTGAACCCGGCGAAAAACCCCTCCACCAGCGGCAATTTCGTCTCTATGACCGCCGGCGGCGCCACCAACTGGTTCCCGCCCAGCTTTGATCCCCAGACCGGGCTGTTCTACGTCAACTGCGCCCAGGGCTACAGCATCGCCTACCTGCAAAACCCCGGCCCGCATGCCAGCGGCTTCGCCGGCCGCGCCATTACGCTGCAATCCCACGGCTACCTCAAGGCTCTCGACTATCGCACCGGCAACATGGTCTGGCAGCACCCCTATCCCCAGCAATGGGGCGAGGACAGCGGCATTCTCACCACCGCCGGCCACTTGCTGTTCACCGGCGACAGCGCCAGCAACCTGATCGCCTACGATCCGGCCAATGGTCAAATCCTGTGGCACCAGCATTTGCTGGGCACCGTCTCCAATGGCCCGGAGACGTTCCTGCTCGGCGGCGAGCAATACTTGGTGGTCGGCGTCGGCTCGTATCTCTACGCCTTCCACCTGGTCCCGACAGAGCCGCCGTCCACCACCGTCGCCGGGCGTTAGCCAGCCGCCGCGGGTGCCGATGGATGGAGGGTGGCCACGGCGCCGCCGGCCCACTGGCGCGCCGACGCCTTGCGGCCACGAGCCCGAGTACTTCCTGCTACGGTTGGAACCGGTGAGGCCGATCTCAGCGTTTGACCCGCACGCGCCGCGGTTGCGGCCGCTCGCTGTCCGCCTGGCGGAGGGAGGAGGATTCGAACCTCCGGTGCCGTTGCCGGCACAGCGGTTTTCAAGACCGCCCGTTTCGACCGCTCACGCATCCCTCCGCCTCTCACGGTACCATGCTGGCCGCGGTGACACCGTGGCGCGCATGCGCCGCCGACCGCTGCCACCTGCAGCAGGGTTTTGGACGCCTGCCCGGGCCGAGCCGCCGGCGGCCGTGCGGCCTGCCGGTGCCACGGCGGGGCAAGCGGCGGGTTTCTGCCCATCCGCTCGCGGCGCGCTGAAGCCCCGTGCGCCAGCAGTTCCTGCAGCGCGGAATAGCTGCCCGGCGCACCACCCCCGCCGGCGCCCCATTGGGAGCGACGTCCATAATGGCACGGCGGAGCCGCAATGAAGTTTTCGATTGTGACCCGCCGAGCCGGAATGTTACGGTGTGCAAGAAACCGCCCGCCGGCGGTGCGTTGGCGCTCGCCCGCAAGTCATGCTTACTTCGGATTTAGTTTGCTTTGGCGAGGCCATGATCCGCCTCGCACCGCCGCATTTTGCCCGCCTGGAGCAAGCGGCGCAACTCGATCTTCAGGTGGGCGGCAGCGAGTTCAACACGGCCGTCGGCGCCGCTCGACTGGGGCTGCGCAGCCGCTGGGTCAGCCGCCTGCCGGAGAACGCGCTCGGCCGCATGGTGCGCAACAAAGCCCGCGAGCAGGGCGTGGACACGGATCACATCGTCTGGACGCCGCAGGGCCGGGTGGGGTTGTACTTCGCCGAGTTCGGCGCCGCGCCGCGGCCTAGCGCCGTTCTCTACGATCGCCAGGGTTCCGCCATGGCCACGCTGGGCGCGGAGGAAATGGACTGGGAGCGGGCGCTCGAGGGCGCTCGCGCCTTTCACATCAGCGGCATCACCCCGGCCCTCGGCGCCGGACCCGCCGCCGCCACGCAGGCGGCGCTGCAGGCCGCTCGTCGCCGCGGCCTGATCACCAGCTACGACCTGAACTACCGTCGCAGCCTCTGGAGCCCGGAGCAGGCGCGACGGGTGCAGGAGCCGCGGATGCCTCTGGTGGACGTCTTGATCACAACCGAAGAGGACGCCGGCGTCGTTTTGGGCGTGGCGCCCGAGGGCGGCGGCGGACAGGCGGAGGTGGCGGCTGGAGACCGCTACGCCGCGGTGGCCCGGACCTTGACGCAGCGCTTCGGCTTTCAAGCCGTGGCCATCACCTTGCGGGAGACGCCTAGCATCTGGCGCAACCGCTGGTCCGCGCTCGTCTACGCCGCCGGCCGGGCCCACCGCGCCGCCGACTACGAGGTCGAGGTGGTGGATCGGATCGGCGCCGGTGATGCCTTCGCTGCCGGCTTGCTGGCCGGTTATCTGCAGGAGGCCAGTTGGGAGCGCGCCGCCGACTTGGGCGCGGGCTTCTCTGCGCTGCAGCATTCCTGGCCCGGCGATTGCAACTGGGCCACGCCGACCGAGGTGCAGGCGCTGCTCGGCAAGCCCAGCCTGCGGGTGGCGCGATGACTGGGGCGCAGCAGACCGGCGCCCGGTTGCGGGCCGGCAAGCTGATCCCCGTCATCCGGACCGACTCGCCGGCGCAGGCCGTGGACGCCGCCGCCGCCCTGGTCGATGGCGGCATCGAGGCCCTCGAGATCACCCTCACCATCCCCGGCGCGCTGGGCTGCCTGGAAACCCTGGCCGCCCGCCACGGCGACCGGATCGTGCTGGGCGCGGGCTCCGTCCTGGACGCCGCCAGCGCCGCCGCCGCCATCGCCGCCGGCGCCCGTTTTATCGTCAGCCCGCACTTGAATCCCGCCGTCGTCGCCACCTCTCGCCGCCACGGCGCCTTCGTCATAGCTGGCGCCCTCAGCCCCACGGAAATTGTCACCGCCTGGGAGCTGGGCGCCGACTGGGTCAAGGTCTTCCCCTGTGACGCCGTCGGTGGCCCGGCCTACATCCGCGCCTTGCGTGGTCCGCTGCCGCAGATCCCCTTGGCGCCCACCGGCGGCGTCGGCCTGGAAAATGCCGCCGCCTATCTTGCCGCCGGCGCCGTCGCACTGGGGGTGGGCAGCAGCCTGGTTTCCGCCGCCGACTGCCGCGCCGGCCGCTGGGAGGCCCTCCGCGACCGGGCCCAAGCCCTGCGCCAGCGGGTCGCCGACGCCCCGCCCTAGCGCCGCTCACGCCAGCAGGCGGAGGTCGCGCAGGTTATTGCCGGTGGGCCCAATTTCGATCACGTCACCCGCGGCGGCCAGCAGCGGGTAGGCATCCCACTGCGCCTGCGCCCGCTCCAGGTCGAAGCCCGCCGCGCGGGCGCGCTCGGCGGTACCGCCGTCCACGCACGCGCCGGCCGCGGGGCTATTGCCGTCCACACCATCCGTGCCCAGGCTGAGCACGCAGCAGTCGCCGCCCGCGATTTGGGCGGCGCAATGCAATGCGAAGGCTTGGTTCCGGCCGCCACGGCCCGGCGCGGCGCCGACGCGCACCCGTACCTCGCCGCCGGCGATGACGCAAGCGCGGGGATTTTGCCGGCGCGCTTGGGCCAGGCGCCGCAGCAAAAAATCGGCGGCGGCCCTGCATTCCGCCTCATCCGCCTGGTCTTCCAGCACCGGAGCCAACCCCGCCGCCCGCGCCCGCCGCGCCGCCTCCGCCTTCGCGCCGGCGTTGTCCATGAGCACCTCCCAACGCGAGCGCGCGAATCCATGGACGCTCGGCTTGGGCGTCTCCCGCTGGCCGGGACCGAACAGCGCCGCCCTGGCGCTCAATGGCAGGACTAAGGAATATTCGCCGCAGATGCGCCGGCAGTCGTCCAATGTGCTGGTGTCTGGGCAGGTCGGGCCCGAGGAGATGGCGCTCACATCACCGGCCGGCACGTCGGAGAGCAACAGGGACACTTGCTCGACCGCTGGCTGCGCCGCCAAGGCGAGCCGCCCGCCCTTGATCGCCGACAGGTGCTTGCGCACGGCATTGATGGCGCCGATCGGCGCGCCGCTGCGCACCAGGGCGCGATGGGTTTGCCGCAAATCGGTGAAACTCACCCCGGGCAGCGGAGCCTCCGCCAACGCCGAACCCCCACCGGAAATCAGATAGAGGATCAGCCCGCGCGGCGGCGTCGCTGCCACGGCCCGGAGCAGGGCCCGCGCCGCCCGCAAGCTGGCCACGGTGGGTTCCGGATGGCCGCCGACGCGCGGCTCGATGCCGCGCGGCAGGACCTCGCACGGGCCCGACGCCGGCGCCGGCGCCACCACTACGCCGCGCACCCGCTCCGCCACCGCGGCCAGTGCGGCCTGCGCGGCGCGTATCATCGGCGCTGCCGCCTTGCCCACGGCGATCAGTGTGATCTGCGGGCAGGTGTGCAACTCCCAACTGCCGCCGGCGATCCGCAGCACGGGGCCCTCGATCACAATGGCCTGGCGCACCAAGCCGCCCGGCTCCAGCGCCGTCAGCGTGCCGAGCGCAATGCTTTCCAGAATCGCCCGCTTGTGCTCCGTCGCCCCCGGTAGACTCATGCCTCGCGGAGCGGCTCCCGAATCGCGATCAGTGGCTGTAGCTGGTGCTGATCTTGCCGGTGATGCCTTGCAGCAGCGCTTTGGCGGAGGCGGCGTTCTGCCCGTGCGGCGCCAGCTTCAAATACGTTTCAAAGGCCTGCGCCGTCCCCGGCGGATAGGTCGTAGCCCCGGTCTTGGGATTGACCTTGCCCTTGCCCACCAGGCACATGCCCTTTTCGTACCAAGCGTCGGCGAAGGTGGGATCGGCGGTGACCGCCTTTTGGAACAGCACCTCCGCCGCATCCATTTTGCCGCTGTTGTAGAGAATCGCGCCCTCGTTGTAGAAGGCATGCGCGGCCTCTGGCGGATCCAGCGTCGCCGCCTTGTCGAAGTCCTGCGCGGCCAAGGCGCTCTTGCCGCTAGCGACCAGCGCCGCGCCCAGGTTGGTGTACAGGTTGGCGTCGAGCATGGCATCGGTGGAATCCAGCGCCAAAGCCTTGTTGTAGGCGTCAATGGCCTGGGGATACTGCTTGGCGCCGTTATAGTCGTTGCCCAGGTTCACCAGGATGACCGCCTGGCTCTTGGGCGTCAGCTTTAGGCCCACGCCCAATTGCTCGGCTTGCTGCATCGTGCTGATCGCCTGCGCCCACTGTTTGGCGGCGCTCAACTGCTGATTCTGCTTCATCAGCGAGTTGATGGTGCCCACCTGCTGGTTGGACTTGGCTTGGGCCTCTTGCTGCTTCTTGATGGCAGCCCGCTGTTCCGGCGTCAAATTCTTCATCACGTTGGTCTGGCTCAGTAGCTTCTTCAAATTGAAGTTGACCGTGATGGCGCTGCCGGGTTGGTTGTGCACGCCGTGCCAGGTGTAGATCGCCTTGCCGCTGGCGTTCAGCAGCGCGACGTTATATTCCCCCAATGGCAGTCCGTAGTGGCCGTAATGCCCATGCTTGTCCGTTTTGACTTTGTAGGTGGCGGTGATGTCCTGGCGCTGGAACACGACCGTCGCGCCCACGACCGGCTGGCCCTGTTTGTTGGTGGCCTTGCCTTCGATGCCTCCGACCTGCGCGAACGCCGGCAGCGTCAGCGCCAACAGAAGAGCCACGAGAGTGAATCTGGCTACCTTGGACATGAGATCTCCTTGCTCCGCTGCCCGACGGGCGGCGGCTAACAGTACGGCGCCGGGTCGGGCACACCCGCCTCAGCGAAGGCCCGCAATCGCAGGCGGCAGCTATCGCATTCGCCGCAGGCCCGGTCTGAAGCTTGGTAACAAGACCACGATAAATGAAGTGGAGCGCCCAATTCAAGGCCGAGCCGGACGATGTCTGCCTTGCGACAGGCGATCAGCGGCGTGCGCACCTCGATCGTCCCCTCGCGCGTGCCCGTGGCGATGAGGCGGTTGAACGCGGCGTAATAGGCCGGCCGGCAATCGGGGTAGCCGGAGCTGTCCGGCTCGACGGCGCCGATCAGGATCACTTGGCTCCCTAGCACCTCGGCCCAGGAGACAGCCAGCGCCAGCAAATGGGCGTTGCGGAAGGGAACGTAGGTGACTGGCACTTCGCCCGGTGCGGGCGCCGCCAGCGGCA
>JBOGKW010000047.1:0-19537 GCA_050746205.1 Terriglobales bacterium | reverse complement strand
CGCTTGGGCCGGGCTCAGCCCGGCCCGTACGCAAGCCAGGAGGCTTACTCCACGAGAGCAGCCGGCGGCCATGGTAGGGCAAGCCTCCGGCTTGCGTGGCCGCCGCGCTCCGGGCGCACCTAAGTTGTCACGCAGACTCTGAAGCCCGCCGCCACACAGGCTAAAGCCTGTTCCACCGGGCCCGACCGCGCGGCTGGATAAAGCCCGCGACCGCACAGGCTAGAGCCTATTCCACCGGGCACGCCAAGGAGCGCGGCCTTTCGCGCCGACCTTGCGGCGGCCGCTCTGCGAAAATGGGGTGGGGCGGGACGGGTTGAATTACTTCAACTATTTCACCGAGATCGAGGAGCATTTCCAGCGGGCGCGGGGGGCGCAGATTTATTTGTCGCCGCTGGACTGGGCCCTGATCGCGGCCTGGAAGGACGCCGGCATTCCGCTGGCCGCGGCGTGCGAGGGCATTGACCAGGCGTTCGCCAAGTTCGCCAGCGGCCAGCGGCGGGACCGGGCGCGGCCGCGCTCGCTGGCCTATTGCGCCAGCGCCGTGCTGCAAGCGGCGGAGGCGGCGCGGGACGCGGCCGAGGGCGGGCGGAGCGAAGCAGCCGCTGCCAGCGGCGCGGTGGCGGCGGGATGGGAACCGGAGCGGATTGCCGCGAGGCTGGCGGAGGCGCGCGGGAAGCTGGCGACAGCGGCACTGCCGCCACTGGCGCACACGGTGGCGAGGGAGGTGGAGGCAGCGGTGGATCGGCTGCTGGCGGCTTGGGGCGGGCAGGGTCCGGAGGTACGCCAGGGGGCGGCGGCTGGGGCGGCCGACGCTGGAAATGCCGCCGCGGCGGACCCGCGGCCAGGCGCTGCGGGCGGCGCAGCGGCGGATGGCGCTTGCGCCGTTGGCGCGAGCGGCCGGGCAGCCACCGGTGGCTTGCCAAAGTTGGGCGGCGCGAGCATCGCCGGCGATGTGCCTACGGCCGACGATCTGCCGGTGCTGGACCGCTGGCTGACGGCGCTCGACGACCGCTTGCTGGCGGCGCTACAATTGGCGGCGCCGGTTGAGGTTTTGGCCGCGGTGCGGGCGGGCTTCGAACGGGAGTTGGCGCCGCACCGCCGGGCGCTGCGGGCGGAGCAGTTGGCGATGGTGGAGAAACAATTTTTGCACAAGCGGATGTTGGAGCACTATCGCGTGCCGCGCTTCAGCCTATTTTTTCTTTTATGAGCGACGCCGCCGATCCCGTTCTCCCGCCGCCGGCGGACGCGGCCGGGTCCGCGCCCGCCAGCCCGGAGGCGAGCGTGGAGGTGACCGCTGAGCTGAGCACTGAGGTGACCGCTGAGGTCAGCATAGAAAAGCTGGTCTACGGCGGCGACGGGCTGGCGCGCTGGCCCGGGGGCAAGGCGGCGTTTGTGCCGTTCACGCTGCCGGGCGAGCGAGTGCGAGCGGAGCGGGAGGGGGAGAAGCCGGGTTTTGTGCGCGCGCGAGCGGCCGAGATTTTGTCGGCGGCGCCGGAGCGCGTGGCGCCGGAGTGCGAATATTTTTTTCGCTGCGGCGGCTGCCAACTGCAACACGCGGCCGCGGCTCGGCAACTGGAGCTGAAGCGCGAGGTCTTGCGGGAGACGCTGGCGCGCACCGGCGGCCTGGCCTGGCCGGGCGAGATCGCGCTGCACGCTTCGCCGCCCTGGGGCTACCGCAACCGGGTGCGGCTGCGCTGGGGGCCGCCAGGGCCGGGCCATGATGCACTGGGCTACTACGCTCGGGAAAGCCATGCGGTGATCGGGGTTGGGCACTGCCCGATCGCCAGCCCGGCGTTGAACGCGGCGATGGGGGCTCTGGCGGCCGTGCCGCCGCCGGCTGCGGCGCACGAGATCGAGCTGGCGGCGGACGACGAGGATCAGGCGATTTTGGCGGCGGTGGCCTTTGCCCGGCTGGGGACGGGGGAGCGGGCGTTTGCCGCGGGCCTGATGGAGCGAATTCCCGGCTGCGTCTCGGTGGCGGCCGGCCTGGCGGGCCGGGCGGAAGCGCCGAATGCGGCCTTGAGGCCGGGGAAGGTGGTCGCCGGGCCGGGCAGCTTTCTCTATAAGGTTGGGGACCGCGGCTACCGGGTCAGCCACGGGGCGTTCTTCCAGGTGAACCGGTTCCTGCTGCTGGAGTTGGTGGCGGCGGTCACCAGCGGCTCGGATGGCGCGGCGCTAGAGGGCGAGCGGGCGGTGGATCTGTTCAGTGGTGTGGGCCTGTTCGCGCTGCCGCTGGCGGCCCGCTTCGCGGAGGTGAGCGCGGTGGAGAATGCACCGGCCGCCGCCGCCGACCTGCGCTTCAATGCCGCCGCGTGCCATGCCCGGGTGTACGGCGAGGATGCCGCCGCGGTCCTGGCGCGCTGGCGCGGGCCGCTTGATCTGTTGCTGGTGGATCCGCCCCGGACGGGCTTGGGGCCGAAGTTGGTGGCGGCGGTGGCCGCCGCGGCGCCTCAGCGGCTGCACTATTTGTCCTGCGATCCGGCGACCCTGGCGCGGGATTTGCGGGCGCTGCTCGCGGCGATGCCGGTTGCGGTGGAGAGCATTGAGCTGTTCGATCTTTTCCCCCAGACGTACCATTTGGAGACCCTGGTCCGGCTTCGCCCAATGCCCTAGTCGCCTTGCCTGCGCCGGGCCAACTAGGCTGGCTGGCGGCGTTGGAACCAGCGCGCCACCAAAAGATCGGTCGAGGAATACAGGACGATGGAGATGGCAATGATTACGCCTGCCAGGCGGGCCATGTGGTCCGCGGTCGTGGTGCCGAGGCGCAGAATCAGCAGCGTGTAGACTACCGAGGCGAAGCCCTTGGGCCCGAACCAGCCGATCGCGAGGCGCTCGCTGGCGCGCAGCCGGCTGCCCAGCATGGCGATCTCGATGGCCACAACGCGCGCCGCGAACAGGGCCAGCACGAGAAAGGCAATTTCGCCTAGCGTCAGCGGGAGAAAAAGAACGTTGGCGATGCGCAGGCCGAAGATCAGTAGCGCCGCCAACTTCAGCAACTCCGCTACCAGTTCGCCGAATTGATGAAAAGCCTGCTGCGCGGAGGGGCCGAAGGCGGCGACGCCGATGCCGGCGGCGAAGCCGGCCCAAAAGATGTTGGCGTGGAGCAGGGCGCTGACGACCAGCACCAGGAGCCCGATGGCGAAGGCATTGAGCGGTTGAAAGATTCCGGCGGCGCCGAAAAAGCGGCTGGCCTCCAGCCGCAGCACCACCCAGGGAATGGCGATACCGAGCCCGAGGCCGATCGCGAGTTCGGCAGCGGCCAGCAGGAAGGCGACGTGAGGGCCGGCCGCCTCTCCGGCCAAAAGAAGGATCACCACCGGCAGCGCCAACCCGTCGTTGAAGCCGCTCTCCAGGTTCAGCGTGCGCTTCACTACCGCGGGCACGGCGGGGAAGGGAAATATGGCGGCGATGAAGACCGGGTCGGTGGGGCTGAGCGCCGCGGCCAAAAGAAAGGCGTCACGCCAGCCCAGGCCGACCAGCGCATACCCACCCCAGGCGACAATGGCGACGGTGAGGGGCATGCCCAACGCCAAGGTGCGGCCCAGCAACCGCCAGCTCTCGCCCAATCGCCGCCAGCCGCCGGTGCGCATGCCGTCGGTGAAAAGGACGCTGAATAAGGCTAGTTCGGCCACCAGACCCAACACCGCAACCGGGACGCCCAGCCGGGAAGACCAATGGCCGAGCAGCACCCCGGCGGCGAGAAATATCACCGCGACCGACAGCACGGTGGTGCGGGCGCGGTCGGAGATGAGCACCGCCAACACCAAGGTGAGGGCATAGGCCAGCGCCAAATCCAGCGGCGTGGAGGCAGCCAAATGGGTGGTCAGCCGAATGGCTTCAGGCGGCACGGGGCATCCGCCCGGCGGCGAAACCGCGTGATGCCCGCGGGCGCTGCAACCTTCGGGCTCGGCGGCGGCACACCGGGACGGCTCTCCTGCCGCGGTTGGATGCCGCAGCTACGCGGCCGTTGGTCGGCCGTTGCGGAGGGCCGCGTGGTCCGCCAGGCGCGATCGCGCTTGACGAGGCAGTCCGTTAGGCGTAGCTTACGTAAGGTATGGCTTACGCTGACCACGCGCTTGGCGCGCTCGGAGATCCGACGCGGCGGGCGATCTTCAATCGCCTGCGCGGCGGCGCACTCTCGGTGGGACAACTCGCCGAGGGGTTGGATGTCACCCGGCCGGCGGTCTCCCAGCACCTGGCCGTGCTGAAGGCGGCGCGCCTGGTCAAGGCTCGCCCGGAGGGGACGCGGCGCCTGTATCGGGTTGATCGGCGAGGGGTGGAGGCGATCCGCGATTGGCTAGAAGGGTTTTGGGATCAGGCGCTTGCGTCCTTCAGGGCCGCGGCGGAACGACAAGCAGCCAAAGAGAGGAGATCATGATGGCGGAGCAGACAACATCCAGCGGTTTCGACCCAAACAGTGTACGAAAAAGCGTGCGAGTGCAGGCGCCGCGAGAGGTAGCTTGGCGAGTGTTTACGGAACAGATGGGGGCCTGGTGGCCTCTGGAACACTACAAGATCGGCCAAGCTAAGGCCGTCGACGCCGTGGTCGAGCCGAGGCTGGGCGGCCGCTGGTATGAAGTTGGAGAGGATGGCAGCACGTGCCAGTGGGGTAGCGTTCTCGCCTGGGAGCCGCATTCGCGCCTGCTGCTTTCGTGGGATATTACGGCTGACTGGCAGTACGACCCCGACCTAAAGACGGAAATTGAACTCCGCTTCATTCCGGAGGGGAAGGATGCCACGCGCGTTAAACTGGAGCACCGCCGCCTCGATCGCTATGGGGCGCGCCGCGATCAGATGCGCCGAGTTTTCGAGACCGAGGGAGATTGGGGCCGCCTGCTGGAGATGTTCGCTCGTGTCGCGGCGGATCGGAAGAACTAATGTTCCGCCAGAACTCCGAATTGCGACAGGGAGGTGGGCCGGAGGGCCGCCGCCAACGCACCCTGCCACTCCGTTCTGGCCTGAGTCTAATCAGCGCGGCGCCGACGAAGCGTCGGCGGAGGGAGCCGGCTTCGCAGCCGCGCGCTGAGAGATAGAAGGGAACCAAGTCGGACGGGGCGGCGTAGACGTAGGCGTAAAGGCGACGGAGTTTGACGCTGGACCTGGCGCGGCGGTGGCGGCGGGATGGGGCCCTGGCGGCGGTGATTATTGCCACGCTGGGCTTGGGCATCGGCGTCAACCTCGCGATCTTCAGCGCGCTGGACGCGGTGGTGCTGGGCACGCTGCCGGTGCCGCGCCCGGGGCAAATTTATTTTGCCCGGCACGGCTTTTCCGGCGGCTCCAATCCGCTGTTTTCCTATCGGCTGTTTCGCGGCCTGCGCCATGTGATTGCCCAACCGCAATGGGCCGCGTTTACCGATTCCAGCGACCTGTTTTCACGGGCGCGGAATGCATCGCCGCGGCCCGTCGCCGCCCAACTGATCTCTGGTGGATACTTTGCCGCGCTCGGCGTTCAGCCATGGCGCGGACGGCTGTTGAACCGCGCCGATGACCGCCGGCCTGACGGCCGTGCGGTGGCGGTGCTGAGTTACCGTTACTGGCGTGGGCATTACTTAGGGAGCGAAGCACCGGCGCTGGGCCGGAGGCTGACGTTGAACGGCGTGCCGCTGACCATCGTCGGCGTCGCGCCACCCGGATTTTACGGACTGGATAAAGCCCGCGCCCCAGCGGTTTGGGCGCCGCTGCGGCTCCAGTCGCGGTTGCGCTACGAGGCCAGCTACTCTATCGACAGCGGCCGCGGACCCTACAATGCCAGGCTGCCCTGGGCCACGCAAGCGGGCATTTTGTGGCTGCGGGTGGTGGCGCGGATGCCCAAGCGAGCGGACGTCGGCGGCATCGGCGCGGCTGCCACGGCGGTAGAGCACCGGGCCCTGGCCCCCTACCTGGCGCACGCTGACGCCAAGGCGCGGCGACAGAAATTGCGCGAGCGGGTCTGGCTGGTTTCCGGCCGCCAGGGCCTGGGGTATCTGCGACAGGAATGGGCGCAGCCGTTGGGGATTTTGCTAACCATGTCGGCTCTGGTGCTGTTGATCGCCTGTGGCGACGTGGCGCTGTTGCTGCTGGCGCGGGCGGTGACGCGGCGGCGCGAGTGGGCGGTGCGTTTGGCGCTGGGCGCCCACCGCCGCCGGGTCGCGGCCGCGGAGCTGGCGGGCAGCCTGGTGCTGGCGGCGACGGGGTCGGGGCTCGGGCTCGGGTTGGCCATGGCGGCGCGCCAACCCTTGTTGCGTTTTCTCGGTGGGTTGCATCTGGCGATGCCGCTCGACGCCCGCATGCTCGGCTTCTGCGTGGCGGCGGCGGTGCTGACCGGGCTGCTCTTCGGCGGCGTGCCGGCGCTGCGGGCAGCGCGCGTGGAACTGGCGCCCGCCCTGAAGTCGGACAGCGGCAGCGGGCTGCGCCGCCGGGAGGGCTTTGGCCGCTGGCTGATCAGCGGCCAGGCGGCGCTCTCCGTAGTGTTGCTGCTGGGCGCGGCGCTGTTGGCGTTGTCTCTTGTCCGGCTGATGCGCCTCAAGCCTGGCTTTGCCGCCCGCGAGGTGGTTGCCATGACCATCTCTCCCCATGCCGCCGGCTATGCGGCCGGGGACATGGGGATGCTGGCGCGGCGGCTTCGCCGCCGCCTCGCCGCCCTGCCCGGCGCCGATGGCGCCGCCGTGGCCGCGAGCGGCCTGTTGATGGGCTATTCCTCTTGGAGCACATTTTTCGTCTCCCCCGCGCGCGGCCAGTGGCACCGGGCGGGGGAAGATTTTGTTTCGCCGAGCTTTTTCCGCGTGCTTGGCATTCCGGTGGTTCGCGGCCGCGTATTCAACCGCGGCGATGGGCCTGGCACGCCGAGCGTGGTCGCGGTTAATCGGGCGTTCGTGCGCCGTTATCTCCGCGGCCGCAATCCGCTGGGCGCGGTGGTGAACGACTTCGGCGACGCGACGATCGTCGCCGTGGTGGGCAATGTCCGCGCCTCCGGCCCGGCTCAGCAAGCGCCGCCGACGATCTATCACCCCTGGGCCCAACGCAACGACGCGGCTGGGATCCTCGTTCCCCACTTCCTCGCCGTGCGCATCCGCGGCGATGCGACGGCAGCCTTTCCGGAGATTCGGAAGACGTTGGCGGCGGTGGCGCCGAATTTGCCCGTCACCCACTTGGCGACGCTGCGGCACGCGCTCGACCGCCGCCTGTGGAATGAACGTGTGATCGCCGAACTGAGCGGCGCCTTCGCCCTGCTGGCGCTGCTGCTGGCGGCGTTGGGACTGTACGGCGTCGTCGCCTACACCGCGGCGCGGCGGGAAGCGGAAGTAGGCTTGCGCATCGCGCTGGGCGCGCGGCCGGGGCAAATCCTGCGTCTCATGCTCGGCTCTGCCACCGTCATGGTCGCCTCCGGCGCGGCCGCCGGCTTGGCCGCCGGACTGATTGCTGCCCAGGTGCTGCGCAGCCAGTTGCACGGCTTATCGCCGCTCGATCCGGCGGCGATCGGAGCCGCGGTGGTGGCGCTGTTCGCCGTGGCCCTCGCCGCCGCGGCCATTCCCGCCCGCCGCGCGGCGAAGATCCAGCCCTGGCAGGCGCTGCGGAGGGAATAACGCGTGCGCACCCCCGGGCTGTCCTAGAGCCGCCCCTCGCCGGCGATTGGACTCAGTGCTGGCACTGAGCGCTCCAAAGCGGGCCCCCACGAGGGCGCGGGGTTGTGCGGCTGAGCGCACGCACCGTTCATTTGCGCCCTTGCCGTTCCCCCCTTAATATCTAGACTCCGAATTCGTCATCGCGCGGGGATTGCCAGGTCACTGAGACCACGAGCCGAGTTTCCTCGGCCGCAAACAGGACACCAGGGAGGGTATATGAGTCAAACCCAGAGCTTCGAGAACCATGCGAGATTCTATCCGCTGTTTCACTTTTTTGTTGCGCCGATCTTGCTGCTGAACGTGGTGTGGTCGGTTGTGCGTGTGACTCGCGGGGTTTCTTTCGAGACGGCCGCCGCGCTGCTGGTGGCCCTGGCATTGCTTGGCCTGGCGTTTGCGGCGCGCCTCATGGCGCTGAGAGTACAGGATCGCGTCATTCGTCTCGAGATGCGCCTCCGGATGCGGGAATTGCTGCCGCCGGAGCTGCGCGCGCGAATCCCTGAATTCACGGTGGATCAACTCATCGCGTTACGCTTCGCAAGCGACGGGGAATTGCCGGGACTGGCGCAAAAGGTTCTCGACGAACGGTTGACGCAGCGCAACGCGATCAAGAAGCTGGTTCTCGATTGGCAGCCCGACTTGATTCGGGCCTGAGGCGGCTCCGCCGCCCGATTCTGGACGGCCCCGCCGCTCGCAGGGCCTGCTGCTGGGCTTCGATGGGGTCGCCGCATGTAGCCGCGCATGCTGGGGTAGGACGGCCGGCAACGGACTCCCGCTGGCGCTCAGGGCGTCTCCACGTTGCCGCGATTTGATTGGTCGGGGCGGCCGGATTTGAACCGGCGACCACCTGCGCCCAAGGCAGGTGCGCTACCAGGCTGCGCTACGCCCCGTGCGGTTATTATCGCCCGGCGGCGCACGGGGGCCGGCGTCCTCGCCCCCGGCGCGGGGGGCGGCTAAACTGGGCGGTATCGTGTCCCGCGCCGCCGCTACTCCCGCCGCTCCCCCTGCCGCCGACGCGGCTGCGCCCAGTGCGGATCTGTATCTGATCGACACGATGGGCTACATCTTTCGGGCTTATCACGCCCTGCCGCGGCTGTCGAACTCCCGCGGCGTGCCCACGCAGGCGGTGCTGGGCTTCACTAACATGCTGCGCAAGCTGCTGGCGCAGGCCAAGCCGCCGGCGCTGGCGGCGGCCTTTGATCTGGCCGGGCCCACGTTTCGCGAGGTGGAGTTCGCCGCCTACAAGGCGCAGCGGCCGGCCATGCCGGAGGACCTGGGGCCGCAGTTGCCGCTAATCCGCCGCGTGCTGGAGGCGCATCGCGTGGCCATCCTGGAGTCGCCCAGCTTCGAGGCCGACGACATCATCGGCACGCTGGCGCGCCAGGCGGCGGAGGCGGGGCGGCGGGTGGTGATCGTCTCCAGCGACAAGGACATGCTGCAGCTGGTGAATGACCGCGTTAGCGTGCTCATTCCCACGCGCGGGGATATGGTTTGCGGGCCGGCGGAGGTTGAGCAGTTGCTGGGAGTGCGGCCGGAGCAGGTGCCGGATCTGCTGGCGTTGCGCGGCGACAGCGTGGATAACATCCCCGGCGCGCCGGGCATTGGGGAAAAGGGCGCGAAGGATCTGATCCTGCGCTTCGGCTCGGTGGAAGACGCCATCGCCCACGCTGCCGAGGTGGAGCGGAAGACCTACCGCGAGTCGCTGCAGAACAACGCCGAGCAGATCCGCCTGAGCCGGCGGCTGGCGACCATCCACACGGAGGCCCCGGTGGCGCTGGACTGGGAGCAGTTGCGGCGGCAGCCCGCCGACGCCGCGGCGTGCCGGGCGCTGTTCACCGAGCTCGAGTTCTCCGCGTTGCTGCGGGCGCTGGGGCCGGAAGACGCAGCGGCCGGCGCCGGATCGGAAGGCATCGCCGGCGCGGCCCCCGGCGCGGCAGCGTCGGCGCCAGAGTTGAGCCTGGGCAGTGTGGAGGCGGCCGACGCCGCCGCGCTCGCCGGTTGGCTGGCGAGCCGCCCCCCCGGACCGTGGGCGATGGCGCTGGGCGGCGCGGGGCTAGAGTTTAGCGACGGGGACCAGGCCCTGCGCCTGGCGCCCGGCGCCGACGCGGCGGCTTTGCGCCCGGCGCTGGAGGCGGCGGCGGGGAACTGGCGCGTATTTGACGGGAAAGCCGCGCAGCGCGCGCTGCGGGCAGCCGGCTTGCCGCCGCTGCCGGAGGCGGGCCTGGAGGACGCGCAGCTCTATGCCTACCTGCTGGACCCGACGCAAAGCGCGGCCAACGTGGCGACGGTGGCGCAGCGGCGCTGGGGCGCGGCGCCCACCGGCCCGGCGGCCGCCGTTCTGTTCCGGCTGGGCGCGGAGCTGCGGCCGGAGATCGAGGCGGTGGGCTTGGCGCGTTGCTACCAAGAACTGGACCGCCCGTTAATCCCGGTGCTGGCGGATATGGAGGACGCCGGGATCCTTCTGGACCCCGCGGCGCTGGCGGCGTTGGGCGCGGAGCTGGACACGGAATGCAACCGGCTGGAGGAGGCAATCTTCGCTTTGGCCGGCGGCCGGCGCTTCAATCTCAATTCACCGAAGCAATTGGGCGAGGTGCTATTTGAACATTTGCAATTGCCCGCCCCCAACCGCCGTGGGAAGACGAAGTCCTTTTCCACGGCGCAGGACGTTCTGGAGGATTTGGCGGGCTCGTTTGAAATTGCCGCGCGGCTGCTGGAATTCCGCCAATTGGCCAAGCTGAAGTCCACCTATGTCGACGCGCTGCCCAAATTGCTCGACCCCGCCGATGGCCGCCTGCACACCACGTTTTCCCAGGTGGGCGCGGCGACCGGGCGGCTGTCCTCCAGCAACCCCAATCTCCAGAACATTCCCATCCGCAGCGAGATCGGACGCCGCATCCGGGCGGCGTTTTTCCCCGCCCCTGGATGCCTGCTGGTGGGGGCGGATTACTCGCAGATCGAGCTGCGATTGCTGGCCCACTTCAGCGGCGACCCGCTGCTGACGCAGGCCTTCCGGCAGGGCGAGGACGTGCACACGCAAACCGCGGCGCAGGTGTTCGGCATCGCCACGGCGGAGGTCACCGCGGAGCACCGGCGCCGCGCCAAGGCGGTCAACTTTGGCATCATTTACGGCCTCTCAGCGTTTGGCCTGGCGCGGCAATTGGGCATTCCGCAGGCCGAGGCGGCCCAGTTCATCGCCCGCTACTTCGAGCGTTACGCCCGCGTGCGCGGGTTCATTGACGAAACGCTGGCACAGGCGCGGCGCGAGGGAGAGGTGCGGACTTGGTTCGGCCGGCGGCGGCCGATTCCCGATCTGCAAAGCCGCAACCCCACCCTGCGGGGTTTTGCCGAGCGCACCGCCGTCAATACGCGGCTGCAAGGCACGGCCGCCGATTTGATGCGGCTGGCGATGATCCGAGTCTGGCGGCGGCTGCGCGGCGGGCCGGCGCGTTTATTGCTGCAGGTGCACGACGAGTTGGTGATCGAGGCGCCGCGGGCGCGGGCCGCGGAGTTCGGCCAGCTGCTGCAGGAGGAAATGCAGGGCGTGGCGGCGCTCGATCTGCCGCTGACCGTCGAGGCGGGCGCCGGCCCCAACTGGCGGGACATGGAACCTCTGGCCTGAAGGGCCGCCCCGGCCGGGCGGAACCCAGCGGGCCGGACGCCCGGGCGCTTAGCTTGCGAGGGCCGGCCTACCAACCCCCGGCGCGCATCGGCGAGCAGCAGGGCGGCCGGACCGGCTTCGGTCCCATCATCTCGACCCGCGAGCCAGCCAGCGTGTACACGTTCAGCTGCCATTTGCCGTCGCGGCCGATCTGTGGCTTCTGAGTCGGCTTCCAGCCACGGGCAATCAGTTGGCGGTAGGCATGCTGCATGTGCAAGATGCCGAGCGAAAAATGGTCGGCGATGGCGCGGGTGCGAATGGAGGGATGGGCGCCGTCGCGCAGCATGTACTCGATCCAGTTTGGCCCGTCCGTGGTGCGCCGGTCCACCCAATCCACAACGCCAGCCTTCATGCCGCCATGCCACATGCGATGAAAGCCGAGCGTTTGCCGGTACAGCGCGTCCTCCTGTGCGGCGCTGCCGACGACAAATCCGGCGTGGATGATCCACCGCGAGAGCGCGCGCGGCGACAGCAGGCGGCCGCGCAGCCGGCCGGTGCGGGAGTGGGGCAGGAATTGCTCGAAGGCGATGTGATGACCCTCTGGGTCGAGCATGGCGAAGCCCAGGTTGCCGTCGGCGCGGCGTCGCACCGGTTGAGGCGCGAAGCCGTGGGCGGCCAGATAGGCGCGCAAGGCGCGGGCGTCATCGGTGCGGAAGGCGACCGTCATCAGCCGCTTTTGCGCTCCGCCCGCCCAGCGCGGCGTGATCTCCAAGTACTGATAATCGTTGACCTTGTAATAGATGACCGGGCCCGCCGGAGAGGCGAGCGTGAAGGCGCGGTCAAAGCCGAATTCGCGATGGAAGATCCGCTGCGCCGAAGCGGTTGAGTCTACCCGCAGCCGGATATAGGCGATGCCCAGAATCTTGGGGCGACCCGCCGGCGCCGCTAGCACCCGCGGCGCGGCCGCGGTCAGTGTGATCAAGGTCGCCAGCCCCGCTACTGCGGCCAACCACGCCCAGCAAAAGCGCTTCAGATGTCTTCCCATGGCTTGCCTCCGCCCGTCATTGTATGTCAGGCGGAGCGTGGGCTCGAGCCCGCGGCCCGGTCCACGGCGGGGGCAGAGGATAATCAAGCCATGAGATGGACGTTCGAGCCGGGCCATACCGCGGCGCAGTTTCGCGCCCGGCACATGATGATCACTTGGGTGCGGGGCAGCATCAAAGACGTGCACGGAACGCTGGAGTTTGCGCCGGATGGGCGACCGGAGGACATGCGCGTCGAGGCGGTCATGAATGCCGCGCTGTGCTGGACGGGAGAGCCGGCCCGCGACGCGCATTTGCAAAGTCCGGATTTTTTGTGTTGCGAGCGGTACCCGGAGATCCGGTTCCGGAGCACCGTGGTGGAGCGCGTGGGCGCCAACGACTACCGGGTGGCGGGCGACCTCACCCTGCGCGGCGTCACCCGGCCGGTGTGGCTGATGGCCCGGCATCTGGGCGTGTGGCGCACGCCCTGGTGGGAGGACGGCGTGGACAAGGGCCCGAAGGTCCGCGCCGGTTTTGTCGCCGGCGCCGTGATCAATCGGTACGATTTTGGCATGAGCTGGAACGGCGACCTCGAGAATGGCGGTTGGGTGGTTGGACGGAAGATCTACCTCACCCTGGACGCAGAGGCCATCCGCGAGGACTAGCCGCGCTAGGGATGGCCGGCGGGCCTTGGGCCCACCCGGAGCGGTTCGGGCAGGCGGTAGGCGTCGCCTGGCGTCGTTCTCCCACCCCAAGGCGCGCCGTTGCGCCTTGCAGACCCCGGTTCGGTTCGCGGCAACTTGGAGACGCCCCGAGCGCCAGCGGGCGTTCGTTGCTGGCTGGCAGCGGGCAGGCGTGAGACGGCTATCCCACCGCGCCGCGCTGTGCGGCGTGCCCAAGGTCGGGTCTCAGCGCCTGCCGGCCCAGCGGTGAACTGACGGGCTGCCGCGAGTGGCCGGGGGGAGTTGCGGGTCAGGCGCTGCCGTCAGCGCCGTAATCGGCCACCGCAACCGGGGCCTTCACCGATGCCGAGCGGGCGCTGGCCGATTCCTTGGCGACACGGCGGGGTGATTGGACGAGCCTACCTGCATGGCCCCAGCACTCCCCCACACCATGCTCGCTTGGAGCGATTTCCTCACCGGCTGCCTCGCCATCGCCGCCGGCTCCATTGTGTTGGTTCTGGAGCGCTGGGAGCGGCGGCTGGCGGAACGGGCCGGCCGGCAAGCTTCCGAAGTGGCCCAGGGCCCGATAGTCGGGCCGCGGGCCTAGCTGCCGCTTAAGGTGGATACTATGGAACCGATGCCGCCGCCCCAAGGCCCGAGCAGTGAGCCGCTGCCGCACGCGCGGCGGTCCGCCTGCCGCGCTGAGGTGTGGGTGGCCTGGATTGTGCTGATCGTCGGCGTGGTGGCGCTCGGCGCCAACTTTGGGCTGCTACCCATTCAGGTCTGGGATCTGTGGCGGCTCTGGCCGCTGGCCATTGTGGTCGCCGGTGTTGCGCAGCTCGCCCGGGGCGGATTTTCCGACCTGGTTTGGGGCGCGGCCATCGTCATCTATGGCGCTGGGATCACGCTGACGACCACGCATGCCTGGTCCTACAACTTCTGGCAAGCCTGGCCCATCTTCATCGTTGCCGCCGGCATCATCATGCTGGAAGGGCGGCGCGACCGGGAGAGTTGGGAGCGCTGGGTGGGGCATTGGGGCCACACGCACCGCCGCCGGCGGGCGCCGGACTGGGCGGCCGCCCGCTGGGGGGATTTCGGCGCCGCCGCCGGCCCGGCCAGCACCACCCAGGGGGTTTCTAGCACCGCCGCTGGCGGGGATGAGGCCTGGCTGGATCTGCGCGTCATGTTCGGTCAGGTGCGCCGGCAGATCAAGAACCAAACGTTCCGCGGCGGCTTGATCAACTGCGTCTTTGGCGGCTGCATCCTCGACTTGCGCGCCATGCCCCCGCCGGATCACCCCATCACCGTTCACTCCGAGTGCGTCTTCGGCGGGATCGAGATCTATTTGCCGCCTAACTGGCAGGTCATCTTGGAAGGGCACGGCGTCTTCGGCACCTTCCAGGACGAGACCGTGCCGATTGGCGCCATCGGCGGGCCGCGCCCCACCCTGGTGCTGACCGGCAGTGCGGTCTTCAGCGCCGTCACGGTGAAATGACGTGAGCGCCGCGCCGCAACCCGCGCCTGCGATAGCGGCGTTCCGTTTTCGCGGCCGCTTCCTGCTGACCTGGAACGCCATCCTCTTGGTCTGGGCGGGCCTGCTCTGGGCCACGGGCTCCGCGTGGTGGCTGCTGGCGGTGGGCCTGCCGCTGGCGGCCATCTACGCGCTGTTTTGCCTCAGCGCGGAGCACCTCTGCCGCGCTTTTCCCTTGCGTCCGGCGGCGGCGGCCAGCGCCGTGACCCACCAAGCCGGCGCCGCGGCGCTGCTGGCCGCAATCTGGGTCCTGCTGGCGCGCGCCGCGGCCTGGCTCCTCCATTTTGGCGTACCCCACGCCCCGCTGCGGCTGCTGCACAGCGCGGCTTTGCTGTGGGTGGCCGGCGTGCTCATTTACGCCGCCGCGGCCGCGCTCTTCTATGCGCTGCAAGGCGTGGCCCGCGCCGCCGCCGCCGAGGCGGAAGTGGAGCACGCCCGCCGCCTTGCCGGCGAAGCCGAGCTGCGCGCCCTGCGAGCGCAGATTCATCCCCACTTCCTTTTCAATTGCCTGCATTCGATCAGCGCCCTCACGGCCAGCGACCCGGCGCGGGCGCGGCAAATGTGCATTCACCTGGCCGAGCTGTTCCGCCTGACGCTGCGCCTCGGGCCCCAGGAGACCATCACCCTGCAGGAGGAGCTGTCCGTGGCCCGCGCCTACTTGGCGGTCGAGCGGCTGCGCTTCGGCGCCCGGCTGGGCTACGCCGAGACCATCGACCCGGAAGCGCTGGACTGCCGTCTACCCGCGCTGTTGTTGCAGCCGCTGGTGGAGAATGCCGTCAAGCATGGCATTGCCAGCCTCACCGGCCCCGGGCGGCTGCAGTTGAGCGCGGCCCGCGACGGCGCGCGGCTCCGGCTGGAGGTGGACAACGATTACGACAGCGACTGCCCAGCGCCACAGCGCAACGGCGTGGGCCTGGATAACGTGCGGCAACGCCTGGCGGCGCACTACGGCGGGCATGCCAGCCTGGTCTGGCGGGCCGACGGCGGGCGCTTCTCGGCCGCCATCGAACTCCCCGCGCTCGCCGCCGCGCCGGCGCCGGCGCCGGTTTGATCCGCCATGCGCGTGCTGCTGATTGACGACGAGGACCTGCCGCGGCAAATCCTGCGCGAATACTGCGCGGCCGAGGGCGATCTGGAAGTGGCGGGGGAGGCTGCGGACGGCTTTGCGGCGGTGCGCGCCGTGGCCGAGTTCCGGCCCCAACTGATCTTTCTCGACGTGCAGATGCCGAAGCTGGACGGCTTCGAGGTGTTGCAACTCCTGGCCGCCGGCCCGGAGCCCGTGCCCGCGGTGATCTTCACCACCGCCTTCGACGAGTACGCGCTGCGCGCTTTCGACGCCCACGCGGTGGATTATCTGCTCAAGCCGTTCAGCCAGGAGCGGTTCGCCGCCGCCGTCACGCGCGCCCGGCAGCGCCTCACGGGGTCCGCCGCGCCGGCTGCGGCGGCTGCGGAAGCCCTGGCCGCGGCCCGCCCGCTGGCCCGGCTGGTCGTCCGCGACGGCGCCCAGATCACCCTCATTTCCCTCGCGGAGTTGCTGGCGGCCGAGGCGCAGGACGATTACGTGGCGCTGCATACGCCGGCCAAAGCCCATCTAAAGAAGCAAACCTTGTCCAGCCTGGAGGCGCAGTTGGACCCGGCGCGTTTTGTCCGCGTGCATCGTGGCTGGCTGCTCAATTTGGCGGCGGTGGCGCGCCTGGAGCGAATGGGGGCGGAGAGTTTTGTGGCCATCCTGCGCAACGGCCTGCGCGTACCGGTCAGCCGCGCCGGCCACGCTCGCCTGCGCCAACTGCTCCGTTCCTGAGCGCCGGCGGGTGCCGCCTGCTACGCTGGTGCTGCACCACCGCCATGCAGGTCCCCTCCCACTCGCCCCCACCGCCCTCCGGCGGCCTCCCCGAGCCCGGCCCCGGCACGTCCGCCGTCTGGGCCGGCGAGAATGGCGTGCATTGGCAGGGCGCCACGCAGGTGCCGATCTGCCAGACCGCCGCCTTCGCCTATCCCGATCTCGAGACCTGGCTGGCGGTAGCCCAGGGCCGCGCGCCGGGTCATATTTATAGCCGCAACACGAACCCCACCGTCGCCGCCTTCGAGGCCAAGATCCGGGCTCTGGAGCACGCCCCCGCCGCCACCAGTTTCGCCAGCGGCATGGCCGCCATCTCCGCGGTGCTGTTCACGCTGTTATCGCCGGGAGACCGGGTGGTTTCTATCCAGGACACCTATGGCGGCACGCACAAGCTGTTTCTGGAGTTTCTGCCCCGCTTTCAGATCGCCGTGACCCTGTGCCCCACCGCCGATACCGCCGCCATCGAGGCGGCGCTGCCCGGAGCGCGGTTGCTCTATTTGGAAAGTCCCACCAATCCGACCCTCAAGGTGGTGGACCTGGCGCAGCTGGCCGCCGCCGCCCGCCGCCACGGCGTGCTGCTGGCGGTAGACAACACCTTCGCCACGCCTCTCAACCAGCAGCCGCTCGCCCTGGGCGCCGACCTGGTCATCCACAGCGCCACCAAGTTCCTCGGCGGCCACGGCGATGCGCTGGGCGGCGCCGTCTGCGGCGGGGAGGATCTGCTAGGCCGCATATTTCACTTTCGCGAGATCACCGGCGCCTGCCTGGATCCGCTGGCCGCCTACCTGTTGTTGCGCGGCATGAAGACGCTGGCGCTGCGCGTCGAGCGGCAAAACCGCAGTGCCCAGGCCATTGCCGAGTTTCTCGCCGCTCATCCCCGCGTGACACGAGTGTTTTATCCCGGACTTCCCGATCATCCGGGCCACGATGTGGCGCGAAGGCAGATGCGCGGATTCGGCGGGGTGCTGAGCTTTGTTTTGGCGGGCGGCTGGGGGGCGGTGGGCGGGTTCCTGCCGCGGCTGCGCTATGCCCACCGCGCCGCCAACTTGGGCGCCGTCGAGACCACCGCCGGCCCGCCCGCTACCACCAGCCACGTCGAGGCCTCCGCCGCCGAGCGCACCGCCGCCGGCATTCCCGAGGCGCTAGTCCGCTATTCGGTGGGGATCGAGGATCCCGCCGACCTGATCGCCGATCTGGGCCAGGCCCTGGCCGGCCTCTAGCCCAGGCCCCGGCGGGTCCACCGTCCCCGCTCGCCGCCTCCGCTGACGGCTCGCCACTGCGCCGGCAACGGCCGCGCGGGAGTACGATTTTCATATGGCGCCTGGTTCCGGACCACAGCCCCATTCGGAACCGGTCCCGCCCGTCTTCGTCCCCGCCGACGATCGCGTGCGCCTGGGGCATTGGTTGCCGCCGCGTTACGGTACGGCGCCCCATCTGCGCGTCGGCCGCGGCTGGTTCCCGCTGTTGTGGTTAATCCCGATCGCGGTCGTGCTGTTGCTGGCGGCGGTGGCCGTGGCCGTCGCCACCCGCGACGTGCCGGCCATCCACGCCTTTCTGGCGCGCTATCCCGGAGCGCCGGCCGATGTCACGGCGGTGCGCGACGGCTTTCCCGGCTGGCTGCGCTGGCAGCATCTGCTGAATCTGTTTTTTTTGGTCTTCATCATCCGCGCCGGCATCCAGATCCTCGCCGATCATCCGCGCCTGTATTGGAACCGCAACTCCACTCCGGGCACGGAGTGGTTTCGCTTCCAGACCGCCGTGCCGCGGGACCGTTATTGGACGGCCAAGGACGATTCGGTCACCTTGCCGGGCTGGCTCGGCATTCCCGGCTTGCGGCACTCGGTCGGCCTGGCCCGCTGGTGGCATTTCAGCTGCGATCTCCTGTGGGTCCTCAACGGCGCGGTGTTCTATGTCCTGCTCTTCGCCACTGGCCAGTGGCGCCGCCTAGTCCCGATGAGCTGGGCCGTATTTCCCAATGCTGTATCCACCGCGTATCAGTATCTGTCCCTTAGGTTTCCCGTGAATCATGGGTGGCTGTATTACAACAGCCTGCAGCAGTTGGCCTATTTCATCACGGTCTTCGTGGCCGCCCCGCTCGCCGTCGCTACGGGCCTGCTGCAGGGGCCGGCCATCGCCAACCGCCTGGGCGCCATTGGCCGCCGCCTGCACCGCCAGACGGCGCGGTCGCTGCATTTTCTGGTGTTGTGTTGGTTTCTCTTCTTCATCGCCGTGCACGTGACCATGGTCTTCGCCACCGGCTGGAAGCAAAACCTGAACCACATGTTCGCGGGCTTCAACAACGCGAGCTGGCGCGGCCCGGCCTGGTTCGCCGTGGCCATGGTGGTGCTGGCCGTCCTGTGGGTTTCGGCCACGCCGTTCACCCTGCGCCACGCGCGATTTGTCCAGCGCGCCGGCCACCTGCTGCTGGCACGATTGGCGGGTGGGGCGGAGCGGGGCGACGTCCGCGCCCAATATACCCGCGCCGACATCTCGCCTTTTTTCTGGCCCAACGGCCGCCTGCCGGAGTCGGCGGAATACGAGGCCTTGGTGGCCGGCCAATTCGCCGCCTACCGGCTGCGGGTCGGCGGGCTGGTCGCCGCGCCCGCCGAGTTCAGCCTGGCCGATCTGCGCGCCATGCCGCAGCAGCGGCAGATCACCGAGCACTTCTGCATTCAAGGCTGGTCCGGCGTGGCCGAGTGGGGCGGCGTGCCGATGCGGGACGTTCTGGCCCTGACCCGGCCTTTGCCCGACGCCCGCTACGCGGTCTTCTATTCCTTCGCGCCGGGCAGCGAGGGGGGCGAATATTATGACGTCCACCAGCTCGCCAACATGCGCCACCATCTCACGCTGCTCGCCCTGGACATGAACGGCCAACCCCTCAGCATCATTCACGGCGCTCCGTTGCGCCTGCGCTGTGAAAACGAGCTCGGCTTCAAGCAAGTGAAATGGATCTCCGCCGTGGAGTTCGTCTCCGAGTTCCGCGCCCTGGGCGCGGGCCAGGGCGGATACAACGAGGATCATGAATTTTACGGCTATCGCGCACCGCTCTAGGCGGAGGCGGAACGACGGCGGTCGTGGGGGGAGGCAGGCGCCTCGCCTGCCGTTTGCGCCCGTGTCCAGCGGGCCGTGTGTGGCGGCGCTGCCGCCAGGCGGCCAGCGCCACCTCTCGCCAAAGCTTCCTGGGTGGGGCAGAGGACCCAGAGGTGCGCGGCGAGGGCCGCTGGCTTGGGCGCGGGCGTGCGGGGCGGTGGCGCTGGCGGCGGCGCTGGTGGGCGCGGCCTGGGGA
>JBOGKW010000046.1:0-19780 GCA_050746205.1 Terriglobales bacterium | reverse complement strand
CGCATGCGGAAGGCGTCGAGCGGGGTGACCTGGATGACGTGCCGACGTTGCGATAGATTGCCGCCGAAAACGAGCCAGCCAAACGTGCTGCTATGCGTGACGTACGTGGCGGTGTCGAACGCGAAGCCAAAGAAGTTGGGCCCGTAGTCGCCAGAGTACGGATCGAAACTGAGCATGTCCGGGAAGGAGTGGAACCCGCAGGATGCGAAGCCCTGCTGATCAATGTCCGTCAGCGCGCCCATCGTGCCGCCGTAACCGATGCGCAGCAGGTACAGATCCTTGGGATCCTGCCGGTAGGCCGCAAGCACGGGGATCGCGTTCATCCCGGAGCCGTAATGATGCAACTGCCGCTCCAGGCGTTGAACCTTGCCGGCGTACAAGAAGTCCCAGTAATGGGTTGCGCTGCCGTTGTAGGCCCAGGAGGGAATGGAGGGATCGAAGCCAAGAACGGCATTGAGGGTTAGCTGGGCCTTCTGATGGAAGCCGAAGTAGTGGGTCCAGGCGTAGACCTCCTCCTGGCCGGTGGAATCCCATGGCATTTCGCTGCCGAACGGGAAGGCCTCGTGGTCCCAGCGGTCGGCCCGCGCCTGCATGACCGCACGCAGGGCTGTGGCCCGCTTCGCCCAGCCTTCGCGTTGCAGATCCTCCAGGATGCGGACAAAAACATCACCCTCCATTTGTCCGAAGCGGGAGTCGTAGCGCGAGTATTTCACCATCGCCATCGAGGTCTGGTAAGCATGGTCGAGGTACCACTGCCAGGGATGGTCCGTCACCAGGCCCTGATAGTCTCGCGCCAGGTGGTACATGGCCCAGTAGGCGGCGGCCACATGCGGATAGTCGAAGGATCGGTTGACCGCCGCGGACTGCTTTTGATTCCACGCCGACCACGTCCTCCAGTAGTACTTGGCGCTGTAAAAGCCTGGCGGGAGCAGGTTCGGCTGGTAATAGAAGAGGCTCTTGCGGACGCCATACTTTTCCGGTCCGCTTTTGTACTGGAGGCGGCCCCACAGCACGTGATCCACGAACTGGTCGTACTTGTCGAGTTCATGCTTGTTGGGCAGGCCGAACTCCTTCATGGCCGCCGCCAGCCACGAGCCGGCCCCCGCCTCATCGCTGAGGCCGGCAATCCAGACACGGCTCTCCTGCGTGACCTGCCGGTTGTCCTGCCGGTCGTAGGAGATCACCGACGGGCTGCGGTGGAAGGGGTCGTGCGGATTCACATACCATTGCTTCGTCATGAGGAAGTGGCCGAGGTCGGTGACGACCTGCCGCTCGGGCTTGATGACGAAGTAGCTGATGGTTTGGCGCAGGCCATTCCGGTAGGTGACGGACAGGCGGGCGCGGCCCCAGGTTTTGCCGCGCAGCTCGTACTTCATCCAGCCGGTGCGCGTTTTTGCCTCCGGGGTGATGGCGATGGCGCCGGCGGGATTGACGGTGATGGAGGCAACCGGCTCGCGATAGTGAAGAAACAGCTCGGCGTGAATGTCGCGCGGGAGCACGTATCCGGGGACGCCCACGGCGACCGGGCGGGAATGGCCGATGAGCGTCTGCTGAATGTCCTGGATGGTGGGAGACAGGAGAAAGCGAAGGCCGAGGCTGCGCGACTCACCCGCCCGCAGGGTGAGGGTGGCGGGCCGGTTCCAGGGGCGCGCGTGCTTCCACTGGTTCTGCTGGTAGGCGCCGGTGAAGACCATCCACTCGTGGAAGCCCTCGAACGTAATGCTCCGGGGCGTGGGGTCGTTGAAGATACGGGGGCGACCATTGGCGCCCCGGCGATTGAGTATGGGCTTCCAAGCCAGGAGCGGGGTGCGGCCTTCGGGAACGATGACGAGGGCGGGCCCGTGACCGCTCAGCCGCGTGACCTGCACGTAACCGGCGTCGTCGCCAATGTAGGGATCGTCAAAACTGCATTTGGCGGCCACCTGCGCCAGGGTGCGGCGGGTGAGAATGTTATTGAAGACCATCGGGATGCCGAGCGAACCGATGGTGACGGAACGGGAGGACTTGTTGGTGATCTTGAAGTGCAGGGCCAGATTGTCGCCGTCGGTCCGCCAGGTGCGAACGATAGTGACGGGAATGCTGGCCGGCAGGGTAGGCGCGAGATCCGCCGAGGCCAGCTCGTTTCCGTGGATGGGCAGCAGCTGGACCGGCTCGCGATGATAGGCCGTGGAGTAGTTTTGCCAAGCGCCGCTGGACCCGACGCGAAGCCGGAGATCAATGTCGCCTAGCTGGTAGTAGCCGTTCCGGGAGCGGCGAACGAGCCAGTCGCTAGGCGTGAAATCGAAGCCGCCTGCGCCCTTCGGCTGGAGCGCGGCGACGGTTTGTGAAGAGCGCACCAGGTCGAGACGGAAGCCGGGCGTCTGCAGGTGCACAATGCCCTGAGCGAGCATGGGACCCGGTTTGGCGGGCTGCCGCCATCTCCGGTACTGCGCCCCCGCGGAAATGCAGGAGATGACGAGCGCCAAGGTGAGCAGGCCGCCGACGGCGCCGGCCTGCCGGATGGCGAGGATGGCGCCACGCTGACCGGAAGGCAGCCCTCCCTCGCGCCGCGCCGGGTGACGCTGCATCGCATGTCCGGAAACCGGCCGGCACGGCCCGCGCAGATCAAAGAGGTGGGTGAGTTTCATCAGAAATAATCGCTGTGACTACGCAATTGCTCGCCAGTCTACACCGAGTCGCCGCCGGCCTGGGGCGCCGGAGGCGGCGGGCAGCCACAGGTGGACCGGATGCCGCGACATCTGGCGGTTACGAGGGCCTGCCGACCTCGGGGCATAATGGACGGCGATGGCGGCTTGGTTTGACGACTGGCGGCTCGCGTGGCAGGGATGGCGGCGGCACCCGGTCCTGGTGGCGGCGGCAGTGCTGTCGCTGGGGCTGGCGATCGGCGCGACTACGGCGGTGTTTAGCATATGGCGGGCGGTCCTGCGGTACCAGGTGCCGGTGCAAGACCCCAACCGACTGGTCGCGGTGTATACGCTCGCACCCGGCATTCCCGGCACCGGCTATCTGCCCCTGTCGCATCTCGACTACCTCGACTACGCGCGCCAGCCGGGCGTATTCCGCGGCTCCTACGCCCTGCTGCAGACCCCGGTAGCGCTTGGCAGGCGCGGCGCGGTCTCGCAGGTCGTCGCCGATGTGGTCAGCGGCAGCTATTTCGACGTGCTCGGCGTGCGCGCCGCGCTTGGCTCCGTGTTTCACGCCAGCCAGACCGGTGCCGACGGGAGCGGCGCGCTAGCCGTACTGGGACACGACTTTTTCGAGCGCCGTTTCGGCGGCAACAGCGCCATCATCGGTCGCACCATCACGCTCAATGGCGCCCCCTTCACGGTAACTGGCGTCGCTCCCGCCGCGTTTGCGGGCACGCAGGAGCTCCAGGCCCCGGACCTCTGGGCGCCATTGAGCATGCACCGGGCGCTGCTGCCGGGCGCGATGGGGCTCGACTACAATGCGCGAAACGCGCAATTCTTCAGCGTTGTGGCGCGGCTGCTGCCGGGCGTCAGCGTGGAACAGGCAAACGCCGCGGTGCAGGTGACGGCGGCCCGCCTGGCGCGGCAGTACCCAAAGGATGACCAGCCGCTGACGGCGACCGTGCTGCCCTTGCGGGCCGCGGGAATCAGCCCCAACCAGCGCCCCACGTACCAGATGGCGTTCATCCTGCTGCTGCTGGTGGTGGGCATGGTGCTGCTGATCGCTTGCGGCAACGTTGCCAACCTGCTGCTTGGCCGCGCCCAGGCGCGGCAACCCGAAATGGCGCTGCGCATGGCGCTCGGCGCGGGCCGCGGACGGTTGCTGCGCCAGTTGCTGACCGAATCGTTGCAATTGGGGCTGCTGGCGGGCCTGGCCGGTTTATTGCTGGCGTTGGTCGCGCAGGAGCTTTTGTGGGCGCATCGCCCGGTGGCGCTGCGCAGCATCGCCGTCCACCCCGGCCTCAACGGCGCGGTTCTCTGGTTCTCGCTGGCAATGGCGTTGCTCACGGCACTGCTGTTCGGCCTGGCGCCGGCGCTGCGTTCGGCCCGCGTGCCGCCAGCGCGGACCCTGCGCGCCGCCACTGGCGCCGCGCAGGGCGGCCGCTGGCGGGCTGGCGGCCTGCTGCTGGCTGCCGAGGTGGGTTTTTCGATTGCGGCGCTGGTCGTCGCCGGCCTGTTTCTCGCCAGCCTCCGGCGCCTGAACCGCGCCGATCCCGGCTTTGACGCCGCCCATCTGGCCACGCTGCGGTTCGATCTAGCCTCGACCGGCCTTGATCTTCGCGCGCCGGGTGCGCCGGCGGGCTTGCTGGCTTTTGAGCGCAATCTGCTCGGGCACGTGCGCGGGCTCCCCGGGGTTACCTCGGCAACGCTGGCCTCCGGAACGCCGATGGCCGCCAGTGCTGTCGCGCGCGGCTATCGTCTGGCCGGGCGGGCCCGCAGCGGCCACGTGGGCCTGCGCGTTGCCGCCGTGGAATCCATCGCGCCGGACTCTTTTTTCCGCACGATGGGCATCCCGCTGCTGGCCGGCCGCGATATTCTGCCCACCGACACCGCCGCCGCCCCGCGGGTCATGATCGTCAACCGCACGTTTGCGCGCCAGGCCTGGCCGGGGCGCGATCCCGTCGGCCAGCTCATTTATTTCCACCGCGAGACCCGGCCTACCGAAGTCGTGGGTGTGGCAGCGGACAGCGTGGTTGGCTCGCTCTCCGAAGGGCCGGTGGCGCTCGCCTACCTGCCGCTGGCACAGGAGCCGGCCACGGCGCTCGGGTTGGCTGTACGCACCGCCCGCCCGTCCGCCGTCGTGCAGGAGATGCGGCAGGCGGTGGAGGCGGCGAACCCGCAGTTGGCGATTACGCAATTGGAGCCCGCCGGCGAGGCTATCCACCGTTCGCTGTGGGCCGCGCGTATGGGAGCGACGTTGCTGCTATTGCTGGCCGCGCTGGCCACGGTGCTGACCGCCATCGGCATCTATGGCGTGGCGGCCTACAGCGTGCGCCGACGCTGGCGCGAGCTTGGCATTCGCATGGCGCTCGGCGCACGCCGCGGCGATGTGCTGGCGCTGGTGTTGCGCGACGCCATCGGGCCGGTGCTGGCCGGCCTAATCCTGGGTATCGCCGGCGCGCTCGCCTTGGGGCGACTGGCCGCCTCCCTGCTGTTCGGCATGGCGCACGCCGACCCGGCCATCATCGCCGGCTACTCGGCACTGTTCCTCGCGGTCGCCGCGCTCGCTCTACTGCTGCCCGCCCGCCAGGCCACGGGCGCCGATCCGGCAACAATCTTCAAGGATGCTACCTGACGGCCCCGTTTGAATGCAGGCCCGCCGGGCCGGCCGTGCGCTCCATGGCCTAGGAGTTCCGGAGGTCTGGCAGGAACGAGGGGCCTGGAACCCGCGGCCTCCGACGTGAGGGTTCAGCGAGGAACGCGGTGAGTTCCATAGGCGCCGCCCGCGCACACGGGGTGTGGTGGTTTCGGGCTACCGATAGGCGCCTGCGGCAAGCGCCAGCCGCGCGACACGCCCGGCTTGTCAACCGTGCCGAAGGGTGCAAGAAATTGCGCAGGGCTGAAGCCGGCCGCTGCCGGCAGCGGCATCTCTAGCGGGATCCTTTACGGAGCATTACCCCATGACCCGGATTGCATTGCACCCGGGCGTGCCATATCTTCTTACGAAGTTTGCTCGAGGGTAGGGGAGACGCTCGCTTGCGGCAGGTCGCGCGTTGGAGCATCGCCCGAGGTGGGGCCCCCGGCAATTTGAGTACCGCGCAAGCCGCAGGAGGGCTCTCGTCTTGGCAAGCCAATGGCAAAGACCGAACGGGCGGGTGGGGTTGCGGATGGCCGCAAGCGTCCAGTTCACGCTGAGGCACGCGCCCGGCGCTGGTGGCGAGGAACCGGTCACGGTCGTCAACCTCAGCCCGCACGGCGCAGGGGTGATCGCCGGCTCCTACTGGGAGCCAAACGAGCGCATCCTGGTGCGGGCCCAAGGCGGCAAATTCGTCGCTGTCGCTCGTGTCGTGTACTGCCACCGCCAGCAGGCGACGCAGGGCTTCGCGGTTGGGCTGGAGCTGCTCCGTGGCCCGCTCGAATGGCCCCCAAGGCGGCGGCAGGGATCGTAGCGGGGCCCACCGACCGCCCGCGACCGGCCACCCGTCCTCAGGGCAGCTGGCTCGCGGTTCAGCCGCGCTGCTCTCGACGCTCCCGCTGATCCCACCCCAAAGCGCGCCGCTCCACGGGCCGCGTCAGCGGTTCGGCAATGTCCCGCTCCAGACGGTCGTTGGCTGCGTCCTCGGCCCCTAACACGCAGCAATACCGCCGGAATATACTGGCGGCGTCGGGGACTGTCAAAATGATTATTCCGGGTAAACGGGGGGCGGCGACGAGTCGCGTCCTGGCTCGAGGCGTCGTGGCTGGCGGCTCAGCCGCCCTATTCTGGACGCCCCCGCTGGTCGCTGCGGCTGGGCCTCGGCGGCCGGCGACGAACGCCCGCTGGCGCTCGGGGCGTCTCCAAGTTGCCGCGATTGGTTGGGCGCTCGTCTTTTGCGCGTGCGCCGCGGCGCAGTCCAGTTCCTGGGTAGTCGTTCGGGGCCTGGCCGCTGGATCGCAGGTCGAGGCGCGGCTGGCGAGCGGTGCAACGGTGAAAGGGAAGTTCGTGGCGGCATCCGCGTCCGGCGTGGAACTGCGCACGTCGCCCGACGCGTCGCGGTATGTCCCGAGGGCGCAGGTCGCAAAGATTTACTTGATGCGGAAGTCCGTAGCCGACCGTGATGCCTGGGTCGGCTTTGCGGTCGGCGCCGCCGCCGGTTCCGTCTATGGCGCCGGTGTAGCCAATTGCTACACCGGGCCCGGTGGCAACGGCAACCCCTCGTGCCCGGCAATTCAGGGGAAAGGAGCAGCTGCGTGGGCAGCGGTTTGGGGCATCATCGGCGCCGCCGTCGGCGATGCGGCCGGCGGGTTGCGTCGGCCGAGGACGCTGGTCTATCAACAGGATTCCAGCCGAACTCACCGCGGCCGGAAGGCGCCTAAGCAGAGCAAGCCAACAGCTAGCGCGGCGCCGGCGGACCCGGTCGGGTCAGCCGGGCGCAGGGCGGCGTGACTGCGGGAGAGGCACGCGGCACCGGTGAACAGCTTTGATCGCTCAACCGCGCATGGGCGCGGTGCACCCGAGCGTGGCCGTGGGCGGCGCGCTGATCGCCCTTGGCCGGATGCCGCGGGGCGTAAACAGGAGGCGGCGATGAGAGGTGCGGTTGTTCTTTTTTGCGCGTTCGCGTTTTGTACCTGCGCCGCGGCGCAGTCGAACTCGTGGGCGGCGGTTCAGGGGCTGGCCGCGGGATCGCCGGTCGAGGTTCGACTGGCGCGTGGCGTGACGGTCAAAGGCACGTTAGTGGCGGTTTCCGCCTCCGGCATAGACCTGCGAACGCCAAGCACGATACGGTATATCAGCCGGGCGCGGATCCGAACGCTTTTCCTGACCGGCAATACCCACAAGCTTCGCGAGGCCTGGGTCGGCTTTGGCTTCGGGGAGATTATTGGGACCATCGCGGGCGCGCAGCTTGCCGATGGCGATTGCGGCCCCCCGCCTGCGCCCGGCGCGTTTTACGGTTACCAACCATGCCGGAAGGTTGCAGGCGCCGCCTTTACTGGCGCGTTGTTCGGCGCCCTCGGCGCCGGCGCCGGCGCCTTGATGGGCCTGGCGAAATCGCCTCGGGCGCTGGTCTATGAGCGCGGCTCCGGCGGAAACCACCGCCACCAGAAGACGGCTAAGCGGCGAAAGCCCATCCCCACCGTGGCGCCGGTCGCTGCCTCCGGTTCAGCTGGGAACTGAGGCTCGGAAGCGGGGCAGGGACAAGGGCCGCGGGCTGACGGTGTTCGGCTTCTAGACCGAACGCGCTTTCCCGTGAAGGAGCCAGTCGCCGGGTCGTCGCGGAGGGACGGCGGATTAACAGGCGGCTCAGCCGCCCCATTCTGGACGCTCCCGCTGGTCCCACCCCAAAGCGCGCCGCTCCACCCCAGCATGCAGCGGCGCATGCTGGGGTGGGCCGGCCGGCAACGAACGTCCGCGGGCGCCCGGTGCGTCTCCAAGTTGCCGCGAATTCTCTTTGCGCCTGCGCTCGCCACCACAAAAGACCCGGTGAATGAAGTCGGCGACCGCGAACAGGTTCCTGAACCGCCCCGTGCTATTGGACCGTCAGCGTGAGCGGAATCTGCTGGCTGCCGCCCGGTCCGGCGGCGGTCACCGTGAGCTGGTAAGTTCCAGGCGGAGTGCCCGGATGGCTGGGGGCGGCGGGCGCCGCCGCCGTCGAGCCGCCTCCACAGGCCGCTAACACCAGCACGAGCGCCAGGCCGAAACTGGCTAACGCCGGCACGCGCCGCCGGTAGAACCTGGCCGCAACGCCGAGCCCCAGCAATGCCCCCGCCAGCAGCAGCAAGATCCCGGCGTCGTTGCCGGGCCCGCCGCTCCGGGCAGGAGCGAAAATGCTCGCGGCGATGGTGGTGACGGTCACCGTGAGCTTCGCAGTTGTCCCCGCGGCAAGTGTCACGCTGTCAGCGCCCAGGCTACAAGCCACGGTCGGCGTGGCCGGTGCGACCGAGCAAGCCAAGGCGACGGCGCCGGTGAATCCGCCCTGGGGGGCAAGGGTCAAAGAAAACTGCGCGGTCTGGCCCGCGGCCACCGACTGCGAAGTCGGGGCGCCAGGGGCCGCCGCAAGCGCCACATCCGCAACGCCCTGGCCGGATAAGGCAACGCTTTGAACCGCGCTGGCGTCATTCCCAGAGTTGTCGCGGACGGTCAGGGTTCCAGTGCGGTTGCCGGTTGCCGCCGGCTTGAATGCGACACTAATTGCGCATTGCGCCCGCGCCTGGAGCGCGGCGCCGCAATCGTTCGTGACGGAAAAGTCCCCGCTGCCTTGGATGGCGGAGACGCCGAGCGGTTCGTTGCCGCTGTTGGAAAGGGTGACGGTCTGAGCCGCGGCGGTTACACCCACGCCGGTGGCGGGAAATGTCAGCCCGGCGGGCGCCGCCGCCGCCACCGGCCCCAGCCCGTTTCCGCTCAGCGAGATGTTCTGCTCAGCCGCGGCATTCAGGGAGTTGTCGCTTAGGACGGCGGTCTCCTGCAGCGTCCCCGCCGTGGTCGGGACCAAGGCATAGGCGAGGGAGCAGCTGGCGCCCGCGGGCAGTGTTTGCCCGCTATCGGGAGCGAGGGCGCAGGTGCCGGCGGGCTGATTGGGGAAATCTGGCGCGGCGGTCAAGCCGCTCAGCGTCGCCGTCTGATTACCGGTGTTGGTAATGCTGAGGGACTGGCTGGCGCTGGAGCTGCCGATAGCGGTGGCGGGAAACACAAGCGGCGGCGCGGTGGGTTGGATCTCGTCCACAATGGCGCTGCTGCCGCTGGTGGAGGTGTAGGCGATCAAAAAGAGATTGCCGGCGGCATCGAACGCCAGGCCCTCGGGATCGGCAACGGCGACCGTGGCGGCCGGTTGGGGCGTTGCGCCCGGCGATGCCGAGCCGCTACCCGCAATCACCTGAATCTGACCGCTGGCCGCGGGCACCTCCTCCACTTGGTTATGCAGCGAATCGGAGACAAAGACGTCGCCAGCCGGATCGGCTGCGACCCAATACGGCGCATACAGCGCGGCCTCGCTGGCGGGCTCGGGAGTGGTGGTCGGTGGCGTTCCGCCGCCACCGGCGATGGCGGCGATGCTGCCCGTGGCCAGGTCCAGCTTTTCCACCAGATTGTTGCCCCAATCGGCAATATAGAGCTGACCCGCTGGACCCAACGCCAGGCCGTAGGGCGAAAAGAGCTTGGCGCTAGTGGCCGGCTCCGGCGTGAACGTGGGAACGGTTGCGCCGCCGCCGGCGATGACGGTGATGGTCCCGCTGGCCGCGTCCACGCGCTCGATTTGGTTGTTGCCGCTGTCGGCAATGTAGATGTCCCCCTGGGCGTCCACGGCGATGCCCGAAGGAAAGATACGGGCGCTGGTAGCGGGTTCGGGATCGCCGGGAGCAGGCGGCACAGTCCCGCCGCCGGCGACCACGGCCAGTTCCTGGGTGGTGGCATCCACCTTGTCCACATAACCATTGCCCCAATCGGCGATGTAAAGGTTGCCAGCGCCGTCCACGGCTACGCCGAAGGGAAAACGCAGCTCGGCGCTCAGTGCCGGCTGGGCCCCAAACCCAGGATACGAACTGCCCCCGCCAGCCACGACGGCGATCTGCCCGCTGGCGAGGTTCATTTTCTCGACCAAGTTCTGACCGGCGTCAGCGATGTAGACCTGGCCACCTGGCGCCGCAGCCACCGCATCCGCTTCTAGCTGGGCGGAGGCCGCCGGTTCCGGGGTGGTGGTGGGAATGGCCGTTCCGCCGCCGCCGATCTGAGTGAGCGCGCCGGGACCAACGGACACCCGCGGCGCTTGGCCTAAGCCGTACAGGCCCACCGTGCCGACCGCCAGTCCGTTATCCTCCACAGCCAAGCTGCCGGCGCGCATTCCCGGGCCGCCAGGGTGGAACGTCGCGGTCACCAGGCAGATCGCGCCGGCAACATTGGCAGTTGTTCCGTCGGTGGCGCAGCCAGTCACCGCCCCGGCCGTGAACTCCGTACTGCCGGCGGGGACGGGAACAATGGCCGAAATCGGAGTCGCTTGCGTCAGTTGGATGGCCACGGTTTGGCTCACCGTGGCGCCAACTGGGGTGGGAGGAAAGATTGCGTTGGTTGCAATGCTCTCCACCAGATTGTCTCCGCCGTCGGCGACCAGCAGGCCACCGGCAGGTCCCGCGCCTAGGGCGATAGTTCCGGTCGCCGGCAGTTGGGCGCTGGTGGCCGGCTCCGGAGCGTCGCTCGGGGCCGTCGCGCCGCCGCCGGCAACAACCAAGATTTGTCCCGTGGCCGCCGGCGCCTCCAGCACGTGACCGGCGCCGTCGGCAATCCATAAATTGCCTCGCGGGCCCACGGCCAAGCCCGACGGCGCGGCCAAGCGAACGCTGTTGAGAGAGCCCGGCGTCGTCGTGGGTGCGGCGACTCCATTCCCGGCAAACAAAGCCAGCAAACCGGTGGCCGCATCCACGCGCTCGACAATGCCGTGGCCGCGGTCGGCGATATACAGATCGCTGGCCGCGTCGCTGGCCAGCGCGATGGGATCGCTCAGTTCCGCGCCGGTTGGGGAGATGGGAGCGGTGGTGGTCGGGACCGTCGTGCCGCCGCCGGCGAACACGACGATCTGCCCGCTCGCGGTCAGCTCATCAACGACGTTGGCCCCGGCGTCGGCGATGAACAGATCGCCGGCGGCGTCCGTCGCCAGGCCCGCTGGCGCTGCCAACTTCGCCTGCGTAGCCGGCTCCGGGGAAAGGCCTGGCGGGGTTGTCCCGCCGCCCGCGACCACGGTAATCATCCCGCTCGCGTCGACCTCCTCAACGAGGCCGTGCCCGGTATCGGCGATGTAGACATCGCCCCCGGCGCTAGCCACGCCGGCGGGACTAGATAGGCTAACGCTCGTGGCGGCGGCCGGCGCCGCTCCCGGCATGGCTGCCCCACCGCCGGCGATGACTTCAATCTTCCCCGCCGTCAACTCCTCAATCTCGCCGCGGCCGGTGTCGGCGATGAACACGTCGCCGGCCGCGTCGCGCGCTACCGCGCCAGGCTGCGCCAGCGCCACGCCGCCTGCGGGCGACGGCGCGGAGCCAGGAGTCGCCGTGCCCCCACCGGCGATGGCAACGACCTCCAGCGGAACGCTGAGCTCTCCGGACGCCGTCTGCGCCGGAGCGGCACCGCCGGCGATTAGACCAAACAGCAGGATCCATGCCGCAGCGGGGAGCCTACGCCTCCGGCTCGCAGTCCTAGCAACCTGGCGATGCATATAACTTAAGTCAGCCGGCAAATGCTCGCAGTTAGATTATCAGCCCGGCTGCCAAAGGGCTCACCGCCGGCGGAGCGGAGCATTGCGTCCGGCCGGGCCCAACTCGGGCACGCTTGCATGCCCACCACGCTCGAAAGCTACACCATCCCCTTGCCGCTGTCCACCGGGCTCGAAATCTACACAACCCTTTTGCCGGACTCGCAGCGGGGGACGGTCGCAAAGCTCGCGGAGACGATGGCGAATGATGGCAGGTCGCCCAAAACCCGCGGGGGCCGCCCACCCCCAATCCAGCAGATTCAGTGAGATAGGTGGCGGGGACGACGGGGCTCGAACCCGCGACCTCCGACGTGACAGGCCGGCGTTCTAACCAGCTGAACTACGTCCCCGCACGGGACGCGACTTTTTTGAGTTTAGCATGGCGTGCTGGGACGGCCTCCGGGCCTCTCGCCATCGGACGCAGAGGCAGGGTGAGCGGGATGCCTGCTCCGCCCAACACCGCCGCCCGGAGGGCGACAGCACGCCGGGCGGGAGTGTCACCCCACGGCGCGACGAGCGACGGCGCGACAGTTGGGGCCGCCTGCCCGCTGCCCCACAGCCGCGCTTCCCTCGCCCTGCTGCCCGGAGCTGGCGGCTCTAGAAGTGCAAATGGGGTGCAAATGGCGCCGGGCTGGAGGATGATGGCGGGGGCGGCGGGGGGGGCCGACGGCGGCCGGCGGCATCGCCGCTGGCTAAAAGTTTCGCTCGACGGCGGTCACTATGCCTGAACCGGTGATTGTGGCGTACGCGGTATTCGCAGTGATCCTCGTGCTCGGCGCCGGGCTGATTTTCGCCCGTGGCGAATGGCGCCAGTCGCGGGGATGGGAGCGGTTGATTTTATTCGGGCCGGTGTTTTACGCGGCGCCGATCGCGGCGTTTGGGACCGAACATTTTACGACTACGCGGGACATCGCCGCATTGGTGCCGGGGTGGCTTCCATGGCATGTGTTTTGGGCGTATGTCGTCGGCGCCTGCTTCATCGGCGCCGGGCTGAGCTTGGCGACAAAGGTGGCGGCGCGATGGGCGGCGAGCCTGCTGGCGCTGACGTTTTTTCTTTTCGTGCTGCTGATGGACCTGCCCGGGTGGGCGCAGGACCTTCACAGCCGTTTCGCGGCGGCGCTGGCGCTGCGGGAGCTGGCTTTTTGCGCTGGGGCGCTGGCGCTGGCGGCCAGCCTGGGCGCCATGGGCCGCGGGCGGCGGGGGCGCGCGGCGGCGACGGTGGCGCGATACTTCATCGGCATCGGCGTGGTGTTTTACTGCGTGGAGCAGTTCTTGCACAGCCATCATGTCCCCGGCATCCCGCTCGAAGCGATGACGCCGGCATGGATCTTCGGGCACGCGGTTTGGACCTACCTGGCGGCGGTGGTTTATGCGGGCGGCGGCGCTTTGCTGCTGGCGGGCAAGCGCACCCGGGCGGCGGCGACGGCGGTGGCGGCGGTGGCGTTATTCGTGGTGCTGGTGGTCTATGTCCCGATGGCCGTGGCGGAGCACACCAGCCTGACGGGAATCAACTACGCGGCGGACACGCTCATGTATTGCGGGACGGTGCTGATGCTGGCGGGAGCCATGCCGGGCGCTGCCAGCCGGGAATCCCCTATCACCGCGCCGGCCAAAACGCTGGCCGGCGAAGCGCCAGCCGCAGGCTAGGCGCCGGGTAGGCGCGCCGTGGCCCTTCGCGGCCCTGCCGCCCTGCAGGCGCGCCAGCGCCCGAACCGTGGATAGGGCTTCCACGGGCTGCGCCAACAGGCGGGGGCGGCCGCACGCTAGCCGCGGAGCAGCTCCCGGGCGATGACCAGGCGCTGAATCTCACTGGTGCCCTCGCCGATGGTGCAGAGTTTGACGTCGCGGTAGAACTTCTCGGCGGGGTACTCCTTGATGAAGCCGTAGCCGCCGTGGATCTGCACGCATTCGTTGGCGGCGCGCACCGCCGCCTCGCTGGCGAACAGCTTGGCCATCGCCGCGGCGCGGGTCACCGGCTGGCCGGCGTCCCGGAGGGCGGCGGCGCGGCGGGTGAGCAGGCGGGCGGCTTCATTTTCCGTGGCCATGTCGGCGAGCTTCCATTGCACGGCTTCGAACTCGGCAATGGGTTTGCCGAACTGGCGGCGCTCAAGCGCGTAGCGGCGCGCCGCCTCCAACGCCCCGGCGCCCAGGCCGACCGCCAGGGCGGCGATGCCGATACGGCCGCCATCCAGCACGCGCAGGGCGTCCACGAAGCCCTCGCCTTCGGCGCCCAGCAACGCGTCGGCGCGGAGGTGGCAATCGGCAAAGATCATCTCCGCGGTGTCGCTGGCCCGCATGCCGAGCTTGTTCTCTTTTTTGCCGGCGCGAAACCCGGGCGTTCCCTTCTCCACGATGAAGGCCGAGATGCCATGCTTGCCCGCTTGCTTGCCGGTCAAGGCCATGGCCACGCACACATCGGCGTGGTGGCCATTGGTGGTGAAGGTCTTGGCGCCATTGACGACCCAACCTTGCGCGTTGCGCGCCGCGGTGGTGCGCGTGCCGCCGGCGTCGGAGCCTGCGCCGGGCTCGGTGAGGCCCCAGCAACCGATCCATTCGCCGCGAGCCAACTTGGGCAGGTAGCGGCGCTTCTGGTCGTCACTGCCGAACAAGAAGATGTGGTTGCAACAGAGGGAATTGTGCGCGGCGACGATGAGCGCCACGCTGGGATCCACGCGGGCCAGTTCCTCGAGGGCGATGGCATATTCGGCATAACCCATGCCGGCGCCGCCCAAATCGGGCGGAAACAACATCCCCAGCAGGCCCATCTTCCCCAGTTGGGCGATCACTTCTCCAGGCCAGGCCTGGGCCTCGTCCCACTCCATGACATGCGGCGCGATCTCCTGTTCCGCGAAGGCGCGGACGGTGCGCTGCAAGTCCTGCTGTTCGGCCGTCAGCTCTAGTTCCATCCCATCCCCCTGCGCCAGCCGGGCGGCGGCGGCATCACCTAGTTTTGTTATACCACCTGCAACTGATTGATCCGGCTAGGCTTAGGTTACCGTACGGCCGGTTGCGGCCAACCCCCGCACCGGCCCAGCGCTGGCGGCCCGCTTCGTCCCATTCCGGTAGTGGATGGGGTAAGGTTGACTTGAATGGCGACAAAAGAGGGTAGACGCAGGTGGTGGCGGCCGGAGCGCGGGGGCATGGCGCTGGCCGTGGTATTGGCGGCCGTGGTGGGGCTGGGGGCCCAAACGCCACAGGCACAGACCGCCCATTCGTCCCCAAAAACCCAGTCCCAGCAGGCGCCAAAGCCGCCCACCATCGTCACCGGCGTGACGGTCGTGGACGTGCCGGTGATTGCCCTCAACCGGGAAGGTGAAGCGGTGCCGGCGCTGCCGCGTGATGATTTTCGCCTGCTGGATGATGGCCAACCCCAACGACTATCGGCCTTTGATTCCGCTCAGCGCCCGGTTTCCCTGGCCGTGGTGGTGGACACCCGGCAATGGGCGGCGCTGGCGCAGGCGCAACGCGCGGCGCAGGTCATTTCGCAAATGCTGGTCGGTCGCGGTGGGCGGGCGGCGGTCTTTATCCCCGGCGATATGCCCAAGGAAGTCTCCAACTTTCGCCACGGCGCCCAGACGCTGGTCGCAACGCTCCATCGGCTCAAGCTGGGCCCCACGCGCACCAGCCTGGACGACACCTTGGAACTAGCCTTGCTGCGGCTGCGCCAGCAGCCCGCCTCGCGGACGCGGGCGGTGCTGGTGATTACCCAATCCGCCGCGCGCGTCGGGCCGACGGGGCGCGAGGTGGTGGAAAGCGCCATGGAAAACGCCATCCCCATCTTCCGCGTCTACGCGCCGATTCCGCGCGGCCCGGCGCCGGAAACCCCGCTCAACCCCGAGACCAACGGCACCGGCGCCGGCTCGCAGAGCGAACAGCCCGTGCCGCCGGTCGGCGACCGGGGCAATCCGACCCCGCCCGCCGATGACACGATGAACCTGGGCGCGCTGATCTTTCCTGTCGTCCAGGCCATCGGCAGCGAACTCCGGTCCGGGCAATGGAATTATGTTCACGCCACCGGCGGCTTAGATTTGCACGCCCGCAATGATCGGCAGTTTGACCAGCGGTTGGGCGAAGTGGGCAATGCGTTGCGCGCCATCTATCATCTCTACTACATCCCCAACGACCTGGGTTCGGTTCTCGCCATCCACCATATCGAGGTACGGATGACGCCACTGGCGCCGGCGCAGAAGGCGGTGTTCCGGCGCAGTTACCTTGGGTATCAACCGTAACGCGGCTCAGCGGCCAATTCTGGACGCCGCTTCAGGTGGGGGTTTCGGTGGGCGGCGGCTACGGCTGGTAGCATGAAGGGTGGCTCGGAGCTTCCCCGTCATCTACGAGACGCCGCAAGGGGAGTTCACCATTGACGTCTCCGAGGATCAATTTCTTTGGCAGGCCGCCGGCCGCGCCGGCATTGACCTACCCTCGCGTTGCCGCATCGGCTGGTGCCTGACCTGCGCGGCGAGGTTGGAGGGCCCGGGGGAGGTGGATCAATCCGCCGCCCGCCGCTACTTCGAAGAAGACCGACAGGCGGGCTTCATCCTTCCCTGCACCGCGCAGCCGCGCTCGGCGTTACGCATGAAGACGCACCAGCAGGAGGGCATGCGGCAACACCGCCAAGCGCTGGGGCTGCCGGCGCCGATCTAAACCCCCGCGGCTCAGCCGCCCTATCCTGGACGCTCCCGCTGGTCGCTGCGGCTGGGCTTCGACGGCCGGCAAGGCGCGCCCGCTGGCGCTCGGGGCGTCTCCAAGTTGCCGCGAATGAGGCCCCGATCTGGGACCGCGCGGATTACGCCTCCAGCGCTGGCTGGCCGGCGGCGGGGCGCTCAAAGGGCCAAAAGCGCATGCGCCAAGCCCAGAAGAAGAACACCGGGATGCCCGCCACCAGGCTGATTACGCCCCAGAACATATTCGAGTGCGTCATGGTCCCGAAGGTCGTGTTGCCGGAGGCGGTGAAGACGTAGACCCAGCCCACCATGGCCAGCACCACCGGCACGGGATACAGCCACATCCGGAAGGGGCGCCGTGCGGGTGGATAGTGCTTATGCAGCAGGAAGACCCCCACGCCCTGGGCCAGGAACTGAATCAGGATGCGCGAGGTCAGCAGGATGGCGATCTCTGCCGCCAGGGGCACAAAGCTGACGGCGATGGTCACGGCGCCGAGCACCAGCAGCGACAGGTCCGGGAACTTGCCCTTGGGATGGACATGCTGGAAGGCGCGGAAAAAGTAGCCGTCCTGCGCCGCCGCATAGGGAATGCGGGAATAGCCCAGCATCAGGGCGAAGGTGGAAGCGAAGCTGGTCCACAAGATCAGCGCCGTTAGAATGGCCGCCGCATGCGCGCCCCAGACCGCCTTCATGAACGTGGAGGCGACATAGGCGCTATGCCGCGCGGCGGTGACGCCCAAGACGCCGGTGATGGCCAGGTGGATGGCGAAATACAGCGCCGTGATCGCCAACACGGAGATGATGATCGAACCGGGAATCGTCTTCTCCGGCTCCCGCACTTCCTCGCCCATGTAGCAGACGACGTAGTAGCCGAGGAAGTCGTAAATGACGAAGGCCATGGCCGCGCCCAAGGCCATCATGGTGGCGCCGCTCCAATGGAACGGCTGGCCGGTGTGGAAGGCCTGATGGGCGGAGAAATGCGTGAAGCCGGCGAGGATGGTCATGCCTACGGCGGTCATCATGCCGGCCCACAGCACAACGGTGATCTTGCCCACGCTCTCGATGCGGCGATACGCCAGCAACATGGCCGCCAGGGCCACGCCGGCGGCCAGCAGCCCTTGCCAGGCCACCGCCATGTGGGGAAAGAAGTAACGGGAATATTGGGCGAAGCCGATGCTGCCGGAGGCGATCTCCAGCGGGCCGCTCAGGATGAACTGCCAGATGAAGAGGAAGGCGATCAGCCGGCCCCAGCGGCGCGGCCCGAAGGTCTCGCGCAGATACAAGTAGGAGCCGCCGGAGCCCGGCAGAGCGGCGCCTAGCTCGCACCAGATCATGCCATCGCAGATCGCCAGGAACGCGCCCACCAGCCAGCCCAGCAGCGCCTGCGGTCCAGGCAGTGCGTTGAGGATCAGCGGTATGGTGAGGAACACGCCGATCCCCACCATGTTGGACATGTTGAAGGCGGAGGCCTGGAGCAGCGACAGGCTCTTCACCAAACCGCCGGCCGTGGACGTGGAGGTGGGGGTGGAGGTGCCGCCAGCGGATTCGGGCATGTGGCGAGTATTTTAGGTTGAGCTGGCGGTGCTTGGCTATGGAATCCGACACGGGCAAGCCAGTTTTGCAAGGTAAAATCGGAGTGCCATGAGCCAAGCCAACGCATTCAGCATCGGTGTGGATTTAGGCGGCACCAATCTCCGCATCGCCGCTGTGAGCCCTGATGGGGAGGTTTTGGAGAAGATTGCGTTAGACACCGAGGTCAAGGAAGGCCGGGAACGGGTCATCGCCGACATGTGCGGCGCGATTCGCGATCTTCAGGGCCGGATGCGCGGGGCACGATTGGCGGGCATTGGCATCGGCGTGCCCGGGGTGATCAACTTGGCTACCGGGATGATCCGGCAGTCCCCCAACCTGCCCGGTTGGAACGACTTTCCGGTGCGCGATGACATTGAAAAGCAACTGAACGCGCCGGTCATCCTGGAAAACGACGCCAACGCCGCGGCCCTTGGCGAGCATTGGGTGGGCGCGGGCAAGGCCGTTTCCGGCCTGTGTATTTTGACGCTGGGCACCGGCATCGGCGGCGGCATCATTCTGGACGGCAAGATTTGGCATGGGCAAGACGGCATGGGCGGCGAGCTGGGACATATGACCATTGACCCCAACGGAGCGCTCTGCGGCTGCGGCAACCTGGGCTGCATTGAAGCCTATGCCTCGGCCACGGCGATCCTGCGCATGGCGCACGCCGCCATCAATGTGGGCCGCTCCCCGGCGCTGCGCCGCGCCGCCGAGGAGGTGGGGGAGCTGACAGCGGAAATCATCTACATCACCGCCCAGCAAGGGGATCGGGTGGCGCGGGAGATCTTCGAACTGGTGGGCCGTTCGCTGGGCGTGGCCATCGGCAACCTGATCAACATCTTCAACTTGCCGCTGTATATCTTGGCAGGCGGCGTGGCGCGCGCCTGGGACGCGTTCGAGGCGTATCTGATGGACGAGGTGCAAAAGCGGTCCGTGGTCTATCGCGCCACCAAAACGCGCATCGAACCCAGCCACCTTGGGGCGGAGGCGGGTTTGCTGGGCGCGGCGTACCTGCCCTTTCAAGCTGCCGCCAGCGGCGCTGGAACCGGCGCCGCCGCGCGGTAGGCCGGGTGGCTGTGAACGGGGCCCCACGCCGGTTGGGTCCGTTACGAGCTTGAGGCGGTGGTGGCGGACTGAGGGCTCGGCCCGGCCTCGGTGGCAAGCTCGGCGGGCGGCAATGGCATGGGCGGGACCTCGGCCAGGCGGCGGTGGCCGGGCCAGAGGTAATTTTGGAGGTAATCGGCCATCGCCGACTCCAGGCTCCAGCGGGCAGCGGGACCGCCCGCGGCGAGGAGGCGGCGCATCTCCGCGATGGTCGAGTATTGATACTTGTCCCGCAGCCCGGCGGGCATGGAGAAATACTCCACCCGCGCTGGCCGCCGCCGCAAAGCCGCGAAAGCGGCCCGGGCTAGATCGTTCCAGGTGCGCGCCTGGCCGGAACCGATATTGAAAATACCGTTGGCCTCGGGATGGTCCAGAAACCACGCGGTCAGGGCCACGGCGTCTTTCACATAGATGAAATCGCGCTCCTGGTCGCCATCGGCGAACTCCGGCCGCTCGGAGCGGAACAGGCGTACGCGGCCGACGCTTTGGATCTGCTCGAAGGCGCGCAGCGCCATGCTGCGCATCTCCGCCTTGTGATATTCGTTCGGCCCAAAGACATTGAAATATTTCAGTCCGGCGATGCGGTCCAGGGCCCCGG